>NZ_MAPV01000141.1 GCF_001700505.1 Streptomyces mutomycini
CCGCGGTGCGCACCGCGGTGCCCGTGGCCGCGAAGACCGAGGCCAGCTTGGTGCCGGGGTCGTCCCCGAACACCTCGTCCCTGGCGGCCTGCGGGAACTTCGCGGCGAGCAGGTTCGAACCGTTGATGTTGTTGACCACCCAGGAGGTGGACGGGCAGTAGTGGGACAGCGCCTTGGCGACCTCGCTCAGGGTGCGGACGTCCGTCTCCAGTCCTCCGTAGGAGCTCGCGGTCCAGAGCCGGCTCACCTGCGAGTCGTCGATCGCGCGCACCGTGTCGTCGGGCAGCCTCCGCTCCCGCTCCCCCGCGGCGACACCCTCCGCGAACACCGGCCCGAACTTGTGCACCCTGCCGACCAGTTCGGCTCGGAGTTGCAGCAGATCCGTTCGCTTGTACGTCATGGTCACCAGTCCGGGCGCTCGGAAATGAGGTGGGTGTGGTCGTAGTAGTCCCGCCAGGCGCTGATCCGGCCGGCCCGCACCTCGAACGCCGCCATCACCTTCAGGTGCTGCGCGATCGGGGTGCCGTCGACGCGGAACATGCTCTCGACCCGCTCGGTCAGGACGGTGTCCGCCGTGGAGGCCGTATGCCGGAACCTGACTTCCAGCCGTGCGAAGTCGGCCGGCAGGAGTGCGAGGATCTCCGCCTTTCCCCGGCACACCGGGGATCCGGGGTTCTCCCATACGCAGTCGTCGGTCAGGCAGCTGTCCACGGTCTGCCTGACGTCGGCCGGAGTCGGTCCCATCCGCGTCAGGAAGTCGTGGACGACACGCTCGGCGTCGGTGGAGGGCACGCTCAGCTCCCGGTGGTCGTCGCGTCGAAGTGGCCGAGGGCACGCCGGAGCGCCGCGTCGAGTTCCTGGTCGGCGCGCGGGCCCGCGTGGGTGCGGCGCCAGGCGACGTGCTGGTCCGGCCGTACGAGGACGGCACCGTCGTCCTCGGTCCCCCGCACCCTGGCCCAGGCGCCCTCGGCGTCCCAGTAGTCCGCCGCATCCGGGCTGCTCCCGATGGACACCACGGTGAGCGCCACCCCATACGTGTCCGCGGCCTTCTTGGCCACGACGGTCCAGCCCTCGCTCAGCGGCCCGGTGATCAGCACGAAGCCGGCGTCGCCGCCGACGAGATCGTGCGTCGACACCCGGTTGTCACCGCGCAGCAGCCAGGCGTGCGGCAGCCGGTGCCCAGGCCGGGTGAGCGGATGGTAGGTGGCGCCCATCGGGTCGCGGGGCGGCGGCGGGGTGCCGTCCGGGAGCACCGCGCCGTCCGCGTAGACGTGACCGAGCTCGATGTCGTGCGCCTGGTACTCGATCCGCTGGGTGCCGAACACCTCACGCACCACGGCCCGCCGGGTCTCCCCCATCGGTGTGTCGGAGAGGAGTTCGCGGAAGTTGGAATGCGTGGCCTCCGGTTGTCCGGGCACCATGCCGAGGCTCGCGAACAGCACCCCGTAGTTGAGCAGGCTGGCCATCGACCAGCTCACGTTGCGTGCCGCGACGGGCAGCCGCTCCGACTCGTACGTGTCCAGCAGCGCGTCGCCTGCCTGGCCGCCGAACACGGCCCCGAGCTTCCACGCGAGGTTGTGCACGTCCTGGATCGCCGTGTTCAGCCCGCCTCCGGCGGCGGGCGGCTGCCGGTGCGCGGCATCTCCGGCGAGGAAGACCCGGCCGGCCCGGAAGGACCTGGCCACCACCGCCTCCGGCCGGTACTCGCTGACGTGGCGGACCCGCACGCTCAGGTCCTCGGGCAGCTTGAGCAGTTCGCGTACCCGCGTGGCGATCGCATCCGTTCCGAGGTCCACCGCGGCACCGGGCGGCACCCGGAAGTGCAGCGCCCATTCCTCGGAGGCCAGGCCCCATTCGGGTCCGGTCGCGACGACCACGGAGACCTCACCGTCGGGGCTGATGATGTGGGTCATCAGCACCGAGTCACCGCTCCACCAGCGCGACAGGTCCGCGCTGAAGTGGACCGAGATGATGGTGAAGGCGCCCCCGGCACCGTCCATCGGAATGCCGAGCGACCTGCCGATGCTCCTGCCGCCGTCGGCTCCCAGGAGGTAGCGGGCGCGGACGACGCGTTCCTGGCCGGTGGACCGGTCGGTGATCCGCGCGGTGACCCCGTCCTCGTCCTGGCTGAACCCCGTCATCTCGTGACCGAAGAGCAGGCTGGACGGTGCCCGGTGCTCCGCGTGCCGGCGCAGCAACGGCTCGAGCCGGTGCTGCGGGAGGTTGGTCGAGGGGCCGGGGCTGTCGGCCGCGTAGGGCCCGGCAGTGCTGCCTCCGCCGAAGGCGTCCATCCGGTGCAGTTCCCGCGCGTCCAGCGGGCCGTCTCCTGCCAGCGAGGTCCGCCAGGCGACCTCGCTCATGTTGGCCTGCGGAGCGCTCATCCCGTAGACGTCGTCGGCGATTGCGTGCTGCCGGAAGATCTCCATGGTGCGTTGGTTCAGGTAGTGCGCCCTCGGGAGGACCGATGTCGACTCGCGACGCTCCACCAGCAGGTGGCGCACACCCACGTCGGACAGCAGGACCGAGGCGGCCAGTCCACAGCCTCCACCACCGACTATCAGGACCGGCACGTCTACGTCACGCATGGGGTACCCCCTGGGGGTCGGTCGAACATCTGGCAGAGCAGGTCACTCATCGTGAGCCCGCGTTTCGTTCTCGTGCAGGGCGATGGCCGAGGCCGGGCAGCGCAGGGTCGCCGCCCGGACCGGCTCGTGCTCCCGCTCCGGTGGAGTCGCGTCGAGCAGGGTCACCGTGCCGTCCTCGTCGCGCTGGTCGAAGACCGCCGGTGCGATCAGCGCGCAGTTCCCGACCGCGAAGCACCGGCTCTCGTCGACCTCGATCCTCATCGTCTTCTCCATCGGCTGAAGGTTCACCAGGTGACCGGCAGGGCGTTCACACCGAAGACCAGCGCGTTGGTCCGGTAGTCGAGCTCGTCGAGCGGGACGGCCGGCCGCAGCGTGGGGAACCTGGTGAACAGCGCCGGCAGCGCGACGCGCAGCTCCATACGTGCCAACTGCTGGCCGAGGCACTGGTGCGGGCCGAAACCGAAGGTGAGGTGGCGCTGGACAGGACGCCGCACGTCCAGGTTGTCCAGGTCCTGGTCGGCCGCACCCAGGTCCCGGTTGGCGGCGAGTACGGACGCCACGACCCGCTCGTCCTCCTTGATCTTCTGGTCGCGTACGCAGATGTCTCCGGCCGCCTGACGCGGAAGGATGGCGGCCGGCGCGCAGTACCGCAGCAGCTCCTCGACGGCCCCGTCGGTCGCCGAGGGGTCGTCTCGTACCACTGCGAGCTGATCGGGGTGTCCAAGGAGCAGTGCGATGGCGGCCGACAGCGTGCTGGCGATCGTCTCGTGCCCGGCGATGAGCAGCATGTTGCCGATACCCGCCAGTTCGCTGTCGGTCAGCTCGCCGCCGAAGTCACGCACCACACGGCCCAGTACGTTGTCGCCCGGGCTCTCCCGGTGGCGTGCCACGAGACCGGCCATGTAGGCCTCCATCTCGGCCGCCTGCCGCATCTGCACCTCGCGGCTCGTGTTGAAGTCCAGTGCGACCGCGGTGCGGTGCTGGAAATCCTCACGGTCGGCGTAGGGCACACCCAGCAGTTCGCAGATGACCAGCGTCGGGATGGGGGTGCAGAAGTGCTTCACCAGGTCCGCGCCCTGACCGGCCTGCGCCACCGTGTCCAGGGCGGACTCGACGACGCCCTCGATCTGCGGCCGGAGTTCCCGCGCCCGCTTGGTCGTGAACGAGCCGGTCAGCATGCGCCGCAGGCGGGAGTGTTCAGGGCCGTCGTAACTCAACAGGTTGCCGGCCTGGTACGGCATGGACCCGCCCATGCGCAGCTGGTCGTCCGCGAGCACGCTCTTGACGTCCTCGTACCGGGTGACGACCACCGCGTCGAAATCGCCCAGCAGCGGGCTGGGTACCGTGACCCGGCGCAACTCCTCGTCCTTCTGGGCCTCGTACAGTTCCGGAACGGGAGCGAACGGGCATCCGGCGGCTCGTCCCCCGATGGGGATCGCTGTGGAGTCGGTCATGAAATCGCCTTTCTGTTCATCAGGAGGTGGGACACAGACACCATCCGGCCGCCACGGAGTGGCGTCCGGGGTGAGCGGGGGCGTTCCAGAGCCACGACGCTCCCGCGTCCTGCGCGGGAGTGCCGCTCGCCGGCTTTCCCTCACGTCACCCCTTCGGCCGGCCCTGCCCCGGTACTGCTCGGACGGAGGAACGCGGCCGGCCCGGGGCGTGGCGGAGCGGTTGCGCACCCTGCCGGGCGAGGCGCCGCGTCACAGCTGCCTGCCCACGATGAACCCGGCGACCTCCAGCAACTCGCCGAGCACGTCGTCCGGGGTCCCGGTGGCCGTGATGCGCTGCTCCGCCGCGGCGATCTGACGGGCGGCCTCGTCCTGCGCCCAGTCCCGTCCTCCCGCACGTTCCACGAGCTCGGTGACGCGCTGGACGGTGCGCTCGGTCATCGGCTCCGGACCCAGGTACAGGGCGCGAAGCTCATCCGCACCGGGTGAGTTCAGCGCGGCCACCACGGGCAGGGACTTCTTGCGGACGCGCAGGTCGGCTCCCACCTGTTTCCCGGACCTGTCCGGATCGCCCCAGATGCCCAGCAGGTCGTCGGCGAGCTGGAAGGCGAGCCCGATGTGTGCGCCGAACGCGTCCAGCCCTTCGATCAAAGACCGTTCCGCGCCGACCAGTTCCGCCCCGAGCGCACAGGCGCACCCGAGCAGTGCGCCTGTCTTGTCGCCGGCCATACGCAGGCACTCGCCCAGGGTCACGTCGTCGCGTCGTTCGAACTCGACATCGGAGGTCTGGCCGTCGATCATCCGCTGGGTGGCGGTCATCAGCGACACGGTGGCGGAAGTGGCACCCGCAGCCGGCGCGGCCAGCAGCACGGACGTGGCCGCGGTGACCATCGCGTCACCGGCCAGGATCGCGCTCGGAACGCCGAAGACCGTCCACGCGGTGGCCCTGCCGCGTCTCGTCTCGTCGGCGTCCATGATGTCGTCGTGCAGCAGTGAGAAGTTGTGCACCAGCTCCACGGCCAGTGCGGCGGGAAGGCCCTCCGCGTCCGTCGCGCCCGCCGCCCGCGCCGACAGCAGCGCCAGGGTGGGCCGGAGCATCTTCCCGCCCCAGGTACCGGTCGGCCGGCCCTCGGCGTCCGCCCATCCGAAGTGGTAGTGGGCGATCCGGCTCATCTCCGGCCCCAGGTGGGAGTTGACGGCGTCCCGCAGGGCAGGGCCCAGCATCGTCCGCCCGGTGTCGAGCACCGGGGTGAGTCCCCTGGTCGGTGTCGTCGTCATGAGCCCCACCGGCCACCCGCACGGCGGACGAGGAATCGGGAGGCCGCCCGGGGCACGTCCGCACAGGGACGGTCCGGGAACGCACTGGCGTGTCGCATGGTGCACCTTCGCTGTCGGCTCGTGATGGTCACGGCGTGGGCAGGTCACGAGAAGTCGGCCGGGCCGTCCTCAGCAGCACCCGCCGCAGGACCTGGGGAGAGGTGAGCAGACTGTGGGGCGGGTTCAGCAGGAAGAGGACGTCACGATTGGCCGCACACACGACCGGATCGCTCGGTACGTGAGCGCGCACACGGCTGAGGTAGCGATTCAGCAGCCGGGCGACGGGGCCGGTCCGCACCGCGTTGCCGATGGCTCCCGGCATCGGACTGTCCGCGCCCGTCGCGACGGCCCACGCCGCGTGAGAGGACCGCAGCACCGCCCGCTGAAGGACGTGCGCCGAGGGGGTGCCTCCGCCGGCCAGTACGTCCCTCAGGGCGACCGCGTTCAGGGCCGCCACGGACAGGCCCTGGCCGTAGACGGGGTTGAACGCGCACAGCGCGTCCCCGATGACGAGCAGCCCGGTGGCGCCCCGTCCCCGACGGTCGTAGCGGCGGCGCCGGTTGGCGGTGTGGCGGTATCCCACGGGCCGGGCGACCGGGCGTGCCGCGCTCAGCCATTTGTAGGGAGCGGGGTGCGGCAGCCGGTCGGCGAAGTCGACGAACCCCTCCGGGTCGGTGGGCGGCGCCTGGCCCCGCGGCCCGGACAGGGTGACCGACCAGCGGCCGCCCTCGACGGGCAGGATGATGGCGCCGAAGGGCTGCTCCGCGTCCGGCACGACGTAGAAGCCCCTGAGATCCTCGGCCGGGTCGTCGGCGTGGAAGACGCACGTGGCGTACGCCCGTCCCGTCTCCACCACCTCTTCGGCGGGGGGCCGGTCACCCAGTTCGGTCAGCCACCGGGGCGTACGGCTGCCCCTCCCCGTGGCGTCCACCACCAGGTCGGCCGTGAGTTCCTGAGGGCTGCCATGTTCGACGCCGCGGTCCCGGACCACGACGCCGGTGATGTGACCCGGCCGGCCGAGCAGGCCCGTCGTCTCGACCCCGGTGCGGACCTCGATGCGGGAGTCGGCCAGGACGTGCCGGCGAACGTGGTTCTCCAGGAAGGGACGCGACGGGGTCATGATCGGAGCCGAGGGGTTGCGGCGTGATATCCACTGGCCCGCCTGCCACACCCCGAGGTCTCCCGGCACCGCCACCCGCGGAGCGCCCGCATCCGTGAGCTCGGGCAGCAGCCCGGGCAGCAGCTCGTCCAGCGCGTTCATCCCGCTGGTCAGCAGGACATGGGTATGACGCGACTGCGGCACGCCCGCACGGGGACCGGGGCTCTGCTCGTAGTGGTCGCGTTCCAGTACGGTCACCCGTCGGGCGTGGTCCGCGAGGACGTGCGCGGTCAGCAGTCCCGCCACGCTGCCGCCCACCACGACCACGTGTCCCAGCGAGGGCCGCGCGGACGAGGGCCGCGCGGACGACGATGACAGTGGCTGGGCGTCAGGGGAGTCCTCGTGGTCAGGCCGCGACGACGCGGCGGCCGGCTCCGCACCTGCCGGCTCCGCACCCGCCGGTACGTCGCCGAGCCGGGCTGCCAGGAAGCGGGCACCGGAGGTCTCGCCCGTGCCCGGCCGGTCTCCGAGCATGTGGTCGACCAGTTCCAGGTGTGTGCTCCGCCACCGCCCCACGGCGGCGCCCAGCTCGCCGAGCCGCTGTGCCTCCTGTGGCGAACGGTCGTCGGCACCGTGCTTCGTCAGGCGCCTGACCCGCGAGAACAGTTCCTTGAACTGCTCCGAGTCCAGCCCGCTCGCCGTGCCGAACCGGTCCCGGAACCGGAGGAAGTCCTCCCGGCGCAGTGTGCGGTGCAGGAGCGTCAACTGCCCTGCGAGGGCGTCCACCAGCCGCGCCGCCCGCTCCACGCGCTGGGAGAAGCACTGCTGCCCGCACCGGTGGGCGTCGATGTGTCTCAGGTCGACGAGGACCTGGCTGAGCAGCGTCTCGGACGCCTGGTGCACCACGATGAAGAGCCGCTCACTGTCGCTCAGGTCCCGCTGCTCCGCCGGTGTGAGCGGCTGCTGCAACGAGAGCAGTTCGTCCAGACGCAAGTACGTCGCATAGGTCGGGGAGGTCATCAGGCCAGCTCCTCGGGGTGGGGCCGCGCTACACCAGGCGACCGGGCACGGTGAGATCCGCCAGCGCGTCCCGGTGGATGCCGGGCGGCAGGCCTTCCAACGCCGTCGTGGCCAGCCGGACATGGCGGTGCGAGACCTCGCGCGCCGCCTCTGTCCCTTCGTACGCGTCGACCAGCTCGACCATGGCCTCGTAGCGTGTGTCGACCGGTACGGAGGTGTCGGCGAGCAGGCGCTCGATGCGCCGTTGCTGTTGTGCGGAGGCACGTTCGTGGGCGAGCAGCACCGGCAGGGTGGGCCGGCCGTTGCGGACGTCGGACACGTTGGGCTTGCCTGCCCGCGTTCCGTCGTAGGCCATCAGGTCGTCGCGGATCTGGTACGCGATACCCAGCTGATCGCTGTACTCGCTGAGGGCCCCCAGGCACCTGTCGTCGGCCCCTCCCAGGGTGGCGCCGACACCGCAGGCCATCCACAGCAGAGCACCGCTCTTGTCCGCGATCATGCTGAGGTATTCCTCGACGGAGCAGATGCCGCGACTCATCCGGATCTCGCTGAGGGCCGCGTCCCCGATGCGTACTCCGGCCTTGGACAGGACCGCCAGCGCCTGCGCGACCCGCGCGGGGGGCGCCCCGGCATCATGGCACTCGGCCAGGGCGGCGAAGCCGTGGAAGAACAGCCCGTCGCCTCCGACGATCGCGGCCGACTCCCCGAACACCGTGTGCGCGGCCGCCTTGCTGCGCCGCTCCGGGTCGCTGTCGATGATGTCGTCATGCATCATCGCGCCGACCTGCACACATTCAAGGGCCACCGCTGCGGGAAGGACAGTGGCTATGTCGCCTCCCACCGCGAGACTGGAACGGATCACCAGCCAGGGGCCCATCATCTTGCCGAAGGGCATCAGTCCGTACCGTACGAGTTCGTCGAGGCCCGAAACGTCATCCGGCCACCGGCCCTCGACCTCGGCCCGCACGATTGCTGCCACCTCGGGATCAGCGACCTGAGGAACGTCGATGTCGGTCATGCACTCGACGTTAGGGAGGCCGTACCGGGGCTGTCGTCACCGATGGCCGTCCTCGGCCCGAGTGGGACCGAGGAATGGCATCTTCGGCCCGGCCCCGGAGCCGCTCAGGGCGACGGCTGCCGCAGCCGGCCTCCCAGGCTGGCTGCGGCCAGCTCGACGCGGGAACGGCAGCCGGTACGGGCGAACAAGCGGGTCAGGTAGTTCTCCACGGTCTTCTCGCTGGCCTGGAGGCGCAGCGCGATCTGCCGGTTGGTCAGGCCCTCACCGATCAGCTCGATGATGCGTCGCTCGGTGGCGGCCAGGGCCTCACGCCGGCCGCGCGCCCGTGGTGCGGGGACCCCCCGTTCGCGGGTGACCGCGCGGACGCGTCCCATCACCGACGACGCACCGCACCGGGTGGCCAGGCCGTGGGCCTCGCGCAGCCAGGGACGCGGGTCCTCGGCGAAGCGCGCGATGGCGAGGCAGGACTCCATCAGCGACGCCAGATCTCCCCTGTTCCGGGTCAGATCGCTGGCCGCCCGGGCGAGGCGGACGTCGCGGTACACCAGGCCACGCGCCAGGACGAGGCCCTCCATCGTGTCCGTCCCTGCCTCGCGGTGCAGAAGGGCGAACTCGTCCAGCAGCGATGTGGCACCGTCGTGATCGTCGGCGAACGAGGCGATCTGCACGGCCCGCATCAGCAGCAGGTGCAGGCCCGCGTGTAATCCGGCCTCGCGCAGACGCCGGCTGAGCTGCACGGCCAGCGGCGCCACCCTCCGGTCGTCACCCGTGCGGCTGAGCGCACCGATCCTCACCCAGGCACGCATCACGGCGAGCCTCGGGACCGGTGCCACGTCGGCCAGCCAGAGGGCCGCCTGCCGGGGTTCACCGCGCATCCCGCAGATGTCGGCGGCGATCAGGCGAGCGGCGTGGTGCACCAACGTGTCCTGGGAGTCGGAGAGTTCCAGCTCCCGGGCCGCGGACATGGCCTGCGACCAGTCGGCACCGATGTAGCCGTGCACGGCCCGGCGGTACGCGCCGAGCACGCCGGTCACGGGAAGCCGGTAGCGGGCACCGAGCACGAGCCGCGTCACCGCGGCCACGTCGACCACCGCGGCTCCGCGATGCAGTTGTCCCAGCTTCGCGGAGGGCACCGTCCGGCCGGAGTTGCGCCAGACCCGCTCGCAGGCGCCCGGATCGCCGGTCAGTGCGGTACTCAGCAGCTCCATCTGGTCGGCCGAGAAGAGTTCCTGGGCCCCGGCCAGGCCGGTCGGCCCGTCCTTCACCGCCACTCCGTCCGGCGGCGGCTGACGGCCGAACCACCACTGCGCGAATCCGATCGGCTCGCGGCCCGTGATCCCCTTGTCCAGCAGTGAGCGCACGGCCTCCTCGGCGGGTGGTTCACCGGAGTGCAGGGCGACCAGGACCGCCGCCAGACGCATCTGGGCCAGAGAGCCGGGAGCGCATCCGTGTTCCGCGTACTGGGTGAGCACGCCGCGCAGCAGTCCGTACCGGCCCGTTCGGACGGCCAGGTTCAGCAGTCGGGTCAGCGCACGGGCGTGCTCCGGTTCGCCGGGGGGCAGATGCCGCAGGGCAGCCGCGCACCACAGGGCCGCGCGCTCCGGCCGCTCCGGCTCGGCGTCTGCGGCCAGGTCGAGCAGCCAGGTGACCGTGTGCGGTTCCGGTGCGACGGCCGTGCCACCGTGCGCGAGGTGGTCGGCGAGGGCCGCGGGATCGACCGCGACGCCCTGCCGGTGCCGGGCCAGCAGCCGTCCGGCGATCGACGCGTGCAACGCGACACCTCGGTGTGCGCCCGGCCGGCCGGTGGCGGACGCCGCCAGAGCGGGACACCGGCAGGTCACCCGGCCTGCCGGGTCGGCAACCAGCACCTCCGCGTCGATCAACTGGTCGAGCAGACGTCCGCAGTCGGTGAGGCCGGTTCCGGTCACCTCGGCGAGCAGCGGCAGATCGTCGACGCCGATGCCGTTCCACACCGCGACCGAGGACAGCAGCCGCGCCGCCGGCTCACCGAGGGCCGCGACCCGGCGCAGGAGGTGGTGGCCCTCCGGCAGCTCGATCGGCTCCGACGGTGTCCGCAGGCACAACCGGCCGCGGAAGGCGGTCAGCCGGCCACGCCTGCGCAGGTCGTCGAGGGTGCTCAGCACGGTACCGGGGTTGCCGAACAACGGTCCCAGAGCCGTGCGCAGGATGTCCGGCACCGCCTCGTCGAGCCGCGACCCCGACGCGCGGCACGCCAGGGACTCCGCGATGTCGTCGGGCAGTGGTCCGAGAGTGATCACCTGATCGGCGGCGGCGAGCAGTTCGGCGAGTCCCCGGGCGTACTGCGCGCTCTCCTCGCAGGTGGCCAGCACCAGGCACCCGGAGCGGCGTGCCGCGGTGAGCATCGGAGCGGGCTCCGGGACCGCGTGCGCGTCGTCGGCCAGAACCGCGGTGCGTCCCGGACGGCAGATCCGGTGGAACAGGCTGTCCAGCGCGGCGACCATGGCCGGCATCCATCCGGCGGTGTCCTGCCCCGCCGCGTCGCTCAGCCGGGCCAGGGTTCCGAGCGATTCGGCCGGCCCGGCGTCCTCGAACCGCTCGAACTGTTCGCGTACCGCGCGCACCAGGGGTGCCAGGGCGAACGCGTCGTCGTCGCGGCCCTCCGGGCCGGGCGCGGCACCCAGCCGCACCGGCAGAACGCGCACACCGGCCAACCGCAGTAACCGGTCCGCCTCGTCCAGCAGCGCGGTTCTTCCGATACCGACCGGCCCCTTGAGGACGATCAACCGCCCGCCGCCGGCTGCCAGCGACGCGCGCAGCAGGGCCAGTTCCTGGTCCCTTCCCTTGATCGCGGCACGCGTTCGGACCATTGTCGGCCTCCTCTTGTGGGCCTCGTACGACGGCCCACGAGGCCGGCGCCCTGATGCGCGCCGCACGTCCGGGTCGCGCGGGGGGTCGACCGCTCTCGTAGTCAATTCCCCCGCAGGCAACCCGATCGTAACGTTCAAACGTTCTACCATGTGTGAGTGCTGGGCATACTGGTGAGGTGATCAAACACTGGCACGGTGTGGCCGATTCCGAGCTGCCGGTGCCGACGCTGTTCGGTCGTGACGCCTCCCTCGCGCACGTCGTCGACCTCGCCGCCTCCCCGGACGACGCGTCACTGATCCTGCTCACGGGCCCGCCCGGGATCGGGCGCAGCGCGGTGCTGGCTGCCCTCAGGGGCGAATTCAAGACGCTCGGCATCGCCACTCTGACGCTGCGGGTGGCGCGCAACGAGCGTGACCGGCCCTACTCCTTGGCTTCCCGGCTCTCCGCCGAGCTCAGCGCCCTCTACCCGGCCGTCGGCGGCTCCCGGCGCAGAGCGACGGCCGCCGCTCCGTCGCCGCGCACGGACTCCGGCCGCCAGCTGGCCACCGAGCTGCGATCGGCAGTCGCCGCGTGCGACAAGCTCATCGTCCTCGTCGACGATGTGCAGTGGACGGACCCGAGTTCTCGTGCCGTGCTGCTGCCGATGGTCCGCACGCTGGCGGGCGGCCCGGTCACGTTCGTCTGTGCGCTCCGCCCCTCGGCGGCCGACCCGCCGGGCGACCGGGCAGCGCTGGACCAGCTGCGTGCCGCTGGTCTCGCCGAGGTGGTGACGCTCCGTCCGCTGCGCGAGTCCGAGGTCCGCGCCCTGGTCACCCAGCGCTTACAGGCCAAGCCTTCGGCACCACTGCTCTCGTACCTGCGGCGGGAGTGCCGCGGCATGCCAGGCGCCGTGCTGGCCGCTGTCTCGGGGCACCAGCGGAGCGGTTCGCTGAACATCTTCGACCGACACGCCCACCTCACCTCGCCGGACCGTCCTGCCTCGCTGCCGGCCGGCCTGCCGCCGGTCGAGAGTCTGCGGCAACTGGCCGGCCTCGTCTGGCCGGTGGCCAAGGCGGTCGCCGTACTCCATCCCCTTGGTTCCGCGGCGGCCGGACTGATCGCCGAGGCCCTGGGCACGAACGAGGCCGAGGTCCACGAGGCACTGGTCGAACTGCGGGACGAGGGGTTACTGAGGCAGGGGCCCCGGCCGGGCCACTGGGGGTTCCGGCTGCCGTTGCTCGCCTCGGCCCTGGCCACCTGCCTCGGCCCGTACGAGCGTCGCAGGCTCGCCCAGCTGGCGGTCGACGCGATCTGGGCGGGGGACGCGGTCGCGGACGGCAGGTTCCTCGCCGAGCAACTTGTCGTGGCGAGGCGGTTCGTGGACTCCCGGCGGGCATCGGACGAACTCCTCGCCAGGGGAACCGCCGCGATGCTGGACGACGGGTACTTCGCCGAGCGATGGCTGCGCGCCGCCATCGAACTGATCGCCGAGCCGGACCGGCGTGCCCAGGCACTGCTCGCGCACGCCGCCACCTGCTGCATCCACCTGCGGTACGCCGAAGCCCTCGACAGCGCGTGGACGGTGCTGTCCGGCCACGCGGACCTGGTCAGCCCGGAAGCCCTGCTCGAAATGGAGATGATCTACGTCGTCTCCCTCGGGGGGATCGGTGACACGGCGGCCCTCGCCGAGATCTGCAACAACGGCTGGCGCTCGCTTCCGGGCGGGGAGGGGCACCGGATCCTCACCCGGGCCATCGCTCTGTGCCACCTGGACCGCTGGCGGGAGGCGGACGAATACCTGACGGCCCATGGGGACGTCTGGCGTCAGGACAACGATGTCGTGGGTGCGTTGGGGCTCCTCTTCAGCGAGTGCGTCGGGGTGTTCCTCGGCAGGTTCGAGCCCTTCGACCGGGCCGTCGCCGCTCCGCCCCGGTGGCCCATGTGGACGGCGGCGTCACGGCACCGCTTCGAGCGGATGTCGCAGCTGGCCCGGGTGCTGATGGCCCTCGGAGAACTGGACCGGGCGGAGCGGCTGCTGGCGGCGTACCCCATGCCCTCCGGCTACCGGCCCGTGCCCGACCGGGTGGTGGCGAACAGCCAGGCCGGACATTGGGACCCGGCGCTCGACCTCGCACGGCTGAGTCTGGCCACCGGTCTCTCGGTCGGTGACTTACCCACCCACACCATGATGTGCCGGGAGACGTGCATCATCCTCGGTGCGCGCGGCGCGCTGGCCCGGTCCCGCGAGGTGATCGAGAGGGCGCGGGCCGTACAGCCGGTGATGCTCCACCTGCTGGCCGTGCCGGAGGCGTACCTGGACCGGGCCCTGGGGGCGACCGAGCGGGCCGCCCAGGGTGTCAGGGACGGGATCGCCCAGGCCGTCAGACGTGGTCTGGTCATCGGCACCGACGAACTGTGGCTGACGCGTGCCGTGTCGGAACTGGCCGCGGGCGATCTGGTCGCGGCCCAGCGGTGCGTGGACGAGACGAAGAAGGTCGCCGAACTGCTCGGCACCGGCCGGGCCCGTCTGTGCCGTCTGCTCGCCACCGCCGTGGTGCACCGAGACCATGCGGCGGCCGCCGAGGCCGTACAGCTCGTACGCCGGCGCGCACAGCCCCACGAGCACGCCGAGACGATCCATCTGGTGGTCCGCCACGGCCTGGCCGACGCCTCGCTGCTGCACGAAGCGTACGCACTGTACGGCGACCTCGACGCGCTGCTGCGCAGAGCACAGATGCGCAATCTGATGCGCGAGCGGAAGGTCGCCATGCCGGGCCGGAGCCTGGTCATCGCGGAGAACGAGCGGCTGCTCGCCACGTTGGTCGCGGAGGGGCTGACCAACCGCGAACTTGCCGTCGTGGTCGGCGGCAGCGAGAAGAGCGTGGAGAGCCGGCTGGGCAGGCTGTTCAAACGCACCGGATTCCGTTCACGGGTCGAGCTCGCCTCTGCGACGCTCGCCGGCGAGTACCCGGCCTGACACCCGCCCGTCTCTCCCGGCGGGCCTCGTCCGATCACCTCAGGTGTACTCATCCGCACTGCGCGCACTCGTCGGTCGCACCGTGCGCGTCGTACGGGAGGAAGCGTCCCCCGGCTCGCCGCCCGCCCCTCGCGCCGCGCCCTACGGCCGCTCCCCCGAGCTACCACCCGTCTGAGTCGGTGAGGCGTCGAGGGGGCGCAGGAATCGGCGTTCGTAGCGTCGGATGCACTGCGTGCGGCGGGCCAGTTCGAAGGCGGCCTGGCACTCGGGGTCGGTGGCGCTGTCCTTTCGGTACCGCTCGTACCGGGCGAGGTCGGGGAAGGTGAACAGAGCATAGGCGATGTCGCTGTCGCCCTCACTGGGCAGGAAGTATCCGTGGTGGTTGCCGCCGAAGCGGTTGACGAGGGTGATCCAGCGGCGCCCGTACTCCTCGAAGTCATCGATGCGGTACGGGTCGATCTCGTACTTCAGATGAACGGTGATCATGTGATTCCTGTCGTTCGTTTCCGGCGTCCGGTGCGGTCGTAGCAGCGGACGGCGTCCGCGCGCCCACCGCGGGGTCCGACACCGGCGGCACCCGAGGTCCCGCAACGGCCACCACTGCATGCAACAGGCTCGCACGGTGGATTCACCGACGACGAGGCAGTCGGGACGCCCGGTGCCGATGCCGCTCCGCCCGAATGCTTGATTTTGTTCGTAACACCGTTCTTTCGAGCATCTATTGACACGCCACCGACAACACGGCCAGAGTCGTCCCCGCCAGTGCTGCCGGTCACGTATCGAGGAGTGTCTCGCCATGCCCGAAATACCCGCCGTTTCACGCCGTTCGATGCTCGGAGGGACGCTGGCCACGGGAGCCGTCGTGGCCGGCCTCGGCTCGGCCGCCGGTGCGGCCGCGGCCACGAGCGCCGCGCCGTCGGCCGCGGGGGCGGAAGCCTCGGCCCCCGGCCGCCGGCCCGGCCAGAAGTCGATGATCAATGTGCCGTTCGAGGAGTACAGGACCGTCAGGGTCGGTGTGATCGGGCTCGGCAACCGGGGTTCCGGCATGACCACGGGCTGGTCCGTCATCCCCGGCTGCGTCGTCACCGCCGTCTGCGACATCCGCGCCGACCGAGCCGAGCGCACGGCCGACGGTCTGGTGGCCGACGGCATGCCCCGCCCCGCGGAGTACGGCGGATCGGCGGACGCGTACGCCAAGATGCTGCGGCGCGACGACATCGACCTCGTCTACATCGCCACTCCGTGGGAGTTCCACTACGAACAGGGCAAGGCCGCGCTCCTGTCCGGGAAGCACGTCGTCGTCGAGTTGCCCATCGCGACCGAGGTCAGCGAACTGTGGGATCTCGTGGACACCTCGGAGCGCACCCGCAAGAACCTGATGCTGTCCGAGAACTGCAGCTACGGACGCAACGAGCTGGCCATGCTCAAGATGGCGCACGAGGGCCTGTTCGGCGACGTCACGAACGGCCACGGCGGCTACCTTCACGATCTGCGGGAGCTGCTCTTCTCCGACACGTACTACACGGACGCCTGGCGTCGGCGCTGGCACACGCGCAGCACCGCGTCCTTCTACGCCATGCACGGCCTCGCGCCGATCGCGGCAGCCATGGACATCAACCGCGGCGACCGCATGACGACGCTCAAGGCGACCGCGACCGCGCCGAAGGGGCTGGCCGACTACCGGGAGCGCTTCATACCGAAGTCGCACCCCTCGTGGCGCGAGACCTACATCAACGGCGACCTGGTCAGCTGTGCGATCGAGACGGCCAGGGGCAGGACCATCAGGGCAGAGCACGACGTGAGCTCGCCCCGCCCGTACAGCCGGATCAACTCGCTCGCCGGCAGCCGCGGCATCTTCGAGGACTACGCCGGTACGTCGACGACCGGCGGACGCATCTACGTCGAGCCGGACCACGGCGGCCACTCCTGGCGGGACTTCGACGCCTACCGCAAGGAGTTCGACCACTGGCTGTGGAAGAAGCTCGGCGACGAGGCCGAGAACGGCGGCCACGGCGGCATGGACTACATCCTCCAGTGGCGCACGGTGCAGCTGATGCGCGCGGGGCTGGTGCCGGACATCGACGTGTACGACTCGGCCTCCTGGTGCGCACCGGTCCCTCTGAGTGTCATGTCCCTGGAGAAGGAGGGCCGTCCGGTCGCCGTCCCGGACTTCACCCGGGGCAGCTGGGTCAATCTCCGCTCCGGCCTCGACTCGCGCAGCACGGACATGCCGCCGGTTTCCTGAACCGGCGGCTCAGCCCGTCCAGTCACCAAGCCGCTCAGTCGCCTTGTCACTCGAAGGAGCAGTAATGAGATCAGCACGACGGACCGGCCGGCTCAGAACCCTGGCGGTGGCGGTCTCTGCGGCCGGGGCGACCGCCCTCTTCCCCGTCCAGGCGACGGCGGCCTCCGCCGGGGCTCCGGCGGAGGCCGCCGTCGCCACCGAGGTGAGCGTTTCCCCCGTGGACCTCGACGGGCCTGCCATCTCCACCGTGAAGGTCACCGTCAAGAACGCCGGTCCCCAGCAACTCCGTTCACTGAAGGTCGCGTTCGCCGGGCCGACGGGCTGGGCCGTCCAGCCGTCCGTGCTCAGCGTGGACGGCTCCCTCCCGGCCGGCGCGTCGGCGGACGCGTCGTTCCGGATCCAGGTCCCGGAGAAGCGCCCCGGCTTCGTCATCCGTACGTTCACGGCGACCGCGACGTACAAGGGCGGGGACGGCAGGGGCACGGCAACCGGCACCCGCACCGAACGCTCCGGGTCCCCGCAGGCGAACCTGGCGGCGGCGTACAACAACGTGGGCGTCACCGACGAATCCGACACCGGGCCCGGCGACTACGACGGCGAGGGCAACAGCTTCTCCGCGCAGAAGCTGGCGGCGGTCGGTCTGACCCGCGGGGCGAAGGTCGAAGCCCTGGGCGCCGAGCTGACCTGGCCCGACGTCGCGGCCGGCACCAAGGACAACGTGGCGGCCTCGGGGCAGGCGGTGGAGCTCGCGGGGAAGGGCAGCGCGCTCGTCTTCCTCGGCTCGGGCGTCACGAGCGGCGCGACGGGCACCGCGAGCGTCCACTACACCGACGGCTCGTCCAGCACCGGGACGTTCGGCTTTCCCAACTGGTCCTTCGACCCGGCCGACGCACACGGTGCGACGCTGGTGAAGTCGACGGACGGGCGCAACCGCCCGGACGGATACGGCAACGCCACCGTGAAGTACCGGGTCTTCGCCCATTCGATCCCGCTGGACCCGGACAGGACGGTCGACTTCGTGGTCCTTCCGGCGAACGCCAACATCCACATCTTCGACATGGCTACGGCGCCGTGACGGTGTAGCGACCGGTACGGGCGGTGCGGCGCGACCCCCGCCGCACCGCCGCGGCCGGAGGCGGCCCGCGGGACGGGCCGCCTGCTACGCATGCCCGCCAGGCGCCTGAACTTCTCTACGGGGAAAGGCGGTTGTGCCGAGCACCCGCCCAAGCGCCGCCACCGTGTCCTCGATCTCCGCCGCGTGGAACGCACCCATGTGGCCGATGCGCACCGTGTTCTCCTTCCACGCGCTGCGTCCCGAGGCGACGAGAATCCCGTGCTCCCGTTCCAGCGCCCGGCGCACACCGGACGCCCCCACACCGTCGGGGAGGTGCACCGCCGTGACCGTGGGAGACGCGCACCAGGCGTCGGCTGCCGGTGTCATTCCCAGCTCCAGCAGCGACTGCCGCAGCGTCCCGGCTGCGGCACGGTGGCGTTCGAAGACGCGCTCCGGGCCCTCCGCGCGCAGCATGCCGACCGCCGCCCGGAGACCCTGCAGCACCGCCACCGCCGGTGTGTAGGTGGTCGTGCCCTCCTCCACGGCAGCCGCCATGCGCGGGAAGTCGAAGTAGTAGCGTCGCTGCCCGCCCTCGTGGGCAACTCGCAGCGCCCGGCGGCTCGTCGCGATCAGGCTGAGGCCGGGCTGCGCCATCAGCGCCTTCTGGGTGACGGTGACAGCGACGTCGACACCCCAGTCGTCCATGTCGAAGCGTGCCGCGCCGACACTGGACACGCCGTCGACGAGGATCAGCGCGTCGCTCGACTCCCTTATGGCCACGCACAGTTCGCGCAGCGGAGCGAGGACGCCGGTCGATGTCTCGTTGTGGGTGAGCAGCACCGCACGCACCGGGCCGGCCGCGCGCAGCGCTTCGGCGACGTCCGCCGCCGTCGGAGCGGTGCCCCAGGGGACTTGGTGGACGGTCACGTCGGCGCCGTAGCACCGGGCGACCTCGGCGAACCGGTCCCCGAAGTGGCCCGCCGACACGGCCAGCACCCGGTCTCCGGGGGCCAGGCAGTTGACGACGGCCGCTTCCATGCCGCCGGTGCCCGAGCAGGTGAACGGGAGAATGGGCGCACGCGTGCCGAAGAACGGGCGCAACCCGTCCAGCACTTCGGGCAGCAGCGCCCGGAACGCGTCGGAGCGATGGCTGATGATGCCCTGGGCCGAAGCCTCGGCGACTTGCGGCGGCACCGGCAACGGGCCACTCGTGCGTACGTTGTTCACAGCGGCAGGCTCCGGTTCCGCGCGGTTCACAGGTGGGCGGCCAAGTAGTCGGGAGCGTCGGCGGGGACCTGGACGGGCGTGTTGGACGACCTGGAGGAGGCCATGGCCTCCTGGAACAGGACGGGGACATCGGCCCCCCGCACCCCGTAGGCCCCGAGCGTGTCGGGGAAGCCGGCGGCGGTGATGAGCGAACGCAGCGCCTGCCCCAGCTGACGCGGTGAGTCGGCCCCGAGGAAGCCGGCCATCCTCTGCAGCCGTGCGCGGACGAACTCGGCGCCCCGCGGGTCCTGGCACGCCGGCGGATCGGCCAGCGCGGACTCGCTCAGCGGGAACAGCCACGACAGGCTCAGCACGCAGGCCAGCCCGTGGGGCACGCCGAAACGGACCGTCAGCGGGTAGGCGAAGGCATGCCCCACGGTGGTGCGTGTGAGGTCGATGGCCTGCCCCGCCGTGGTCGACAGGCTGCTCAGCACCTGCCGGTCGGATTCGCTGAAGCCGCCCTCGGCCCGGCGCAGCACATCGGCGATGCCCTCGGCCGCGGTGGCGGCCAGCTCGCGCGACCGCGGCGTCGAACGGATCGACCAGTACGACTCCAGCGCATGCGCGAGGGCGTCGAACGCACAGCTCACGCTCACCTCCCACGGGCAGGAGTGCGAGAGCACCGGGTCGACGAGGGCGACCGTCGCGCGCGCTGCCGCCAGGTCCAGCGAATGTTTGAGGCCGTCGACGAAGACCGTCGCGAACTGGGTGACCTCACTGCCGGTCCCGGCCGTCGTGGGGATCAGCACCAGCGGCGTGCGGGCCGCGGCCCGGAGGGGCGCACGGGCGGCCAGCACGGCCCGCGCCCGGACGCGGTCGGCCGGCAGCAGCCGGATCATCTTGGCGGCGTCCATGGCCGAGCCACCGCCGATCCCGACGATCAGCTCCGGCTGCTGCGCATCACGCGCCGCACATCCCTTGAGTACGTCGTCGAGGTCCGGATTCGGGCTGAACTCGGTGAACACGCGGACGTCGGGCGCGTCGATGCGGCTGAGGAACGACGTGCGGCGCAGGGCTCCGGCGCTGGCGACCACGAGCACCCGGCGAGCACCGAAGGGCCGAAGTTCACGTTCGAAAGCGGCGGCGGAACCCGGCCCGGCGACCAGCCGGGTGGGCGGGGCGTCGCGTTCGGTGTCGAGGGTCAGCAGGTCAACGGCCATGCGAGCTCCGCTTGAGGGTGAGCGATTCGCTGAACGTGCAGCGCAGCTCGAAGGGGGAGTGCCCGGACGTCACCCGGGGCGGGGTCTGGCCGGGGCCGTCCAGGCCGATGCGTGCCACCACCAGGTGCGGGCCGGCGGCGTCCGCGATGTCCCGCATCGCAGCGTCGAGCCCGTCGGCCGTGCTCACCGTGCGCGCCGTCCGGTAGCCCACGGAGCGGCCGAAGGCGTCCCAGTCCACCGTCGCCAGGGTCTGCTGGGCGCCGGTGGACTCGTACGCACCGTTGTCGAGGACCACATGCGTCAGATTGGGCGGGGCGGCCGCCCCCGTCACGGCACAGGAGCCCAGGTGCATGAGGGCCGCACCGTCCCCGTCGATGACGACGGTACGCAGCATCGGGTCGGCCAGGGCACTGCCGACGCCGAGGCTCAGCGCGTGCCCCATCGAGCCCTGCATGTAGAAGTTGTCCGGCCGGTGCGCGACTGAGTACAGCTCGCGGCTGATGAACCCCGTCGTCGCGTACACGGCCGCGTCACCGAGGTGCGGAGCGAGCGCGCTGAGCGCCTGTCGGCGGCCGAACGGGGCGGCGGCCGGGGGCGCCGTGCCGTCGTCCACCCCCACGGTGTTCTTGGGTACGAGGACGAAGGCCGGCCGCCCCTCGGCACGGCTGTGCTCCACCTGGTCGAGGACGTCCACGAGACCGTCCTCGGTGGGCGGGAGCGTCCACCGGTCGATGCCGAGGGCATCGAGCAGGGCGTGCTGGGACGCCCCCATCACGGCGTGCTGCGGCTCGTCGGCCGCAGGGTCCGGCCACCCGCGCAGGCTCATGAACACCAGCGCGGGCACCCGGAAGGTCATGACCAGTGAGGTGAGCGGGTTGAGCAGGTTACCGAACCCGGAGTTCTGCAACATGACGGCGGAACGCGTGCCCGCCAGCTCGGCGCCCGTGGCCATGGCGAGCGCGGCACCCTCGTTGGCGGCGGCCACGTAGCGGCCGCGGCCGCCCTGCCCCAGCAGGCTGATGGGCCCCTGGAAGAAGGAGCACGGCACACCCGTGTAGAACTCCACGGACCGGCGCGCCAGTTCGTCGCAGAAGAAGGTCGGTTCGATCATGATTCGAGCGCGTTCCACGTGTCGACGTCCGTGAGGCGGAAGATCTCCTTCACCGGGGCGATGACGTCCTCGCTCGACGTCGAGTCACCCGTCAGCCGGATCTCCAGCAGTACGTCCCGGACCGCCTGGACCGCCGCCCGCAGCCCCTGGTTGGCGTAGATGACCAACGACGCACCGGCCCGGGACGCCTCCTCGGTCTTCCACCGGAAGTACGTCGTGGGCACCACGACGACAGGCGTCCGGCGTTGCCATTGCTCCAGGAACTCCTGTATCTCGTGGGGCTCCTGGGACTTGGAGTGGATCAGGATCGCGTCGGCACCGGCGTCCGCGTACTGGTGGGCGCGGGCCAGCGCGTCCGCCATGCCCGTACCGGCGATGAGGGCCTCGACCCGCGCCACGACCACGAACTCCGGGTTGTGCTGCGCCTGCTTGGCGACACGGATGCGGGCTGCGAACTCCGCCGGGTCCTCCAGCGTCTGGCCGACTGCCAGGAAGCTGTTCTTCTTCGGGAAGACCTTGTCCTCCAGGCAGATGCCCGCGACACCGGCCGCCTCGTACTGCCGCACCGTGTACGCGATGTTCAACCGGTTGCCGAATCCGGTGTCGCAGTCGGCGAGCACGGGCAGCGACGTCGACTGCACCATCCAGGAGGCGGCCTGGAGGTAGTCGGTCATCGTCAGCAGGCTCATGTCGGGCAGTGCCCGGCTGGCCGAGGTCTCGAAGCTCGACGCCCATACGACGTCGAACCCGGCCTCCTCGACCAGGCGCGCGGTCAGCCCGTCGTGCGCGCCGGCGGCCCGTGCCGCCTGCGGCGCTGTCAGGAGTTCTCTCAGGCGTGCGGATGATGTGGTCATTTCAGTCCTCCGATGGACTCCAGGGGCGGCATGCCCAAGGACCCGGCGATGTCGCCGAGGTCCGCCACGACGGGGGGGCGCAGCGGAATGCCGTGGGCGCGCCGCTCGTCGGCCCTCTCGTATTCCTTCTCGCCCGGTATGAAGATGCGGTCCTGGCCCTCGGCCTTCTTCGCGTTGCGCAGCTCGTCGAACATGGCCGCGGTCTCGGCGCGGAAGGAGTCCAGGTCGACGAACGCCCCGACCCGGGCGCAGATCACCATGTGCCCGAGGCCCGCCCCGTCGGGCCCGTACACATGCCGGCCCCAGCTTGCACCGGCCAGGGGGCCGCACAGGAGATCGGCGAGGAGTCCCAGGCCGTAGCCCTTGTGGCCGCCGTGGTCCTCCCCCGCGCCGCCCAGTGGCAGCAGGGCGTATCCCTCACGTGCCTTGAGGCCCTTCACCAGACTGGGGATGTCCGTCTCGGTGCGGCCCTGGGGGTCGACGGCCCAGCCCGGCAGCATCGGCCGTTCCTCGCGCTCCAGACGCTCCAGCTTGCCCCGCGGGACCGCGCTCGTCGCCGCGTCGTACAGGTACGGCCGGCTCGGATGCGTGGGCAGCGCGAACGCGAGCGGATTCGTCCCGAACATGGGCTCCGCGCCGTGCGTCGGCGCGACCTGCGGGGAGGCGTTGGTCGTGACGATGGTGAGCATGCCCTGGCGGGCCCCCTGCGCCGCGTAGTGGCCCGCGATGCCGAAGTGGTTGGAGCGCCGCACCGTGACCATGGCGATGGCGGTGTCCTGGGCCTTGCGCACCGCGAGATCGAGGGCGTGCAGCATCGCCGGCTGCCCCAGTCCGTTGCCCGCGTCGACGACCGCGCCGGCCGGGAAGTCGGACACCACGGTGGGTGTGGCGTCGGCGGCGATGGTGCCCTTGCGGATGCCCTCGACGTAGCGGCGCAGCCGGGCCACGCCGTGACTGTCCACTCCGTTGAGGTCGGCGGCGACCAGTACGCGCGCGACCTGGTCGGCGTCCTCGGGGCGGGCCCCGGCACGGCACATCGCCTCACGGACGAAATCGTGCAGACTCTCGTGGCTTGTCCTCATCAATTCACCTCACGGCTTCGCGTCTGGGGCGGTATGGCGGCTCGGCCCGCGGCGGCGAGGGCGAGCACGGTGGTGTCGGGGCGGTCCGGCGCGCAGTCCGGGGGAAGCTCCAGACAGCGGGTCCCGGCCGGAAGTTCCCCGGGGGCGAGCAGGGTGCTCCCGGTGACCACCACGCACGGAACGCCGTGCCGGGCTGCGAGCCGGGAGACGGCCAACGGCAGCTTGCCGTCCAGCGATCCGGCGTCGACCCTGCCCTCGGCCGTGATGACGAAGTCCGCGTCGGCGATCAGCTTCGGTACGCCGGCCAGCTCGAGCAGCTGGTCGCTGCCGGACTCCGCGGCGGCCCCGAAGACGCTGAGCCCGGCCGGGGTGCCGCCCCCGGCGCCGTACCACGGCAGGTCCAGCAGCTCCGGCCGGTCGGGGCGGACCGCTCGGGCCAGACGGCCGAGCATCTCGCTGAACGCACCGACGTCCTCTGCCGCTATGCCCTTCTGCGGGCCGAAGCGCACCACGTTCTCCCGCAGCGGGGTGTGCACATCGCTGAGCACCCGCAGCCGCGCGCCTCGCAGCAGCGGATCGGCGTGGCGGGTGTCGGCGCTGACGACGTCCCGCAGTGCGCCGGGGTACGCGTCGAGCACACGGCCGTCACCGGCCCGGAATTCCACCCCGAGTGCGCTCAGGGCCCCGGCCCCCATGTCGAGCGTGGCGCTGCCGCCCGCCCCGAGGACCACGGTACGGGCACCGGCGTGCAGCGCGTGGCGGATCAGCCGGCCCGTACCGCGGGTGGTGGCCCGCAGTGGGTCGCGCCGCGCGTCGGGGACGTGACGCAGCCCGCTGGCCTCGGCCATCTCGATGAACGCGGTGCCGTCGGCGCCCAGTGCGTACGTGGCACGGACCGTCCCGCCCAGCGGTCCCTCGACGTCGACCGCGACCTCCCGGCTCGCGGAGTGCCTCAGCCAGTGCCCGAGGCTGCCGTCACCACCGTCCGCCGCCGGCAGGACATGGAGCGTCGCGGAGGGGTGGGCGGCGCGCACGCCGCGCGCCAGTGCTTCGGCGACCGCCGGGGCCGTGAGACTGCCACGCAGACAGTTGGGGACGATGAGAACGCGCACGGACTCGCTCTTTCAGATTCGCCGGAAGGTGATGGGGGTGCTCAGGCCGGTCGGCGGATCCAGGTACGGAACAGCAGACGGGACCGGTCGCCGCCGCCGTGATCGGTGAACTCGGTGCGGCCGTGCAGAAGCCGCTTGTTGTTGAACACGGCCAGCTCACCCGGCTGCTGACGGTCCTGGCTGATCAGGGCGGGGTCCGCGAGCAGCGCGTCGAGTGCGTCGAGGGCGGCGACCTGGGCGGCGGTGAGGTCCGGGACACCGGGCCGGGCATGGCCGACCTCGATGTACTGCCTGAGGTAGGTGACACCGAGCGAGTCGCCCGGGGCGTCGCCGTCGGCGAACAGGACGGGCTTGAGCGTGGTGGGCGGCTCTCCGGGCCCCTCGTCCCCGCGGCGGTCGAAGTGGAAGGGCTGCCGCAGCACGTCCAGCACCTCGGGCCGGTCCTTCAGCTCCCGCACCACGTCGCGTGCGTGCACGAGCTGGAGTGCCCCGCCCAGGGCTGCCTGGTGCACGCACAGAAGCGTGAAGTAGTCCGGGACGGGCAGCGGCGCCTCCGCGCCGTCCGTGTGGAGGCTGCCCCCGAAGCGGGAATCCGAGTAGCGGGTCGTGCGCCCCTCACCGATGCGTGTGCCCCGGTCGCGCACCTCGCGGAGCAGCTCGCCCGAGGCGTTCTGCGGCATGAGGTCACCGAACAGGCGCGATCCGGTCAGGAAGGCGCGGCGCAGTGCCTCCTCGTCGTCCGCGAGGCACTCGAAGCCACCGAGCACCAGGACGCCGGGACCGTCGTGCACATCGCGGATCAGGGCCTCGGCCACCACCTCGCGCAGCTCGTCGGGGAGGTGGTGCGGATCCCGGGGCCCGGGGCCGGCGAGCAGGTGGACGGACTCTTCACTCAGTTCGATCTTGACACGGTCGAACGGGCGCAACAGGATCTTCCCTTCGTCATCGGCCTCGGCGGGCCGGGCGGCACGGCCCGGCGAGGACCTCATGCGGCGGCCAGGGTGGACAGCACCGCGTCGCGCACGGATTCGTCGAGCATGTCGACGTTGGCGCGGAAGCAGCGGGCACCGCTCACCAGGCGCGTGGCCTGCTCGCGCATGTGCTCGTAGGTGCGGGTGTAGTGGTCCAGGTCGTTGCCGCAGTGCGTGTACAGGTCGTCCTTGAGGCCGTACATCGTGACCGCGGAGGAGAACTGCTCCAGGAACGCGGTCGTGGCCTGATCGGAGACGGGTTCCAGGCCCTGCGGGCGCCGCGGGTCGAAGTCCGCGATCACGATGTTGCGGACCGCGGCCTGCTTCACCGTCCGGCCGTCGAACAGCTCGTAGGGGCTGGCGACGTAGTCACCGCTCTCGATGTGCGGGGTGAGGTTCCGCCGCTCGATGATGTCGCGGAAGCAGTCGTCGGACCGGACCCGCATCGCGGAGTGCACACCGTGGGCGACGCCGTCCTTGACGAGGGTGTGGGTGTTCGCGAGGAAGTCGGCACCGCCGGCGCACGCCTGCGCCAGGAACACCGTCTTCCCGCCTCCCTGGCGGCCCAGCAGCAGCGTTCCCGTGCCGTCCGGGTGGGCGAAGCCGGCTGCCTTGAGGTGTACGAAGCCGTGGTCGGCGGCGTACATCGTGAGGATGTGCTTCACGAAGTACGGCCATACGGTCTTCTCGAGGCGGCGGCCGAACACGTGGAAGCGGTTGCCGCGCGTGATCAGGTAGGCGGGGTCCCCGAAGAAGTGCACCAGGTAGAAGCCTGTCCGGAACCGCTTGGAACGGAAGGTGCGGTCGGCCGCGGCCTCCAGGAGGGAGACGTCGTAGGGGTCCCGGTCCAGGTCCACGCAGACGACCTCGTAGTCGGCCGCGGCGTCGGGCTCCGCGAAGTCCGCGAAGTACGAGAAGCCCGGGAAGTCCTCCATGTTGCTCATCAGACGGACCCGGACCGCGTTGAGGTCCAGGACGGCCGAGGAGCGGACGGTGACGTCCCGGCCCGCGAACGCGCCCGCCTCGACGACCGATTCGGCGACGGTGACCGTGGGAGTGCTCATCGGGCCTCCTCCTGGGGCAGGGCGATCCGGGTGCGCTTCAGGCCGAGCGGCCACTCGTCCTCGGGACGCGTCAGATGACGCAGATCGGACAGGCCGGGGTCACCGCGCATGATGAAGCACTCGGCTCCCTGGCGGGCGCACGCGACCAGCGCGTCGAGCTTGCCCTGCATCGCGCCGGAGGCGTCCCACTCGCTCTCCTTCCACACGTGCCGGTAGGCGTCCTCGGGATGGTGCGCGTCGATGAGTTCCAGTACGTCGTCGCTGCCGGGTCCGCCGGTCAGCACTCCCGGCACATCGGTGAGCGTGACGACGCGGGGAGTTTCGCCGAGCGCCCGGACCAGCACCTCCGGGGTCCGGTCGCTCGAGAATGCCTCCAGCGACCCGTCCGGACGCAGCAGGCAGTCACCGGACAGGACCGGCAGCACACCGGCGGCCAGCAGCGCCTTGAGCGGCTCCTCGGCGACCGCGACACCGAGCGGGTGTGCGGGGTCGACCGTGCTGAACGCCCCCAGTTGCAGTGGCAGCGCGCGCACCCCCATGTCGGTCAGCGCGCTCACCCAGCGCCAGCGGACGCCCGCGGTGGCCTGCACGAACGGAAGCGGCGCGAACGGGTCATCCGGGTCGAGTCCGCGCAGCGCCCCGTGGCCGAACGCTCCACCGCCGGTGACCAGCACGATCCGGCCGGGGCGGGCCTTGGCCAGGTCGGCGACGAGCGCGGCGTACGAGGCGAAGACCTTCTCGTCGAGGCTGCCCGGGCGGCTCTTGTCGGAGAAGAGGCTGCCGCCGATCTTCAGCACGAGGCTGCCGGGGGGCTGGGTGGTGCGCGTCAAGGGATGTTCCTTCCCCTTCGGGGCTTGCACGGTCGTTCGGTCGGCGGAGGTCATACCAGTTCCAGCGTGCCGAGCCGTCGGCTCAGCCGTTCGGAGCGGGCGAGTACCACCAGGGCGACGCCGAAGTACACGGCGGCCAAGATGAGTTCGGCGCCCGCCGACTGCATGGGCGAGTACGGACGCCCGGCCACGGCGTCCTGCGCCATGGCGATGGCGTGCGCCATCGGGATCACCTGGGACATGCCCTGCACCCAGCCGGGCAGCAGGGTGAGCGGGATCGCGGCGCCGGTGGCGATGAGGAGGACCAGGTGCGCTGCGTTGGTGACGAAGTACATGTCGCGGAAGCGGAGTCCGAGGGCGCCGATGATCAGCCCCAGGCCCGCGCAGGACGTCGACGCGCACACGGCCGCGACGCCGATGGGGAGCAGGATCGAGGGAGTGAGCGACAGGCCCAGGAACGCCCAGCCGGCGAACACTCCGAGGACCGCGACCAGGATCCCGTTGAGCGAGGTGGGGATCAGCCGTCCCAGCATGATCCAGAAGCGGCCCGCGGGAGTGATCAGGAGATGGGCCAGCGTCCCGAAGGCCCGTTCGTTGGCGACCGCCTGCGAGGCGCCGTAGATGCCCGCCATCGCAGACGCCTGGATCGCCGTGCCCACGACGTAGAAGTCGGGGTCCTGGGCGCCGCTGTAGCGTCCGAGCAGGGAGAACGTCACGATCTGGAAGAACGGCGACGCGATCATCATCACGAAGAACAACGGGGGCGACAGGAAGGTGATCAGGGCACGGTAGGAGAGGGCACCCCCCACCACCGTGACCCGCAGGCCGGCGACGAGCCTGCGCGCGGCGCTCATGCGGACGCTCCTCATATCAGGTTCAAGGTGGCGCGTCGGCGCACGGCGTCGTGCACCGTACGCAGGAAGACCAGGGCGACCGCCAGGCACACCAGGCCGGTCACCGCGCACCACAGGATCTCCCGGCCCGGCTCGCCGGTACCGGACATCGCGTGTCCGAGGGCCCGGCCGGCCCATGTCATCGACAGGCCCTCGCTGAGCGGCCGGCACCACTGCGGCAGGAAGGCCGCGGGGACCATCAGGCCCGCGAGGACCCAGACCGGGTACTCCAGCAGGTTCGTCAGTACCAGTGAATTGCGGTACAGGATGAACGCGTTCGCCATGAGGAAGCCGAGACAGGCATTGGCCAGTACGGCCACGGCCAGGGCGGCGGCGAAGACGCCGGGCCGCTCGGGCATCATCGGGGTGTCGAACACCAGCCCGCCGAGCAGGAGCGTCACGCCCATGGAGATGACGCCCATGAGGGCGGTGGCCAGGCTGATGGCCAGGATGTTGACGGCCAGCGGCGTCGGCGCGACCACCACGGGCTCCAGGGTGCCGAAGCGGCGCTCCCGGCTCAGCCCGCCGCCGGAGCCGAAGAGAGTGGACGTCCACATCCCCATCAGGCCGGCCTGAACGGCCACGTTGGCCAGGGCGTCCGCGTCGTCGCGGTGCCCGACCATGACGAACTGGATCAGGGCGAAGGCCAGCGGCTGGACGAACACCGCGATGACGTAGAACTTGTACTGCAGCAGCATGCGCAGCTGAAAAACCCCGCATACCAGCAGAGTTCGCAGGTACAGAGTGCGGGCGCGTGTCACGTTCCGTGTCACAGGGAGGCTCCGGCCGTGGCCGCCGGCTGGGCCACGAGAGCGACGTAGGCGTCCTCCAGGGTCGGCTCGCGGGTATCGACACGTGTGATCAACCCGGGGCCGAGGATGCGCAGGAGGTCCGGAATCAGGGACGCGGTGTCCTCGCACTGGACCTCGAGGACGTGCGAGGTGGGCGTGGACGTCACCGTGAGGTCGAGCACGCCGGGCAGCGCCCGCACGTCGTCGAGCACGGCTGCGGAGGCGTCACGGACCTCGACCGTCGCCACGGTACGGTCGCCGACGCCCTTCTTGAGGGCGCCCGGGGTGTCGAGTGCGACGAGCCGCCCCTGCGCGATGACCGCGATGCGGTCGCACAACTCGTCGGCCTCGTACATGTAGTGCGTGGTGAGGAGGACGGTCGTGCCCTGCCCGGTCAGAGTCCCGATCGTGCTGCGCAGATCCCGGGACGCCTCCGGGTCCAGCCCGATGGTCGGCTCGTCCAGGAACAGCACGCTGGGTTCGTTCAGCAGACCTCGGGCGATGTGAAGCCTCTGGCGCATGCCGCGCGAGAACCCTTCCACGCGGTCGTCCGCCCGGTCGGCCAGGTCGACGGTCTCGAGGAGCTGGGCGAGGCGCAGGCGCTGGGTGCGCCCGGTGATGCCGTGGAGTTCGGCGAAGTAGCGCAGGTTGTCGCGGGCGGAGAGCCGTTCGTACAGGCCCTTGTCCCCGCCGGCCACATAGCCGATGCGTCGGCGGATCTCCGTGGGGCGGCTGACCACGTCATAGCCCATGACGGTGGCCCGCCCGCTGGTCGGAAGCAGCAGAGTCGAGAGGATCTTGATCGTCGTGGACTTGCCTGCCCCGTTGGGGCCCAGCAGCCCGAAGAGCTCGCCCTCGCCGATGTCGAACGAAACGCCTTTCACAGCCTGACGGTCGGTTCTTCCGTTCCGTCGGAAACGAAATTTCGAGGCGCCGGTGGTATAGGTGCGTGTGAGGTCTTCCACCTCTACTGCGGCCACAATACCTCCATTCGAATCACTCTTCTGCCTCTTGTCGCGGACGCCGCGAACGAAAAGGCGGTGGTGCCCGGCACACAGATGACTGCGGCCGGGCACACCGTTACTTGGTGCAGCTGATTCAGCCGGCCTTCACGGTCTTGACCGTGGACGACTTGACGATGATCTTGAACATTTTCAGCACCCCCCTCCCATACTCGATGGGTTACTCGGAAATCCCGTCGAAATGCATTTTGAGGCGCATCACGACGGAAACCTGTGCAGGCAGCCGCTAATGATGAATGAGGCCTTGACCGTCGAACTGGTCGATGGCGTCCAGGATCTGCCGAGACGTTTCCTCGTCCACGGGGGAGCCGACCGCTCGGGCGAATTCCTTCACCACGGCGTCGGGGCTCCTTCCGTCGAGCAGGAACCAGAGCCGCAGGGCGTCTTCCGACACGTCGAAGGCCGAGTTGCGAATCGTCAGACCGCACCCGTCTGCATAGCGGACCGGGACGTGGAAGGGGCTGCGCACCGGACCGTGGCCTTCGACGCCGGAAAACGTGATGTTCTCGGCGGGCTCCCGTTCCCAGAATTCCAGGAAACAGGCACATCCGATCGCGTTGATCAGCCACAGGCGTGAGTGGACCGTCCGGGCGATGCGGTCGGGGTCCATGTCGGGCGGCAGACCGTTGTACTGGAGGTCCCAGTAGGTCCGGGCGAATCCCCTGAGCCTCGGCTCCCGGACGAGCCTGCGAAGTCGCAGCTTGTCGGAGACGTACACGTCCCCGCACGCCGCCAGCAGGGCGTCGGCCGCCATGTCCAGCGCGATCCCCGAGGCGCATACGGCGGTGGGGAGATCCCGCACCTCGATCGCACCGAGGACATCCTCCACGTACGCACCGAGCAGGGCCATCGAGCGGGCCATCAGCACCTGCCGCAGCACCAGGGGGTCGAGGTTCTGCCTGACCTCCTGGACGAAGGCGTCCGGTTTCAGGACGGCGCCGAGGTGCGTACGGACCGCGAGCTTCAGCGCGCTCTCGTCCATATGCGTCTGCGAGCGCTCTTCCCCGATGGAGGTGAAAGCCCTGAATTTCTCGCTCAGTTCCCGGATCTCCCCGACGGCGATCTGCTCGACATCCACCCGGATGCCGTCCCGCACGGGGTGGGACCTGCCTTTCGACACCTCATCGACGAACACATACACATCGACGTCCGATGTCGAGGTCCCCAGTCCCACGGAAAGACTTCCCGCCATTACCGCGCCGTGGCAGGAATCCCACAACCCGTGCTCACGGACCGCCGATTCAGCAGCTTCGAAGTGGGCCTTCTCGAATCCGACCGGCCCGACGTCGAGGCGGGCGATGGTGTTCGTAGCACCGTCGTCGGCAATATCACTGGTGAACGAGACAGGCAAACCAGACATGACCCCCCCTTTCGCACCGCCGTCGGCAGCGCCCACCGGGATTCCTTATCAGGATTCCGGTCCCTCCGGCCCTCTCGGTGGCTCGATCTAAACACCAACCCATGGCGTCGTCAACAGATCACTAACAGCTGTCTCGGTGCGTGGTCCCGCGTCCCGCATCCGGCGTCATATTGATCCGAAACGCTTTGATTTCGGGCTCGTTGACGGTGTGTGAGTGAGTTCGTGGGGGATGCACTGACCTGGCCGTTCGGGCGCGTGGAGGCCGTCAGACCGCCGGCGGTTCCGCGGCGGTTGAACGCCGGCACGAATGGAGGCGGCCGCTCCGTTTCAGGTGCCGGCCAGGGCCGTTCGTAAGTGACGGGTGAAGTGGCAGGCCACGGGCCGCGCAGGCCGCCGTCCCGCTGCGGGGACGCTCTTCCGGCGAACGGGTCCTGGAGCGAGCCGAACTCGGCGGTGAACACGGCGGATTGCTGATCGATAGTGTGCCGGTGAAACGACAGGAGGGCAGGAACAGCCATGCGAAACGTGACAGTGGTGACCGGGGCCGGCGGAGGGATCGGAGCGGCCGTCTCCGAGCGCCTGGCGCAGGAGGGGCACCTCATCGGTGTCGCCTTCCGCGAATCGGGTGAATCCGCGCAAGCGGTTCTGGAGCGCGTGCGGCAAGCGGGTTCCGACGGTTTCGCGGTGCGCGCGGACATCACATCCGAGGGCGACGTGGAGCGGCTCTTCGATACGGTCGCCCGCGAACTCGGGCCCGTGACCGGACTCGTCAACAACGCTGGGATCACAGGCACGTTGGGGCCATTCGAGTCGACATCCATTGAGACGTTCCGCGATGTCCTGGACACCAACGTCCTCGGCACCCTGCTGTGCTGCCGCACGGCGGCCCGGGTGATGTCCGTGACCGGGGGCGGTTCCATCGTCAACGTGTCGTCCGCCGCGGCGACCCTGGGATCGGCCGGTGAGTACGTGCACTACGCGGCCAGCAAGGCGGCCGTGGACGCCCTCACGATCGGCCTGTCCAAGGAACTCGCCACCAACGGCATCCGGGTCAACTCGGTGCAGCCGGGCACGGTGACGACCGGCATCCACGCCGCCATGGGCGACCCCGACCGCCCTCAGCGCACCGCGTCACGCGTCCCGATGAAGCGCCCGGGCCGACCCGACGAGATCGCGGAGGCCATCGCCTGGCTGCTCTCCGACAAGGCCTCCTTCACCACGGGGGCCGTGCTCCGGGTGTCCGGCGGAATCTAGCGCCGCCGGCTGCTTCCGGGCGGGCGGCTTCGCCCACGGACCGCCTGATTTCGCCGGCTGTCGAGTCGGCCGAAGCGCGGCGCCGTGCCAGAGGCCCGCCCGGATGCCCCAAGGCGCCCCACCCGGTGTCGCGGGGCCGGTAACTTCTCAGGACGTCGGGGGACCAGCCGGTCCTCGCTGCGGACCGGCGTTCCGGATCGCACTACGGTGGCCGCGTGCGTGCCCGCGGGCCGGGCGTGGACAGACCCGGGACGCCGCCATGAGACAGCTGGAGAAAGAGTGATCGAGGAAATACTGCCTGCCGGGGTGCGGTTCGCCGAGGCCTTCGACGACGACCTGGCTCCGGGGCTGTTTCCCGAGGAGGAGGCGCTGGTGGCCCGTGCGGTCCACAAGCGCGTGTCCGAGTTCGGCACGGTCCGGCGCTGCGCCCGGGCGGCGCTGGCCACGCTCGGTGTTCCTCCCGCCCCTCTCCTGCCGGGCCGGCGCGGCGAGCCGCGCTGGCCCGCCGGGATCGTGGGAAGCATGACCCACTGCATCGGCTACCGGGGCGCGGTCGTCGCGCGATCGGCGGAGTTCGTATCGCTGGGGATCGACGCGGAACCCGACGAGCAGCTGCCCCCCGACGTGCTGAGCGTGGTGTCGCTCCCCGAGGAACGGGACCGCATGGCACGGCAGGGCCGGAACGGCGAGGGCTCAGCCGTCCATGCGGACAGGCTTCTGTTCAGCGCCAAGGAGGCCGTGTTCAAGGCGTGGTACCCGCTGACACGGCAGGAGCTGGACTTCACCGAGGCGTCGATCGCCTTCACCTATGCCACGGCCCGCTCGGGCACCTTCGACGCCCGGCTGCTCGTGCCGGGCCCCGAGCTGGACGGCGGCAGGCTCGACGGCTTCACGGGGCGCTGGACGGCCGGACAGGGGCTGGTGCTGACGGCGATCGCGGTGCCCACCCGGGCCACCACGGCTGCCCGGGGCAACGGCGGCCTGTGACCGTCCGCGCGTCGCCCGGGCTCCGGGCGACGCGCGCGGCGCACGCCGCCTACGACACGGCCCGCACCCCTCCAGGAGCGGGCAGGAAGCCCGTTCCGTGGAAGTAGGTCAGGTAGCGGGTCAGCGTCTCGTCGGTCAGGGCCGGCAGGTGGACCCCGAGGACCGCCGCGGCCTTGGCGGTACGGGTGGAGTCGAAACCGCGGTGGTCCGTCGCGCCGTGCCGGCTCGGTCCCTCGTCGCCGAGGAACAGTTGCGCCGCGTTGTCGTGCTGCGCCGCGACACGGGCCTTCCACTCGGGTGCGGGGACGGTTCGCACTTCGTGGCCCAGGCGGGCGGCCGCCTCGAAGACGCGGTCCAGCCCCGGTGCGTCCGGGTTGGTGAGGTGATAGGTGTCGTCGCCGGTCGTGCCGGACGCGGCGAGGGCCACGACGGCCGCGCTGACGTGGTCCACGGGCACCCAGTCGGTCGACCCGTACGCCAGGTCCGGCACGGCGCCCGCCTGGAGGCACCCCTTGATGAGCTGCCACAGCAGGTCGCGGTCCTGGCAGGCGCCCGTGGCGGTGTCGCCGCTGATGCGGCCGGGCCTGTAGACGGTGACCGGCAGGCCGCGTTCGCGGGCCAGGCCGACGAGTTGCTCGGCGACCCACTTGCTCCGGGCGTAACCGTCGGGCAGGCCGGACGCCAGGCCCGTCGGGGTCGACTCCGTGATGGCGGTGGCACCGGGGCCGGACACCGGGGCGTAGACGCCGGTGGTCGAGACGTAGTGCATCCCGGGTGAGGCGGAGTCGGCGAGCAGGCGCAGCAGTTCCTCGGTGCCGGCGACGTTGGGGGCGCGCAGGTCTCCGTACGCCGCGGCGAAGTTGACGCGCGCGCCGTTGTGGACGACGGGGCCGAGGCGGCGGAGCAGGGCGGTCCGGTCCTCGGGTGACAGACCGAGGCCGGGGGCGGCGAGGTCTCCGGGCACGGGGCTGATCAGTTCCGCGTACCGGGGGTCCCACAGGCCGTAGCGCTCCAGGTTGGCCCGCAGCCTGTGCGCGGCGTGCTGCTCGTCATCGGCCCGTACGAGGCAGTCGACGGGACCGTCGGTGGTCTCGATGAGGTCGCGCAGGAGGAAGGCTCCGAGAAAGCCTGAGGCGCCGGTCAGGAGTGGCCGGGCCGATGGCCGGGAGGGCCTGGGGGCGGGCACCGGGGCCGCGGCGGTCCGGCGCGTGATGTCCGCCGCCAGGCGGACCTCGGCGGCGAGGTCCTCCGGTGGAGCGGCGTCCTCCTGGTCCCCCTCCCCCGCCTCGCTGTCCAGGAGGCGTGCGACGCCCTCGACGGTGGGCGCCGCGAACAGGGCACGCAGGGAGGGGCGCCTGCTGCACCGCTCCTCGATCCGCTGGGCGAGAGTGACCGCGAGCAGCGAATGGCCGCCCAGGGCGAAGAAGTCGTCCGTGACGCCGACCTCGAGGACGCCGAGTGTCTCCGCGAAGGCCTCGCACAGGGCGCGTTCACGGGCGGTGGCCGGCGGGCGGCCTCCGGCCGGTTCCGCCCGGCCGGGTGCGGGCAGGGCGCGACGGTCGGTCTTGCCGTTGGGGGTGACGGGCAGGGCGGCGAGCCGCACGTGGGCCGAGGGGATCATGTGGTCGGGCAGCGTCGCGGCGAGGTGCGCGCGGACCTCGGATTCGTCCGGGCCGTCCGCCCCGTCGGCGGGCACCGTGTAGGCGACCAGCCGCCGGTCGCCGAGCCGGTCCTCGCGGACGACGGCGCAGGCGGCGGCGACGCCGGGCAGGGTGGTGAGCGCGGCCTCGATCTCGCCGAGCTCGATGCGGAAGCCGCGGAGCTTGACCTGGTCGTCGGCGCGGGAGACGTAGACGAGTTCGCCGTCGGACCTCCAGCGCACCAGGTCACCGGTGCGGTACATGCGGCCTCCCGCGCGGTCGAACGGGTCGGCCACGAAACGCGACGCGGTCAGGGCGGACCGGCCGTGGTACCCACGGGCCACTCCCTCACCGGAGACGTACAGTTCGCCGACGACGCCGGGCGGCACGGGGGACAGCGTGCGGTCCAGGACGTGGACGCGGGTGCCGTCGACGGGTACGCCGATGGGCACGGCGCGGTCGGGGGCGAGCGGCCCGTCCGCGTGCTGGAAGGCGCTCATGGTCGCGCAGACGGTGGTCTCGGTGGGTCCGTAGGCGTTGACGAGGAACCGGTCCCCCGCCCAGGCGTGCACCAGGGCCGGCGTGCACGCCTCGCCGGCGAGGACCATCGTCGTCCCGGCGGGCAGGGAGCCCGGCGGCATCACCGCGAGTGCGGCGGGCGGCAGGGTGAGGTGGGTGACTCCCCGTTCGCGGACCAGGGCGGCGAGGGCGGGGCCCGGCAGCAGGGCCTCGCGTTCGTCGATCTCCAGGCAGGCCCCTGAGAGCAGCCCCATGCAGAGCTCCCAGAACGCGGCGTCGAAGCTGACGGACGCCATGTGCAGCACCCGGCTCCCCGGTGTGACGCGCAGCCGCCCGCTCTGGGTCCTGGCCATGGCACCGGCGCCCCGGTGGGTGACCACGACACCCTTGGGACGGCCGGTGGAGCCGGACGTGTAGATGACGTACGCCGGGTGCGCCGGGAGCAGGGCCGGGGCGGGGCCCGCGGTGTGCGCGGGCGCCGGTGCGCCGGGGCCGAGGTCGTCGGCGTACAGGCAGGGCACCGGGGACTCCGGGAGGCGGCCGCGGATGGCGGGTGTGGTGAGGAGCAGGCTCGGCCGGGAGTCGTCGAGCATGTGGGACAGACGCCGTGCCGGGTAGTCCGGGTCGAGCGGTACGTACGCCGCTCCGGCCTTGAGGACGCCGAGGAGGGCCACGACGAGCTCGTGGGTGCGGGGCAGCGCGACGGCCACCCGGTCCTCGGGGCCGACACCCCGCGCCACGAGGTGCCGGGCCAGGTGGTCGGCGCGGGCGCCGAGTTCGCCGTAGGTGAGGGTGGTGGCGGCGTCGCGGACCGCCGGGGCGTCCGGGGTCCGCCGCGCCCACTGCTCGAAGAGCGCCGGGACGGTCGACTCCGGCAGGTCGTGCACGGGCCCGGTCCCCCATGCCTCCAGGCGGGTGCGCTCGGCGGCGGTGAGCACGTCGTACCTGCTCAGCGGGCGGTCGGGGTCGGCGGTGACGGCGTCGAGCAGCAGGACGAGCCGGTCGGCGAGGGCGCGGACCGTGGCCGCGTCGAAGAGCTCCGTCGCGTAGTCGACGGCGGCCCGCATACCGCTGGGCACGCCCCTGTCGTCGTACGTCTCGGTGAAGGTGAAGGACAGGTCGAACTTGCTGACGCCGGGGTCGGCCGCCACACCGCTGGTGGTGAGGCCCGGGAGGTCCACGGGGGCCGCGGGGGTGTGGTTCTGGAGGATGAGCATGGTCTGGAAGAGCGGGTGGTGGTTCTGCGAGCGCGCGGGGTTGAGCAGTTCCACCAGACGCTCGAAGGGGACGTCCTGATGGGCGTACGCGGAGAGGTCGAAGTCCTTCACTCGGTGGAGGAGTTCGAGGAACGTGGGGTCGCCCGTCAGGTCCGTGCGCAGCACGAGCGTGTTGACGAAGAAGCCGACCAGGTCCGCGGCGGCCTCGTCGGTGCGCCCGGCGACGGCCGTGCCCAGCGGGATGTCGTCGCCCGCGCCGGCGGATGCAGCGTCTTCATGGTGCTCCAGGCCGCCCTGTCGGCCGTCCTCTCCCGGCACGGCGCGGGCGACGACATCCC
>NZ_MAPV01000142.1 GCF_001700505.1 Streptomyces mutomycini
GGTACCCGAAGCGGACCTGACGTGCCGGTCGGTGTTCTCGATGTCACTGAAAGATCGGACAATCACGGTGGGATGGTGCCTTTCTCTTCTGTCCTGCTCGTTGGTGCCTGCGTGGGGGAGTGCCCCGCTCAGGCGGTCTCGCGGACGGACCGGGCCAGCGTGCGCAGGCCCTCGTCCAGCTCTTCGGGGGTGATGGTCAGCGGCGGGAGCAGCTTCACGACCTCGGACTGCGGGCCGGAGGTCTCCAGCAGCAGGCCCAGCTCGAAGGCGCGGGCGCAGACGGCGGAGGCGCGCGCGGGGTCGGTGAACTCCAGGCCCCAGACCAGGCCGCGGCCACGGAACTGCGCGGTCTCGTCCTCGCCGCAGATGGCCAGGAGCGTCTGCTCGACCTGCTCGCCGCGGGCCAGGGTCTGCTTCTCCATCTGGCCGTCGGCCCAGTACGCGTCGAGCGTGGCGGCGGCCGTGACGAAGGCCGGGTTGTTGCCGCGGAAGGTGCCGTTGTGCTCGCCCGGCTCCCAGACGTCCAGCTCGCCCTTGAAGAGGCACAGCGACATCGGCAGGCCGTAG
>NZ_MAPV01000143.1 GCF_001700505.1 Streptomyces mutomycini
CTACGGCCTGCCGATGTCGCTCTGCCTCTTCAAGGGCGAGCTGGACGTCTGGGAGCCGGGCGAGCACAACGGCACCTTCCGCGGCAACAACCCGGCCTTCGTCACGGCCGCCGCCACGCTCGACGCGTACTGGGCCGACGGCCAGATGGAGAAGCAGACCCTGGCCCGCGGCGAGCAGGTCGAGCAGACGCTCCTGGCCATCGCGGAGGAGAACTCGGATGCCGGGGCACAGACCCGTGGCCGCGGTCTGGTCTGGGGGATGGAGTTCACCGATCCCGCGCGCGCCTCCGCCGTCTGTGCCCGTGCCTTCGGGCTGGGCCTGCTGGTCGAGACCTCCGGCCCGGAGAGCGAAGTGGTCAAGGTCCTGCCGCCACTCACCGTCTCATCGGAAGAGCTGGACGAAGGCATGCGGATTCTTGCCAAGGCGATCCGGGAAACCGGATGAACAGACAGCGACGGAGGGCCGATCGAGACCTGCGGCCAGCCGGTCGCTCGTGCTCCACCAACGCTCGCGGGGTATGGCACCGGAAGAAAGGCACCGTCGCACCGTGATTGTCCGATCTTTCAGTGACATCGAGAACTCCGACCGGCATGTCAGGTCCGCTTCGGGTACC
>NZ_MAPV01000144.1 GCF_001700505.1 Streptomyces mutomycini
AGCCCGGCGAGGGGCGGCGGCGGTGGTGCTGCGGGAGTCCGGGGAAGCGCCCGTACCGGTGAGGGCGCTGGCCGCGGCCGAGGAGTGCGGGATCGCGCTGCTCGCCCGGGCGGAATGGGCGGACTGGGGTGACGCCATCGCACTGCTGCGCTCCGCGACGGCGTTCGCCTCCGCCGGCCGGGGCGACCTCATGGCCGACTCCGCCGCGGACGGGGGACTGACCGCTCTCGCCACGGCCACCGCCAGGCAGTGCGGGGGCTCGATCACCGTGGAGGACACCCAGTTCCGTGTGCTCGCCCACTCGGCTACGGGTCCCGACGCGGACGGGGTGCGCCGGTCGACGATCCTGGGAGGCCGGGTCCCCGACGGGCGTGTCGCCGAGTTGCGCCGCAGTGGGCTGCTGCGCGCGCTGTGGACCTCCGAGGACGTCATCCACCGGCCCGCCGACGGTGACAGCCCGGAACGCCTCGTCGTCGCCGTCCGCAGCGATGGCGAGATGCTGGGTTCCCTGTGGGCGGCAGCCGACGGTCAGCGCCTCTCCTCCGACGCGGTGCAGGTGCTGCGCCGTGCCGGTGCGCTCGCCGTGCCCCATCTGCTGCGGCACCGGCTGCGTGAGAGCGGCACCGTGCGGCGGGAGGCGCACGCCCTCCGCGGCCTGCTGCACGGAAACGGTGACCGGCGGGCCCACCTGTGGTCGCTCGGCCTGCCGCCCGACGGCCCCTGCGCCGTCGTCGCCGCCGTACAGGACACCCCTGCGGACCGCCGGGGATCCGAACGGACCCTGGAGGCGCTCGCCGTCCAGGCCACCGTGTTCCGTTCGACGGCCCGAGTCCTGCGCGAACAGGACCAGGTCGCCGTGCTGCTCCCCGTGAACGACGGTGGCGGCCCGCGGGATGCCCTCGCCCTGGCCAGGGAGCTCGACACGCTGGCGGCAGGCATCCCCGATGCCGCACCCGTGCGGATCGGTGCGGGGCGGACCGTGGCATCCGGCCTGGACGCGTCGCTCTCGTACGGGGAGGCCCTCATGGTCGTGCGCGCACTGCGCGACCGGGAGGCCAGGAGGCGCGACAAGCATCCGGTCCGGCACGCCGGACCCGGTGACGTGGGGCCGACCATCGACGCCCTGCACCTGCTCGACGCGGTGCGCCCCGTGTGGGAGTCGGGTACCGGCCCGGTGCACGAGCTGATCCGTACGGACCTCGCGGCGGGCGGCGACCTGGTGCGTTCCCTCGCGGCCTACCTCGAGACCGGTGGGGACGTCCCGCTGGCCGCGCGGCGGCTGGTCCTGCACCCGAACACCCTCCGGTACAGGCTGCGCCGGGCCCGCGAACGGTTCGGCATCGACCTCGACGACCCGGACACCCGGCTGGTCCTGGCCCTGGCGGTGCGTCTGACCGCCGCGCTTTGAGCTGATTTCGCCCGGTGTTCGTCCGATACGCCAAGAAACTGGCTGTGCTTTGTATCCGGCGACGAAGACGGGCGGTGGGCGTGGAGGCCAACCTTTCCGTATCCCGCCACTCCGCTCGCGCACCCGTGGCACAGCCTCACCGGAAAGTCCCCCGTGACATCTGCCAGCGACATCTCCCCGGAAGCGTTCTTCCCCCCGGTCCCCGCCGGCCCCGACTCCGGCGTACTCACCCCGGCACAGCGCGTCTCCGCCGTGATGCGCAGGGCCGTCGCCACCGGACTCGTCGGAGAGGAGCAGCCGGTCGCCGGGTTCCTCGACACGGACGGGATCCGGGCCTCGGTCGAAAGCCTCGACGCCGCCTTCGCCCACGCGCCCGACGTCCTCCACACCTTCGCGGTCAAGGCGGCGTCCCTGGTGCCCGTCCTCCGGCTGCTCGCCGGGCTCGGCATGGGCGCCGAGGTGGCGAGTCCGGGCGAGCTGCGCATCGCGCTCGACGCCGGGGTCGCGCCCTCGCGTATCGTCCTCGACTCGCCCGCCAAGACCAGGCAGGAGATCAGCGAGGCCCTCGCCCTGGGCGTGGCGGTCAACGCCGACAACCTCGACGAACTGCGCCGCATCGACGTACTCCGCCCCGAGGGCAGCACGTCGGTCGTCGGACTGCGCGTCAACCCCCAGGTCGGCGGCGGCTCCATCGGGGCGATGAGTACCGCCACCGCCACCTCGAAGTTCGGTGTGGCGCTCCGCGATCCCGGCGCGCGCGACCGAGTGGTGCGGGCCTTCGCCGAGCGCCCGTGGCTCACCCGGCTCCACGCACATGTGGGTTCCCAGGGATGCCCCCTGGAACTCATCGCCGAGGGCGTCGCGGAGACGTACCGGCTGGCCGAGGAGATCAACCGGACGCTGGGCGCCCGGCAGATCACGAGCCTCGACATCGGCGGGGGGCTGCCCGTCAACTTCTACGACGACGAGACGCGGCCGACCTTCGCCGCGTACACCCGTGCGCTCGGCGCGGCCGTCCCCGGTCTCTTCGACGGCCGCTACGCACTCGTCACGGAGTTCGGCCGCTCACTGCTCGCCAAGAACGGCTTCATCGGCGCGCGCGTGGAGTACACCAAGGAGGCCGGCGGCCGGCGTATCGCCGTCACCCACGCGGGAGCGCAGACCGCCACGCGCACCGTCCTGATGCCCGACGCCTGGCCCCTGCGGGTCGGTGCCCACGACGCCGACGGCAACCCCCGGACCGGCGCCCCGCTGCGCCAGGACATCGCGGGCCCTTGCTGCTTCGCCGGTGACGTCGTCGCACACGGCCAGGAACTCCCGGAGCTGCGGGAGGGCGACTTCGTCGTCCTCCACGACACCGGCGCCTACTACTTCTCGACCCACTGGGCCTACAACAGCCTGCCCAGGCCCGCAGTCCACGGTTTCACGGCCGACGGGTCCGGCGGCGTACGCCTCGCCACGGTCCGCGCCGCCCAGACGCTCGACGAGATAGCGGCGGAAAGCGGCCTCGCCCACGCCGGCGCACTGGTCTCCCTGGCGGCCCCGGGAGGGCTCTGAGCCACGGTTCAGGCCTTCCCGCCCGGACCCGCGGGAGCAGGATGCCCGTCCCCTACGGCACCCGCGCCGTCCACTCCTCGGTGGCGAACTTCGTCTGCACCAGCTCCTCCGCCCGGGCCAGCTCCTCCGTGGTGACGTCACCGGTGGTCAGCCCGTAGCGGTCGCGGAAGGAGGCGATCATGTTCTCGATCACCTGCTCACGGGCGAGGCCGGTCTGACGGCGGAGCGGGTCGACGCGCTTCCTGGCGCTCTTCGTGCCCTTGTCGGACATCTTCTCCCTGCCGATGCGCAGGACCTTCACCATCTTGTCGGCGTCGACGTCGTACGACATGGTCACGTGGTGCAGGACGGCTCCAGGGCCGCCGTCAGGGCCGACCGTCCGCTTCTGCGCGGCACCGGCGATCTTGCCGGCGTCGGTGGCGATGTCGTTGAGGGGCTGGTACCAGGCCTTGATTCCCATGTCCGCGAGTGCGCCCAGGACCCAGTCGTCGAGGTAGGCGTAACTGTCGGCGAAGGAGAGGCCCGACACCAGCGACTCCGGCACGGACAGGGAGTAGGTGATCGTGCTCATGGGCTCCACGAACATGGCCCCGCCGCCGGAGATGCGGCGCACCACGGTCATCCCGTGCTTCGCCGCCTCACCGGGGTCCACCTCGTTGCGCAGCGACTGGAAGCTGCCGATGACCACGGCGGGCGAGGCCCATTCCCAGACCCGCAGTGTGGGCGCCCGCCGCCCGGCGGCCACCTCGGCGGTCAGGACCTCGTCCAGCGCCATGTGCAGGGCCGGGGCCTGCGGCCCCATGCGCACCAGCCGCCAGTCGTAGTCACCCCACTCGGTCGCGTGGGCCAGGGCCCGCCTAACGGCGATGCCGACGCCCTCGGCGGTCAGTCCGAGCATGACGGTCGACTCCGGCAGTGCCGCCGTGATCCGGGCCGCCAGGCCGGCGGCGTCCGTCGAGGAAGGGGCGCCCTCCAGGGCTCCGTCGATCGCGAGGATCGCCTCGTCGGGCTCCAGGAAGAAGTCCCCGGCGACGCGCACGCCGCTCAGCCGGCCTTCCCGGACGTCCAGATCCACGACGACAAGCTTGCCGCCGGGCACTTTGTACTCGCCATGCACGGCTTCGTTCCCTTCCGGTGCGCGGCGATCCTGAGCCTGTTGCTCCGACATCCGCATATACGCGCACATACTTCGCATCGCACCTTAACGCCCGCTCGTGACGAGGTGCTATGCAGCCTCCCGTCCGGTAACTGCGCGGCACCTCGCGGGAACTGACCGGCCGGAATGAGGCCGGGTCCACCACTGCGCGCCGAACCCTTGCCGGGAAGCTGTACGAACTGCTGTTGTGTACCCGCAGGCCACAGGCACGGGCGGCGGGCTCGGGTGAGGGGCACGGCGTTCACGGGAGTGGTGACGAGATGAGCTCAGAAGCAGATCAGGGGCAGGACGTCAGGGGGACGCGTCACGAGCGCCTGCCCGGGGGGCTGGCCGATGCGATACGCACGACGGCCCAGGAGATCGCGGAGCTGTTGCGAGGTGCCCCCGACACCGGCGCTCCCGTACCGGGACTGGTGTGGACGGTGGGGGAGGTGGGCGCGCACCTGGCGCAGGCCAACGAGCTGATGGCAGAGGTGGCCGCGGGACGGACCCACCGTCACGGCGACGGCACTGTGCAGGGCATCGCCGCAGCCAACGAGCTGGCCCTCGCAGCGTTCGGTGAGCGGGAGGCGGAACCCCTGGCCGCGATGATCGTGACACAGGCCGGCGCGTACCTGGACGCGGTGGCTGAACACCCCGCGGACGAGACGCTCATGACGCCGATGGGCCCGATGAACCGGGTGGTCCTCGGCTCGTACCTCCTGACGCACATGCTCGGCCACGGCTACGACCTGGCCCGCGCACTGAAGCGCCCGCACATGGTCGACCGGGCACGGGTCGTGCTGACGCTCCCCTTCATGGTCGAGGCCATGCCGCGGGTGACCGACCCCGCGGCAGCGGCAGGGCTGAACGCCCGCTACGCGGTCCGGCTGTGGGGCGGCGGCCGATTCGGGGTGACGTTCACCGACGGTACGGCGGCCGTGGGCCACGAGTTCCCCGACCGCCCGGACTGCACGATCTCCATCGAACCGGTCACGTTCCTGCTGATGGCGCTCGGCCGCTGCTCGCCGGTGGGCGCCATGGCCAGGGGGCGGGTCTTCGCCTGGGGCCGCAAGCCGTGGATGGGGCCGCGGTTCCCGGAGTACTTCAAGGCTCCGTGAAGGCGCCGGGGCCTGCGCGGGGACCCCGGCGGACTGCCGAACTCAGCCTGAACCCCGGTTACGTACGATCCGCGGACGCACCACGGAACCAGAAACTCAGCACGCCGAAGCAAGGAGCCGCACCCGTGTTCACGACCCGCCCCACCCTCCAGGGCACCTTCGGCATGGTGTCCTCCACCCACTGGCTCGCCTCGCAGTCCGCGATGGCCGTCCTGGAGGACGGCGGCAACGCCTACGACGCGGCCGTCGCCGCCGGGTTCGTCCTGCACGTCGTCGAGCCGCACCTCAACGGCCCGGCCGGCGAGGTCCCGATGATCCTGGCCCCGAAGGACGGCGAGATACAGGTGCTGTGCGGCCAGGGCCCCGCCCCGGCCGGCGCATCCGCCGCGCACTACCGCTCCCTCGGCCTCGACCTGGTCCCCGGCACCGGACCGCTCGCCGCCGCCGTGCCCGGCGCCTTCGACGCCTGGATGCTGCTGCTGCGCGACCACGGGACCAAGAGCCTCGCCGAGGTCCTGCGCTACGCGATCGGATACGCCGAGGACGGCCACGCCCCCGTCGAGCGCGTCGGCCGGACCGTGGAGACCGTGCGCGAGCTCTTCGAGACCGAGTGGCCGGCCTCCGCCGACGTCTACCTCCCCGGAGGAAAGGCGCCCGAGCCCGGCAAGCTGTTCCGCAACCCTGCCCTCGCCGCCACCTGGCGCCGCCTCATGGCCGAGGCCGAGGAGCAGGGCGGCCAGGACCGTGTCGCGCAGATCGACGCCGCCCGCGATGTCTGGCGCACGGGTTTCATCGCCGAGGCGCTGGTCCGTCAGGCCGCCGTCCCCACCATGGACACCAGCGGAACCCGCCACACCGGCACCCTCACCGCCGCCGACCTGGCGGGCTGGTCCGCGACGTACGAGGCGCCCGCCACCTACGACTGGAACGGCTGGACGCTGGCCAAGGCGGCCGGCTGGAGCCAGGGCCCCGTCTTCCTCCAGCAGCTCGCCCTCCTCCCGGCCGAACTCCCCGCCTACGGCTCCGCCGACTACGTACACCTGCTCATCGAGGGCTGCAAACTCGCGATGGCCGACCGCGAGGCGTGGTACGGCGACGCGAGCGGCGTACCGCTCGACATGCTGCTCTCGGCGCCGTACAACGACGAACGCCGCGCGCTGATCAAGGACACCGCATCCCTGGAGCTGCGCCCCGGCAGCCCCGGGGGCCGCACCCCGGTACTCAGCGCGCACGCCCACGCCGTCGCCTCCGGCTTCGACGCCGTGGGTGTCCCGGTGGCCGGAGCGGGCGAACCGACCGTGGCCAAGGACGGTGCGACCCGGGGTGACACCTGCCACCTCGACATCGTCGACCGCTGGGGGAACATGGTCGCCGCCACCCCCAGCGGCGGCTGGCTCCAGTCCAACCCGGTCGTGCCCGAGCTCGGTTTCCCGCTCGGCACCCGGCTGCAGATGGCCTGGCTGGACGATGGCCTGCCGAACACACTGACCCCCGGCCGCCGTCCGCGCACCACACTGACCCCGTCCCTCGCCCTGCGCGACGGAGTCCCCGTCATGGCGTTCGGCACGCCCGGCGGTGACCAGCAGGACCAGTGGCAGGTGCACTTCTTCCTGGCCGTGGCGCTGCGCGGCCAGGTACGCGGCGGCCTCGACCTCCAGGGCGCCATCGACGCCCCGAACTGGCACAACGACGGTTTCCCGGGCTCCTTCTTCCCGCGCGGGATGCGCCCCGGCAGCGTCACCGTCGAGGAGGGCATGGACCCGGAGACCGTCGCGGAGCTGCGCAGCCGCGGCCACGACGTCACGGTCGGCGACCCCTGGTCCGAGGGCCGGATGTGCGCCGTCGCGAGGGACCCGGAGACCGGCGTCCTGTCCGCCGCCGCCAATCCCCGCGGAATGCAGGGCTACGCGGTCGGCCGCTGACCACCTGCCCGGGGTGCCTCCGGCGGACCATGCTTAGCTGGAGTCATGATCGATGACTTCTTGTACGGGACCGCCGGGCACGCCGGGCCGATGGCCGAGGTGGAAGCGGCGGTCCGGGCAGCGGCCGCCGCCGAGATCATGCCGCGCTACCGTCAGCTGGCCGCACACGAGATCGTCGAGAAGAGCGGCCCGCACGACCTGGTCACCGCCGCCGACCGGCTGGCGGAGGAGCACCTCACCGTTTCCCTGACCCGGCTGCTGCCCGGCTCGGTCGTCGTCGGCGAGGAGGCCGTCCACGCCGACCCGGCGGTCTACGACGCGCTCGGAGGCGACGCACCCGTGTGGATCGTCGACCCGGTCGACGGCACCCGCCAGTTCGTCCACGGCGAACCCGGCTTTTGCACCCTGGTGGCCCTCGCTCAGCACGGAGAGGTGTACGCCTCGTGGACGTACGCCCCCGTGCTCGACGAGATGGCCGTCGCCGTACGGGGCCGGGGCGCCACGCTCAACGGCACGGCCCTGCACAGTGGTTCGCCCGCGCCCGGTGCGGTGCTCAAGGTGGCCATGTCCCACCCCGACTACACCTCCGACGCCCAGAAGCGCGCCCTGCTCGGCCTGCGCACCGACGGCATCGACCCCCGCGCCTGCGGATCGGCGGGACTGGAATACCTCGCCGTCGCGTGCGGCGCGCAGGACGCGGTCGCCTTCAACTGGGAGTTCGCCTGGGACCACGCGGCGGGACTGCTCCTGGTCACCGAGGCGGGCGGCGCCCAGTCGACGCTCTCCGGGGCCCCGTACCGCATCACAGGCGGGAACGACCTGCCGTTCACCGCGGCCAGGGACGAGGCGACGGCGGAGCGGGTCCTTCAGGCGCTGCGGACAGGACGGACGGACTCAGACCCCGCCGTCGGCTGAGGAGCCGGCGGCGTGAAGCACGGCGCGCACCTCGCGGACGACGCCGGCCGCCGTCTCCACCGCCGCCGCGTCCAGGCCCCGCAGGGCCGCGGACACCCGGTCCGCGAAGTCCGCCGGGGTGTCCGGCAGCGCGGCGGCGGAAGCCAGCGCCCCCTTCTCGTTGAGGCACCAGACGCGGTGGTGGGCGTGCAGGGCCTGGGTGAGTATCCCGAAGGCCTTCGACAGGCAGAGGGCGACGTGCAGCGTGTCCCCGGACGGGGCCGACTTACGGGCGGCGTCCACGGAGAACTCCGCCTCCCATGCCGCATCGGTCAGCGCACGGCGCAGGGGCCCGGGGTACACGCGCGTCTCTTCCCGAAGGCGCGCCAGACCGCCGCGCGGGTCCTCCAGCACCAGGCCGAGGGCGACCTCTCCCACGTAACAGGGGGACCAGAAACCAAGCGGGTGGCCGGGCTGGATCCCCACCTCGAAGCGGCCGGCCCGGCAGTCCGACCACACCGACTCCACCCGGTCCAGATCACGCAGGATCCAGTCGACCGCGACGCCGTCCACCGTCAGCCACGCCCCGCCGTTCACCCAGGGGCCCCACTCGCCGGGTCCCGCCACGTCGACCGGTGCCCCCTGGACCTCGGACGCCAGGGCTGTCAGCGCGGACAGGTCGGGGGTGCCCCGGTAGTAGACGCCCAGATCCCAGTCGGAGTCGGGGCGGTGCGTGCCGCGGGCCCGGCTTCCCCCCAGGACGACGGCCTCGACACCCGGCAGCCGGGTGAGACGGGAGGCCATCGCGCCGATGGCGGGGGAGGGCACGCATGCGCTGGTCATCGAGCTGGAGGCTACCCGGGGGTCCGTTGTCGGCGCACCCGAATATCCTGGGTTCCCCGGCCACCGGCTGACAAAGGAGTCCGAAGGTGCCATCGATGCTGGATGCCGTCGTCGTGGGGGCGGGCCCGAACGGGCTGACAGCCGCTGTCGAGCTGGCCCGCCGCGGCTTCGCCGTGGAACTGTTCGAGGCCGGTGAGACCGTCGGGGGCGGCGCACGCACCGAGGAGCTGACCCTTCCCGGTTTCCGCCACGACCCGTGTTCCGCCGTACACCCGCTGGGCATCGGGTCCCCGGCCTTCCAGGCGATGCCGCTCGCCCGGCACGGCCTCGAATGGCTCCATGCACCGCTGTCGCTCGCCCATCCCTTCCCGGACGGCTCCGCCGCGGTGCTCACCGGGTCGGTCGGGGAGACCGCCATGTCGCTGGGCGCGGAGGACGCCGGCGCCTACCGCAGGCTGGTCGCACCCTTCACAGGCCACTGGGACACCCTCGCCCAGGACTTCCTGCGCACCCCGTGGGACGGCCTGCCCCGGGACCCGTACCGCTGGGCGCGCTTCGGACTGGACGCGATCCAGTCGGCCGCGCTGCTCTCCCGGCGATTCCGCGGGGAGAAGGCGCGCGCTCTGATCGCGGGCCTCGCCGGACATGCGATCGCACCAGCCAGTGGCCTCGCGACCGGCGGGATCGCCCTGCTCTTCGCGCTCGCAGCGCATGAGAACGGCTGGCCGGTGCCGCGCGGCGGCTCGCAGGCCATCTCCGAGGCGCTGGCCGCCTTCCTGCGCGAACAGGGCGGCACCATCCGTACGGGCATCGAGGTCAAACGCCTCGACGAGCTCCCGCCCGCCCGCGCGTACGTCTTCGACACCTCACCGACCGCGCTCGCCCGGATCGCCGGACTCGGCGGCGCTTATGACCACTACCGCTACGGCCCCTCCTGCTTCAAGATCGACTACGCGCTCTCGGGCCCCGTGCCCTGGACGGCCGAGGAGGCGCGGCGGGCCGGCACAGTCCACATCGGCCCCTCCGCGGCCGAGATCGACGCGGCCCTGCGCGCCGCCGTGGCGGGCCGCGACCCGAGCGTCCCCTTCCTGATCACCGCGCAGCCCAGCCTCGTCGACCCGAGCCGCGCACCCGAGGGCCGCCACGTCTTCTGGGTGTACGGGCACGTCCCGGCCGGCTGGGAGGGCGACGCCACCGAGGTCATCGAGCGGCAACTGGAACGGTTCGCCCCCGGGTTCCGCGACCTGGTGCTGGCCCGTGCGGTCGCCGGGCCGCCCCAGCTCGCGGTGCGCAACGCCAACTACGTCGGGGGCGACATCGCCACGGGGGCGTTCGCCGGGCTCCAGACGGTGCTCCGGCCCAAGCTCGCCCGGGTGCCCTACGCCACCGCGCACCCCGCGGTCTTCCTCTGCTCGTCGGCCACGCCGCCCGGCCCGGGCGTGCACGGCATGTCGGGGCACCACGCGGCGAAGGCGGTGTGGCGGAGGCTGAGGGCGGCGTAAGTGTTCAGCCCGTGGGTGCCGACACCGGCGTACGCCCGCCCGGCAGCCGGGAGAAGGTGTCGGTGACCTGCCTGCCGCGGCAGGAGACGTTGTCGCGACCGACCCGAACCGGTGTCGGATTTCCGCGCAAGCTCGATGTCGGATTTCCGCCAGCCGTACGGACCGTCCGTGTCCGATGCTTGGACCATGCACACCGACACCGAGCGCTGCGTGCGGGCCGTACAGTCGAAGGACGCCCGTTTCGACGGCTGGTTCTTCACCGCTGTCCTGACCACCCGGATCTACTGCCGTCCCAGCTGCCCGGTCGTGGCGCCGAAGGCCCGCAACATGACCTTCTACCCCAGTGCCGCCGCCTGTCAGCAGGCCGGATTCCGCGCCTGCAAACGGTGCCGGCCCGACACCAGCCCCGGCTCCCCGGAGTGGAACGCCCGCGCCGACTCCGTCGCCCGGGCCATGCGCCTCATCCAGGACGGGGTCGTCGACCGGGAAGGCGTACCGGGCCTCGCCGCCCGGCTCGGTTACTCCGCCCGGCAGGTCGAGCGCCAGCTCCTCGCCGAGCTCGGCGCGGGACCGCTCGCGCTGGCCAGGTCCCAGCGCGCCCAGACCGCCCGGGTGCTCATCGAGACGACCGGGCTCCCCATGGCCGAGATCGCGTTCGCGGCCGGGTTCTCCTCGATCCGTACGTTCAACGACACCGTGCGGGAGGTCTTCGCGCTCGCCCCCGGCGAACTGCGCACCCGCGCCGCGCGAGGGCGCCGCACGCCGGGCAGCCCCGGGGTCATCGCACTCCGGCTGCCGTATCGTGCGCCGCTCAACCCGGGCAACCTGTTCGGCCACCTTGCCGCCACCGCCGTCCCCGGCGTCGAGGAATGGCGCGACGGAGCCTACCGCCGCACGCTCACCCTCCCGCACGGGCACGGCATCGTGGCCCTGTCCCCGCAGCCCGGCCACATCGACTGCAGGCTCTCCCTCTCCGACCCCCGCGACCTCACCCGGGCCATCAGCCGCTGCCGCAGACTCCTCGACCTGGACGCCGATCCGGTCGCCGTGGACGACCAGCTGCGCTCCGATCCACTGCTCGCCCCGCTGGTCGACGCGGCTCCGGGACGCCGGGTGCCGCGCACGGTCGACGCTTGCGAGTTCGCCGTACGCGCGGTGCTCGGCCAGCAGGTCTCCACGGCGGCGGCCCGCACCCACGCGGCCCGTCTGGTCCGCGCGCACGGCACGCCCATCGAGGACCCCGAAGGCGGCCTCACCCATCTCTTCCCGACCCCCGAAGCACTGGCCGGTCTCGATCCGGAGACGCTCGCCCTGCCGCGCAGCCGCCGCACCACGCTCACCACGCTCGTGGCCGCCCTCGCCGACGGATCACTGCGTCTGGAGGAGGGCGCCGACTGGGATCAGGCGCGCACGGAACTGGCCGCCCTGCCGGGCTTCGGCCCCTGGACGGTCGAGGTCATCGCCATGCGCGCCCTCGGTGACCCGGACGCCTTCCTCCCCACCGACCTCGGGATCCGCAGGGCGGCCGAACGGCTCGGCCTCCCGTCGACCCCCGCGGCGCTCACCGCACGTGCCGCGCAGTGGCGCCCCTGGCGGGCGTACGCCGTGCAGTATCTGTGGACCGTCGACGACCACCCGATCAACCACCTGCCCGTCCGAGGACGTGAGGACGAATCATGACCACCGCACCCACGACGACCAGACAGCACACGGTCGTCGACAGCCCGTACGGGCCACTCACCCTGGTCGCGACCGAGGGAGTGCTGTCCGGTCTGTACATGACCGGACAGCACTCCCTCGG
>NZ_MAPV01000145.1 GCF_001700505.1 Streptomyces mutomycini
GCGCCAGGCGGGCGTACGGTCGATCCGGGTGATCGAGAAGGGCGGGGACTTCGGCGGCACCTGGTACTGGAACCGGTATCCGGGCATCCACTGCGACATCGACTCCTACACCTACATGCCTCTGCTGGAGGAGGTCGGCTACGTCCCGAAGTGGAAGTACGCCCCGGGCGAGGAGATCCGCGAACACGCGCAGGCCATCGCGCGGCACTTCGGCCTGTACCGCGACGCCTGCTTCCAGACCGAGGCCACGGAACTGCGCTGGGACGACGGCGCGTCGGAGTGGACGGTCACCACGGACCGCGGCGACCGCATCAGGGCCCGCTACGTGGTGGTGTCCAGCGGGACGCTCAGCCAGGCGAAGCTGCCCGGCATTCCTGGCATCGAGACCTTCGAGGGCCACACCTTCCACACCAGCCGGTGGGACTACGCGTACACCGGAGGCGACCAGGACGGCGGCCTGGTGGGGCTCGCAGACAAGCGAGTGGCGCTCATCGGCACCGGTGCCACGGCCGTCCAGGTCGTGCCGCACCTCGCAGCCGACGCGCTGCGGGTGCACGTGTTCCAGCGCACGCCCTCCTCGGTCGACGTCCGCGACAACCAGCCCACCGACCCCGAGTGGGCGAAGTCGCTCCGGCCGGGCTGGCAGCGGCGGCGCATGGAGAACTTCCTCGAGGTCGTCACCGGCAAGGCGGCCGGCGAGGACCTGGTGAACGACGCCTGGACCAGCACAGCCCGCCTGCAGGAGAAGCTGATCCCGACCGATGCGTACGCGGATGTTCCTGCCGAGGAGCGCGAACGGGCGTACGAGATAGCCGACTTCCAGAAGATGAACGAGATCCGCGCCCGTGTGGACGCCCTCGTGGAGGACAGCGGGACGGCCGAGAAGCTCAAGCCGTGGTACCGCTACATGTGCAAGCGGCCCACGTTCAGCGACCACTACCTCCAGGCCTTCAACCGCCCCAACGTCACTCTCGTCGACACCGCGGACAGCCACGGGGTCGAACGCATCACCCGTAACTCCGTGGTGGTCGGTGGCGTCGAGTACGAGGTCGACTGCATCATCTTCGCCACCGGGTTCGAGGTCGGCATCTCCGGTGTGATGTCGGGGAAGCTGCCGGTGTACGGGCGGGGCGGGGTGTCCCTGCTGGAGTCCTGGGCCGAGGGTCCGAAGACGCTCCACGGGTTCTACAGCCACGGCTTCCCGAACTTCTTCCAGCTGGGTCCGCTGCAGAACGCCAGCGCCGTCAACTACGTCCACATCCTCGACGAGCAGGCCACGCACGTCGCCGAGGTCGTCGCCGAGTCCGGCAGGCGCCGGGCCCGGCACATCGAGCCGACCGTCGAGGCGCAGGAGGAGTGGGTGGCCACGATCCGCCGGAAGGCTCCGAGCCTGCACGCGTTCCAGGCGGAGTGCACCCCCGGGTACTACAACAACGAGGGCAGGCCTCGGGCGCGCAGCGAGTCCTTCGGCGACGGTCCGGTCGCCTTCCACGAACTGCTGAGGAACTGGCGCGAGGGCGACGGCATGAACGACGTGCTGGCCGAGGCGGAGTAAAGGGACGAGCCGCCCCACCCCCGGACTCCTGACCGGCGGCGAGCACGTGCCCGGTCAGGAGTCGGCGCGCCGTCCCCGGGGCGGACCTCGTCGCGCCGTTCTGGGTACAGTCGGGCGACGGATCACCGACCAGGAGGAGCACACCCGGACATGGCGGTGGACGCCCTCGACACCCGCATCCTGCGGCTGCTCATCGAGCAGCCGCGCACCAGTGTGCGCGAGTACGCGCGCATCCTCGGCGTCGCACGCGGCACCCTTCAGGCCCGGCTGGACCGTCTGGAGCGGGACGGGGTGATCACGGGCACGGGCCCGGCCCTGTCGCCCGCAGCCCTGGGGCACCCCGTCCTGGCCTTCGTCCACCTGGAGGTCACCCAGGGGCATCTGGACGAGGTGGGCGACGCGCTCGCCGCCGTCCCGGAGATCATCGAGGTCTTCTCGACCACCGGGGGCGGCGACCTCCTGACCCGCGTAGTGGCCCGCGACAACGGGCATCTGGAGGACGTGATCCAGCAGTTGATCCAGCTTCCCGGCGTGGTCAGGACCCGGACCGAGGTGGCTCTGCGCGAACGTGTGGCGCACCGGGTCCTGCCTCTGGTCGAGGCGGTGGGCAGGGCGGTGGGCGGCGCCGGCTGACTCCGGCTCGAGGCGGTGGGGACGGTGGCCGGTGCCGGCTGATCACCGTCGGGCATGCTGGAGGCCATGAAGACCCCGCACCTCCCGGCACCGTCCGTCCTCTTCGACCTCGACGGCACCCTCGTCGACAGCGAGCCGAACTACTACGAGGCGGGGCGCCGGCTCCTCGCCCGCTACGGTGTGCGGGACTTCAGCTGGGAGAACCACACCCGCTTCATCGGGATCGGTACCCGTGAGACCCTCACCGTCCTGCGCGAGAGTACGGGATAGCGGCGCCGGTCGACGAGCTGCTGGCAGGCAAGAACGCCCTCTACCTGGAGCTCGCCGGGACGTCGACAGCCGCCTTCCCGGAGATGCGCGCCCTCGTCGAGCGGCTGCACGGGGACGGGGTGCCGATGGCCGTGGCGTCCGGGTCGTCCAGGGCGGCGATCGCGGCCACGCTCGAGGTCACGGGGCTGGACGCGTACCTGCCCCTCTTCGTCTCCGCGGAGGAGGTGGCGCACGGCAAGCCGGAGCCCGATGTGTTCCTGGAGGCGGCGCGGCGGCTCGGCGTCGCGCCGGACTCGTGCGTGGTCCTGGAGGATGCCGCCCCGGGCGTGCGGGCAGCGCATGCGGCGGGAATGCGCTGTGTGGCGGTCCCCGACACCGAAGCGACGGCGGACGGCCCGGTGTTCGGGCGGGCGGAGCTGCTGTTCCCGGGCGGGCAGGCCGAATTCACCGCCGCGGCCGTGCTCGACTGGCTCGCCACCGGGTGAGAACAGGCCGGTCCGGCAAACCGATTGGCCGGATTCGGCATCCATGGCTCCGGCCGGGCGAGCGGAGGCCCGGGGGACGGATATCCTGATCAAGCCGCGCACCCCCACGCACCGTACCGAGGCGATGAGCCCGTTGAGGTCGCCGCCGCGGCTGTCGGAGCGGGCCACAAAATCGAGATTGGTGTGCACAGGTGCTGGTTGCTGGACGGTACCGGCTGATATCCCCCATCGGCCGTGGTGGTATGGGCGAGGTGTGGCGCGCCACGGACGAAGTGCTGGGGCGCGCCGTGGCGGTGAAGCTGCTGCTGGGCGACCAGGCCGATGCCTCGTCGACCGCGCGCTTCCGCCTGGAGGCGCAGACCGCGGCACGTCTGAGCCACCCTCACCTGGTGGCCGTGTTCGACTTCGGCTCCTGGGAGGACCGCTTCTATCTGGTGATGGAGCTGGTCGAGGGCAGGAGCCTCGGTGATCTGCTGGAGGCCCAGGAGACGGTCCATCCCGAGCAGGTCGCCCTGATCGCCGGCCAGGCCGCCGCAGGTCTGGCAGCGGCGCACCGCCAGGGCATCGTCCACCGCGACATCAAGCCCGGCAACCTGATGCTTGATGCCGACGGGTCCGTGAAGATCGGGGACTTCGGTATAGCCCAGTTCGTCGACGACCCCTCGACGGCGCTGACCACGGCCGGCCACATCGTCGGTACGAGTCTGTATCTGGCGCCCGAGCGGGCCCTCGGGCGTACAGCCGACTCCGCGTCGGACATGTACTCCCTCGGCTGTGTCATCTACCAGCTTCTGGCAGGGCAGCCGCCGTTCCGCTCGGACACGGCGACCGCGACGCTCTACCAGCACGTGGACACGCCTCCGGTGCCGGTCAGGCAGCGGGGCGTGGATGTCTCCCCCGCGTTCGATTCGTATCTGCTGGGCCTACTGGCGAAGCAGCCCGAGGACCGGCCGACCGCGCAGCAGGTGTCCGACTGGTTCCGTACGGACGCCTGGCGCGGGCGGCCCGAGCCACTGCCGCAGCACACACCGGCCCCCCAGCGTCCCGCTGCCCCGGCCGCCGCCTCACCGGCCCCGGCTCCGGGTTCCGTACCCGGCGCCGGGGGCGTGTCGACGTACCGGCTGCCGCAGGCCACCGGGCGCAGACGGGCCGCGCCCGCACCCCGGGCGTCCAGACCGGCCTCGACGCGCCGGATCAGCACAGGTGAGGCCATCCGCCGCCGCCCCCGCGTGGCGAGCGCCGTGGCCGGAGCGATCGCCTTCCTCGCGGCGGTGTATCTGGGCACGGTCCTCTTCGCACCGGACACCGGAGCGGCGGACACACCGGATCCGGGCCCCTCCCCGACGGCCGGGCTCGAATCGCCCGCGCCGGGCGGGTCCGTGCCCGATCCCGGTCAGGACGACGAGGACGACTGAGCCCTCGGCTCACCAGCGCGGGTGGACCTCCGCGCGGATCCGGCGGTCGTACAGGTCGCGCACCGCGTCCAGGGTCCTCTGCGAGAGCGGCGGGAGTGCGGCGGCCGACGCGTTCACGCGGGCCTGCTCCGTCGAACGCGCACCGGGGATGACGCTGGTGACACCGGGCTGCTGGATGATCCAGCGCAGCGCGGTCTGCGCCGGGGTGGCACCTTCCGGAGCGAGCCCGGCGAACTCCGCGGCGGCGGCCACACCGGTCGCGTAGTCGACTCCGGAGAACGTCTCGCCCTGGTCGAACGCCTCGCCGTGTCGGTTGTACGTGCGGTGGTCCTCGGGAGCGAAGACCGTGTCCGCGGTGTACCTGCCGGACAGCAGCCCCGAGGCGAGCGGGACACGCGCGATGATGCCGACGCCGGCTTCGACGGCGGCCGGGAGCACGTCGTCGAGCGGCTTGAGGCGGAACGGGTTGAGGATGATCTGGACACTGGCGACGCCGGGCCTGGCGATGGCCGTGAGTGCCTCGGCACACGTTTCGACGCTCACGGCGTAGGCGGCGATCCGCTGCTCGGCGACCAGCGTGTCGAGGGCGTCGTACACGGCGTCCGAGGAGTAGACGGCCGTGGGCGGGCAGTGCAGCTGCACGAGGTCGAGGGTGTCGACGCCGAGGTTGGTGCGCGAGCGGTCGTTCCAGGTGCGGAAGTTGTCCAGTACGTAGTTCTCCGGAAGCTGTTCCGCACGCCGGCCCATCTTGGTGGCGACGAGGATGCCGGCGTCCGGGCGGTCCTTCAGATAGCGGCCGATGAGCTGTTCGCTGCGGCCGTCGCCGTACACGTCGGCGGTGTCGAAGAAGGTGACTCCCGCCTCGACGGCGGCGTCGAGGACGCCGAAGGCGTCCGCCTCCCGCACCTCACCCCAGTCCCCGCCCAGCTGCCAGGTGCCCTGTCCTACGACCGATACGTCACGGCCGGTCCTGCCGAGTGTGCGCTGCTCCATACGGATCATGCTACGTCGGCGCACGGGACCGGCGGCGTGGGCCGCCGGTCCCGCCCGGAGTCAGTCGCCGGTGGTCACGCGCACGTAGTCGACGACGAGCTGTTGCGGGAAGCTGGTGCTGCCGTCCGGGTCGCCGGGCCAGTAGCCGCCGACGGCGAGGTTGAGGATGAGGAAGAACGGCTTGTCGAACACCCAGGCGTTGCCGTTGAGGTCCGCGGGTGTCCTTCGCTGGTAGACGGTGCCGTCGACGGACCAGGTGACGGAGTCGGGGGCCCAGTCCACCGCGAAGGTGTGGAAGTCGTCGGCGAAGGCGGCTCCGCCGGGGAGGGTGTAGCCGGCGCCGATGCCACCCGAGCCGGAGTAGCCGGGGCCGTGCAGGGTGCCGTGGACGGTGCCTGGTTCGAAGCCGACGTTCTCCATGATGTCGATCTCACCGCTGTTGGGCCAGCCGACGCTTCCGATGTCGGCGCCGAGCATCCAGAAGGCGGGCCATATGCCCTGTCCGCGCGGGATCTTCATCCGGCTCTCGACGTGTCCGTACGTCGCGGTGAACTTGCCGGAGGTGTTGAGGCGGGAGGAGGTGTACTCGCAGGTGCCGTACCAGCACTGGTAGTTGCCGGGGTTCTCCTTGCGCGCGGTGATGACGAGGTTGCCCTGGCCGTCGAGTGCGGCGTTGTCGTTTCCGGCCGTGTAGTACTGACGCTCGTGGTTGTTGACGTTGTCGCCGGTCTCCGTCAGCCATTTCCCGCCGTCGACGGCGGAGCCCGCGGGCCCGTCGAACTCGTCGGCGAAGGCAACGGCCGCCGTACGCGAAGCCGTGGAGGACGCAGCCGTGTGGGGGTCGGGTGCGGCCGAGGCTCCGGCGGGCAGCGCGGTCATGACCACGGAGCAGCAGAGCAGGGAGAGGGCGGCGTACAGCGTCGCGCGGCGCCTCTTCGAGGCACGGGGCACGGCGGGGTGGGGGGAAGGCACAGTCACCACATCATTTCTGTGGGGAGATGAAAGTCATGTGCATGACAGATAGCGCCGAGAGGTGAACACGTGACGCGCCCGCCCCAGGCGTATCTTTCAACTCTTGATTTAAGGCAGTGGCCCGAGGTCCGTCAAGGATCTGGTCCAGACCGGGCGGGTACGGGTAGAAGTCACCGCAGCGGGGAACGGACAACTCATGCGCATCCGTATCGAAGCCGTCCTTCCCGCAGCCCTGGTCCTGTCCTTCGCCCTGACGGCTCCGGCCGGCGCGACGGCCTCCTCCTCCCCCGCGCCGGCCCTTCCCACTTGCAGGGAAAGCGGCCTGGAGGTCGCCGCAGCCGCCTCGGACCGGCCGGCAACAGTGCGGATCAGCGTGACCAACAACGGGCGGCAGGCCTGCGCAGTCGACCGCATCCCCACGGTCGTCTTCGGTGATCTGGACGGCCCCGCACTGCCGGTGCCCGACGGCGAGAGCGGTCCCTACCGGGTGCCGGCCGGTGGCTCCGTCCACGCGGTGGTGCGCACCCTGGACCCCGCGGCCACGGAGCTTCGTGTGGTGGACCGACTGACGGTCGCCGGGGACCCCGCGCACCGCGGGCGGACCTTCGACGCCGCCTCGCTGGGGGCGCCGGACGGGATCCGGGTCTGGGAGCCGGTGACGACCTGGTGGCACCGTTCGAGCGCGGCGGCCGACGCGGCACTCGACCGGTACACCGGCTGACCGGCCTCTCCGCGCGGCCCGCACACCGCCTCCGCCATGCGTCGCGCGCCCGGCGGCGGCACAGTGGAGACATGGGCTGTGCGGGGCTCGCGCGGCCTCGGGCGGGCAGGCGTGCATCGTCCGGCCGCACCGGCGGAAGGATCAGTCGTGGACAGCGAGAGCACACGGCGTTTCGTGGTGCAGATCCACGACGCCCGGCGTATGCATTTCGACTTCCGACTCGAGGTCGACGGCGTCCTGAAGTCCTGGGCCGTTCCGCGTGGCCCGTCGGACAATCCGAGCGACAAACGGCTGGCGGTGCCGACGGAGGACCATCCTCTGACCTATCGCGAGTTCGAGGGCGTCATCCCGCGGGACGAGCAGGGAAGCGGCACCGTGATCGTCTGGGACCAGGGCACCTACAGCCCGACCAGCCACGACCTCGCGGGCGCACCCGTCCCCTTCGCCGAGTCCCTGGAGCGCGGACACGCCACGTTCCGCCTCGACGGGACCAAGCTGCACGGCGAGTTCGCGCTCACCCGCTTCCACGTCGACGACGAGGACGGGGCCCGCAGCCCGGAGGCCTGGCTGCTGATCAAGGCCAACGACCGGCAGGCGGTCCACGACCGGCCCGGTACCCCCGACCCCTACCACGCCCGCTCGGCCCGCACCGGCCGCACGCTGCACCAGGTCGCCGTGGCGGAGCGGGAGAAGGCCCACTGAGGACGCACACCGAGACCGGCCTGCCGTAGGGGCGGCGCCGTGGCGCCGCCCCTACGAGCGGGCAGGGACTGCCTCAGGTGTTCTTGGTGGCGGCCAGGTGGGCGAACACCACCACGTTGTCCTCGTAGTCCTTCTTCTTCTTGTCGTAGACGCCGCCGCAGGTGATCAGCCGAAGCTGAGCGGTGCCGTTGTCCGCGTACACGCGCTTGCTCGGGAATTCCGCCTTGCTGAACGTCTCGACCTCATCGACCTTGAACGTGGCGACGGCGCCGTCCTTGCGGGTGATATCCACCGTGCTGCCCGCCTTGAGCGTGCTGAGGAGCAGGAACACGGCGGGGCCGGTCTTGGTGTCGACGTGCCCGGCGACCACCGAGGTGCCGGGCTCACCGGGAGTGGCGCCGTCCTTGAACCAGCCCGCCAGATTCGGGTCGTTCGCGGGCGGCGCGTCCAACTGCCCCGAGGAGCCGATCGACAGGGGCGTGAAGGGGGCGTCGACCGCGATCGACTTGATCGAGATCCGCTCGGGCTCGGACCGGGGCAGCTCACGCGGAGCGGTGGACGCGGGCGCCGACGGGGCGGGCGAGGCGGGAGCCGAGGTCGCGGGGAGGGACACCACGGCGGGGGCCGGCGGGACTCCCGCCGACGCGTCGAAGGAGTTGTAGACGAGGAGGAAGCCCAGCCCCACCGCCGCGACGGGCCACAGCAGGGAACGGCCGAGGGCAGGGGAGGCGGAGTCGGGTTCGGACGGCTGCGGGTCGGCCATGCTCATGCTGCCTTTCGCGTACGAGAGGGACGGACGGCTGTACGGGGAAAATCGGCGCGGCCACCGCCCGGAAACGGACGGCGGCCACGACACGGTCATTCAGCGGTGCTGGGACGCCGGTCAGGCGGCCGCGGCACCCGAGGCGTTACGGCGGCGCAGCTTGTACGCGGCGGCACCCAGGCCACCGAGCATCAGAACCGAACCTGCGGCCAGACCGCTGCCGGAGAGCGCCATCGCTCCACCGCCGGTGTGGACACCGCCCTCGGGCTTCTCGTGCTTCCAGGTCTTCTCGCTGTCCATGCCGCTGCCGGAACCGGACTCCTTGTCCTTCTCCCAGTCATCGGCCGACACGCCGGCCAGCGCGCCGCCACCGGCGTGCACACCACCCTCGGGCTTGTCGTGCTTCCACGAGTCCGGCTTCTCACGGTGGTCGTTCTTGCCGGAACCGGACTCCTCGTCCTTCTCCCAGTCGTCAGCCGACACGCCGGCCAGCGCGCCGCCACCGGCGTGCACACCACCCTCGGGCTTGTCGTGCTTCCACGAGTCCGGCTTCTCACGGTGGTCGTTCTTGCCGGAACCGGACTCCTCGTCCTTCTCCCAGTCATCGGCCGACACGCCGGCCAGCGCGCCGCCACCGGCGTGCACACCACCCTCGGGCTTGTCGTACTTCCACGAGTCCGGCTTCTCACGGTGGTCGTTGCTGCCGGCGGAGGAGCCGCTGTCCTTCTCCCAGTCGTCCGCCGAGGTCATGGCGTATGCGGCGGGGACGGAGACCGCGAGGACCGCCGTGACGGCGGCCGATGCGAACAGGGTGCGGGCAGAGCGCATTGGATACACAGTCCTTTCGCCACCCCCGCGCTGGCCGGCTGGTTGTCGGCTCATGGGATCACGGGTGCGACGTGATCCACCGTCAGCCGAAATCCGGAGGCGCACCACTCGGGAGGGCCGCAATCGAGCGACACGGTGGGCTCATCGTGTGACAGGGGGCCGGATGTCACCCGTTGGACGGCACGCCACGCCGGGATGAGGTTTGGGCAGAGATGATCATCGGTGTATGGGGGCTTCCGAGGTGCTCGCAGGATCGCCGCATGAACGACACCGCATCCGGAGGCTCCTGCTCCCCCGGCCGCGGGGGGACTGACAGCCCGTCCGGAACCGCCGCGCCCGCCCCTGCGGCGGAGGCGGACCGGCAGGCCGGGTGGCACGGGCGGATCCACCGGAGGGGCTCGCCCCCTCTCCGTCCCCCAGGAGCCGGGCGGGGGACGACGGGACAACGTGGGTGCGGCCACCCCGTACCGGCCGGTGACGAAGCGGGTGGCCGTCGCTGCGCCGGATCGCCTGCTGCGGGGTCACAGCGACGAGTTCTACACCGACGCGGTCCCGGGTACAGATGCCGGTTCCCTGGCAGTGGCTACGCGGGCCGGCCGCGAGGGTCACCATGACCGGCGGTGCACTCTCCTGACGGCTTCCACTGGTCTCGGCCTCGCCACGATCATCCCGGACAACGGCGTGACCGCGATCAAGGTCGGCGACGTCGACGGCGTCAAGCTCGCCGGACTCCTCGTCGACGCCGGTGAAACCCGGAGTGAAGTTCCACGACCTGCTCGTCGTCTCCCTCGGCGGCCAGGGACAGTACGACCACGTCATCAACAACACCGGCTCCCCCACATCCGGTACGTCGACGATCCCGTCCCAGGTGGTGTCCTTTCCCTGAGGCGGGGTGAGGTGGGCGGAGCCTCACCCACCGTACGAAGCGGGGCCCGGCAGTGCGTCAATGCCGGGCCCCGCTTCACGTTTCGAGGAGCATCGCCAGATGGGCGGGCAGTTCCGGTCCGTCCGCCGGGACGCCGCACAGTCCGAGATAGCCGTCGGGCCGTACGAGGAACGCCTCACCGCCCCGCGCGCCGTACGCACGGCGGAACTCGCCGAGGGAATCGTGCACGGCGGGTGTGCGCAGCGAGGGGGCGCGTACGCCGGAGCCGAGCACCGCGCAGGTGTCGAGCATGCCGTGCCCGGCGTCCCGGGCCGCCGTCGCGACCTCGTCGAACGCCACGGTCCCGTCCTCATGGTCCGCGTAGAGCAGCAGCGTGTGCTCCCGTTCCCTCAGCAGGGTGAACAGCCGTACAGGGAAGGCGCCCAGGGCGTACCGGAGACCACCGCAGTCCGGTGCGCGGTCGCCGGGGGCCGGGCCGTCGTGGGCCGGGCCGTCGTGGACCGGGCCGTCGTGGACCGGGCCGTCGTGGACCGGGCCGTCGTGGGCCGGGCCGTCGTGGGCCGGGCCACCCGGTCCCACGATCGGGCTGCCCCGGTAGCCGAGGAGCAGTTGCGCCTCGCGGAGCAGCATCGTCGCGGGGTCTTCCGCTTCCGCCCCCAGGCCGGCCCGTGCGTGGCGGAGTGTCCGCGCCACCACCTCCTCGCCGACCGGCCGGCGTTCGGCGTCGTAGCTCGCCAGCAGTCCAGGACCCGCGTGGCCCCGGACGGCCGCGGCGAGCTTCCACGCCAGGTTGAACGCGTCCTGGACCCCGGTGTTCATGCCCTGGGCGCCCGTGGGCGGATGGATGTGGGCGGCGTCCCCGGCCACGAAGACCCGCCCCGCGCCGTAGCGGTCGACGATCCGGTGGCTGATGCGGAAGACCGAGGACCAGCGCAGCGAGGTCGCGGTCGTGGGCCGGGGTGACAGCCGGTCGAGCACCGCCTGGATGTGTTCGATCCCGGGCAGTGGCGCCACTCCACCGCTCAGGCCGTGTACCACCCCGCCGGCATCTGCCCCTGCCGCCCGGGAGAGTTCGGGTGGTGTGTGCATCGACATCCGGTAGCGGCGGTCGCCGGGCAGCGGGATGCACACGAGGAGGTCGTCGGTCCGGCCGTCGACCACGTGGGTGGCGCGGATGCCGTACCCGTCCGGCAGGTCCCAGTCGACCTCGACGTCACCAAGCATGTACTCCTCCGGGAGCGCGCCGCCTTCGAAGGACAGACCGAGGCCCTTGCGTACGACGCTGTGGGCACCGTCGCAGCCCAGGAGGTAGCGGGCGGTCACTTCCTCCCTGCTCCCTTCCTCCCTGCTCCCGCCGGGGGAAGTGGAAAGGACCGCCCTGACCTCGCCCAGGTCCTGTTCGAACGAGATGAGTTCGGTGCTTCGTTCGACGTGCCCTCCCCGGCGCCGCAGGAGCTCCTCGAGGAGGCGCTCGGTCTCGTACTGCGGGAGGGCGGCGAAGCCGTAAGGAACCTCCGGGGGCACTTCCAGGTCGATCCGCGCCCGTTCCTCCCCGTTGATGTAGAGCAGTTGTCCCCGCATCGGGACAGCCGCCTCCAGGGCCTCGCGGATCATGCCCATCCGGTCCCAGATCTCCAGTGTCCGGGGCTGGACCCCCACGGCCCTGGCGTACGGCAGCCGTCCGGGGAGCCGGTCGACGACCCGGCACGAGACCCCGCGCCGGCACAGTTCGGCCGCTGCCGTGAGACCGACCGGACCCGCACCTGCGATCAGCACGTCGACGTCCACCACGGGTACCTCCGAGGGCGAGAGCGGTCACTCCAATGCAGCACACCGTGGGCGGTATGTCCATTTCACGCTCCCGCCCCTTACTGCGGGCCGGCGCGACCCCTCCCCGCGCCGGCCCGCAGGCGTCAGCCGACGGAGCAGGCCTCACCGCCCAGCGTGAACCCGTCCGGCTCGGTGCCGGCACCGGTCGACGTACCGGTGAAGCCGAAGCCCGCCGAGGAGCCCGGGGCCACCTTGCCGTTCCAGCCGACGTTCGTCGCGGTCACCTTCGCCCCTGCCTGCTGATGGGAGGCGTTCCACATCTGCGTGACCTTCTGGTCCCCGGGGAACGACCAGCCGAGCTGCCAGCCGTCGTAGGCCGCGGCGCCGGTGTTGGTGACCGTCACCTCGGCCTGGAAGCCGCCGGACCACTGGTTGGTGACCGTGTACGTCACCTTGCAGGCGGCCTCCTCCGGACCGGGGCCGGGATCCGGATCGGGGCCGGGGTCCGTGCCTCCGCCGTCGCTGTCCGGGGATTCGCCGACCTGGATGCCCCGGCCGTTCGTCGAGACGTACACCCGGCCGGAGACCCGTGGGTCCCCGGTGATCGCCGCGCCGGTCCAGGCCCACTGGTGCGCGTCGTCGTTGATCCGTGTCCAGTTGGCGCCCGCGTCCGTCGACCGGAAGATGCCGCGCACCCCGCCGATCTTCGCGCTGACGAAGACGGTCTGGTACGAGGCCCCGGTGGCAGCCTTGCCGAAGCCGACGCTGTCGGCCTGTTCCACACCGGAGAACTTGGTGAAGGTCGCGCCGGAGTCGGTGGAGCGCCAGAGCCCGTACGCACCGGTCGAGGCGCCGCCCGCGAGCCAGATGTCACCCTCCGCGCCGGGGAGCACCTTGAAACGGACGTTGCCTTCGGCGGGGAGACCGGTCGCCTTCGCGGTGAACGTGGCTCCGCCGTCGGTGGACACGTAGAAGGTGCCGGCCTTGAACCCGTAGAACTTCTTCGGGTTCTTCCGGTCCGACTCGACCGTGGCACCCGCGGGGATTCCGGTGGAGGCGGTCCAGGAGTTGCCGTAACCGGTGGTCCGGTGGACGGCCGCGCCGTCGGGGCTCCAGACGAATCCGCTGCCGTCCGCCGCTGCGGCGACCGTGCCGCCGCCGGTGACGCCGGAGGGTTCGGAACCCTGGAACCAGTTGGCGCCGTTGTCGGTGGAGAAGCCGATGTGCGGGGCGGCGTCGGCGTTGCCGACGCGTACGACCGTACCGGGAGCCGTCTCCGCGAAGTCCAGGCTGGTGGTCGAGTCAAGGTTCGGCGAGGTGAACATCATGGCGGGCACCGCGTCGAGGTCCGTGTGCCGGAAGCCTCCGATGTCACCGAGGGCGCTCAGCAGCGGCGCGCCCGAGGGCGGGCTCGCCAGGTCGTTGACGGCCGTCTCCTCCAGGCCCTTGACCATGGGTGTGATCCTGAACTGCCCGCCGGAGTCCCAGGACGTGAGGTTCTCGGTGCCGTAGACCGTCGCGCCCGTGCCGTACATCATGCGGTCGGAGTCGAACGGGTCGATCTCCAGGGACTCCGTCATCCAGCCCAGCTTGGGCGCGGTCTCCGGCGGGGACGGGTTGGCACCCCAGCTGAGCCAGGGCACCGAGGAGACGTCCAGTGTGTAGCGGTCCGAACGGTTCGGATAGCTGGTGTAGTCCCAGGCCTTCGTCCAGGTGGCACCGCTGTCCGTCGAGCGGAAGATCTGGGTGTCGGGCCACCAGGAGCTGTAGGCGGTCGCCATCAGGGTGCCGGGCTTCTGCCGGTCGACGGAGAGGCCGCTGAAGCCGTAGTAGGTGTCGGCCTCCGCGACGGGGCTGACGTCCTTCCATGCGCCCGACTCCGTGTCGTACCGCCAGATCCGCCCCTTGGCGCCGTCGTACGGGCCGCCCGTGTCACTCAGCGTCAGATAGAGGTGGCCCGTCTCCGAATCGAGTACGCCCTTGTGCGCGAGGTAGCCCGTCGGCTGACCGGCGATCCGGGACCAGGTGCCGCCGCCGTCCGTGGAGCGGTAGACGGTGTTCTCCTTGTCGGCGACCCCGACGTAGATGTCCTGGGTGGCGCTGCCGGCGCTGCCGGAGCGTTCGTCGAAGGTCACCCACACGATGCCCTGGTTGTCGTTGCCGTATCCGCTGGTGTCGGACGGGTCCTGCGCGTAGTTGCCGGGGTTCGGGAAGGCGGTCACCTCCGACCAGGTGACCCCCGAGTCGGCGGACCGCCACAGGCCGTTGCCACTGGGTGCGCCCAGGTACAGCACGGAGTTCTTGTTCGGGTCGACCGCGAGCCGCTCCCCCATGCCGCGCCCCGGCATGTTGCCGCCGATCTTGAAGGGAAGCGTGGCCGCCTTCCAGGAGGCGCCGCGGTCCGAGGAACGCAGGACCGCTCCGTTCGTCGGGTCCCAGCTGTTGGTGTACGTGCCGACAGCGGCGTACACCTTGTCGGGGTCGGCCGCGTCGGAGGCGAGGCTCGCCACCCCGGACCAGCCCCACCGGTCCCAGTCCACCCAGTCCAGCAACGGTGTCCACCGCTTGCCCGCCTGGTCCCAGCGGTAGGCGCCACCGATGTCGGTGCGCGCGTAGGCGAGGTTCTTCTCGGAACGGTTGAAGACGATGCCCGGCACGAAGCCACCGCCGTCGATTCGTGCGTTCTTCCAGGTGTAGGTGTCCGCCGCGACGGACACCTCCGATGCTTCGGCCGCGGCGGGCCCGTCGGCCGGGCGAGCCGCGGCCGGGGTGCCGGTGACCGACAACCCGGCGGTGAGGGCAAGTGCCGCCAGTAGGGCGGCGATTGGTCTGGTGCTCAAGCGCACGAAAACGTCCTCTCCGAGCTGGTCCGCCGCACAGCGGCGGTACGGGGCTGACACAGAGATGGGAGCGCTCCCATAGCATCCCGATGGTAGCGCCGGGTGTCGCCCGCGAGAAGGGTGATGCAGCCGTTTCATCGGATGAATCGCGCCGCTCCCTGCACACCACCGCCCGTCCGGCCCACACGAGCGCCCGCGTGAACCGCCCGCACCACGCTGCGCGGCCGGGACGGACGGCACACCTTCTCCACAGAGCCGGAGTTCGGGTGACCGGATGGACACGCGAACTCGTGAAGTGCTCCATAAACACGCCGCCCATTCACCGGAAACCCACTCGCACCAAATGCGAGTCGTGCTCATCTTTTACAAGCACATGAATATCGACCTTCCGAGACCCTCCGTCGGCCCGCACTCCCGCGGCATGTAATTACGAGGGGCCGCCGAATCAGGGAAACCTGCACACGGCATGCGCACACCGATCACGCGACCTGGAACGGAACCGCAGGTCCGGGCGGGTCAACGGGTGGATTCGGGCGAGAGTGCCCTACTTGGGAGACGTTAAGTTGCGACGACTCGGAATTCGTCCGGTGAAGCTCGTGAAGGATCTGCCGCCACGGAATGACCACTTCTCCACGTAAGCGGGAGTCAGCGGCGGCACAACGACAGATCCACCGCAGTTCGATTGGCTGTACGAGGCGCAGGCGTGCTTTGATCCTGGGCCATACGGAGGCTGCACCACGGGTTTCCGTATATAAGCAATTTCCACACGAAGGGCTCCTCATCATGAACTACACCCCCCAGGTCGAGACCGCCGAGATCTCCGACAGCGACCTCGACAACGTCTCGGGCGGCCTCGTCGGCGGCCTCGTCGGCAACGTCACGGGCACCGTTGAGGGCATCGTCCCGGTCGCCGGCGCCGTCGGCTCGGTCACCGGTCTCGTCGAGGGCGCCACCGGCGTGAACACGGGCGCGGTCACCGGCCTGGCCACCGGCCTCACCGCCGGTCTCTGAGACACGGCAGGACCCCGCCGAGCCCCGGAACCCGACGGTTCCGGGGCTCGGTGCCGACCGCTGACAGTTGAGGGAAGAGTTCCGTGCAGTTCCGCCAACAGGCCCTTTCCAAGCTGCAGTCGCCCGAACAGCTCGATCTTCCGGTGCGCTTCGCCCGGCCCCAGGGCCTGCTCGTCCTCTGCGTCACCGTCGCCGTGATGGCCGCCGCCTGCTTCTGGGCCGTGACGGGTTCCGTGGCCAGCACCCTCGACGCGCCCGGCATCCTCACGCACTCCCGCGGCAGTTACATCCTGCAGAGCCCGGTCGCCGGACAGATCACCGAGGTCCTGGCCGACGAGGGCGAGACCCTGCCCCGGAACGCCCCGCTGCTCAAGGTCCGTACGGAGCAGGGCGAGCGCGTCGTCCGTACGATCGACGCGGGCCGGCTCACCTCGGTGACCGCCACGATCGGCGCGGTGGTCGCCACCGGTGCGGATGTGGCGAGCGTCGAGCGGATCGACGGAGCCGGCGATCCCCTTGTCGTCCTGCTGTACGTCTCCGGCAGCAGCGCCCCGTCGGTCCCGGTGGGCGCTTCCGTCGACCTCACCGTCCAGTCCGTACCCGCCCAGCAGTACGGCGTGCTGCGCGGCAAGGTGGCTGCGGTCGGCAGGACCGCGCAGACACAGCAGCAGATCACCCGCTTCCTCGGCGACGCCCAGCTCGGTGAGCAGTTCTCCCGGCACGGCAGGCCGTTGGCGGTCCTGGTGAGGATCGAACGCTCGGACTCCACCGAGTCCGGCTACCGGTGGTCCTCGGCCGAGGGGCCTCCTTACACGGTCGGCTCCATGACCCTGGCCACCGGCTCCGTCCGTCTCGCCGACCAGCGCCCGATCGATTGGCTGCTCCCGTGACCGCACCGCACCCGTCCCCCACCGCCCAGCAGCTGCCGCCCGCGGGCCGGGGCAGGCACCGCCCGGAGGGAGCCCCGGGCAACAGGCGACGGTCACGCTCCGCGCCCAGGCCCAGGCGGACGAAGACGGTACGCACCCCCACCGTGCTCCAGATGGAGGCCCTGGAGTGCGGTGCGGCGTCGCTGGCGATGGTGCTCGCCCACTACGGACGCCATGTGCCGCTGGAGGAACTGCGGATCGCCTGCGGCGTCTCGCGCGACGGCTCTCGCGCCAGCAACGTACTGAAGGCGGCCCGTAGTTACGGCCTCCAGGCCAAGGGCATGCAGATGGAGCCGGCGGCCCTCGCGGAGGTCCAGGCACCCGCGATCCTGTTCTGGGAGTTCAATCACTACGTCGTGTACGACGGTGCGGGGCGCCGCCTGGGACGGAGGGGCGTGCACATCAACGACCCCGACAAGGGTCGCCGGTTCGTGCCCACCGAGGACTTCGACACCAGCTTCACCGGGGTCGTCCTCGTCCTCGAGCCCGGCGCGGACTTCGAGCGCGGCGGCCGGAAGCCCGGTGTCATGGCCGCGCTGCCGGCCCGGCTGCGCGGAACCACGGGCACGATGCTGGTCGCCCTGCTCGCCAGCCTGCTGCTGGTGGCCGTCGGCGCGACGCTCCCGGCGCTGAGCCGTACCTATATCGACATGTTCATGATTGGTGAACAGACCTCGCTGCTGGGCGTGCTGTTCGCCGCGATGGGCACCATGGTGGCGCTCACCGTCGTACTGACCTGGCTGCAGCAGGCGAATCTCCTGCGTGGGCGCATCATCTCCTCCACACTCGGCAGCGCGCGCTTCTTCCGGCACCTGCTCCGGCTGCCGGTCACCTTCTTCTCCCAGCGCAGTCCGGCCGACCTCGTCCAGCGGCTGCAGTCGAACGACGCCGTGGCCGAGACGCTCGCCCGGGATCTCACCGCGGCCGGTGTGGACGGCATCGTCGTCCTCCTCTACGCGTTCCTGCTGTGGACGTACGACCCCCAGCTGACGGTCATCGGGGTGGGTATCGCGCTGCTCAACGTGGTCGCGATGCGCATCGTCGTACGGCTGCGGGCCACCGGCACCCAGAAGCTGCGGGCGGACAGCGCACGGCTGACCAACACCTCGTACACCGGTCTCCAGCTGATCGAGACGATGAAGGCCACGGGCGGCGAGAACGGCTACTTCCGCCGCTGGGCCGGGCAGCACGCGACGACGCTGGAGGAGCAGCAGCGCCTCGGGGTGCCGAGTGCCTGGCTGGGCGTCGTCGCCCCCGCCCTCGCCACGGTGAACAGCGCGCTGATCCTGTGGATCGGCGGGCTGCGGGCCGTCGAGGGGCACATCTCGATCGGTCTGCTCGTCGCCTTCCAGGCGCTGGTGACCCGCTTCACCGCGCCGGTGACCCGGCTCAACGGGGTGGCGGGCCGGGTCCAGGACTTCGCGGCCGACGTGGCCCGTCTCAAGGACGTGGAGAACTTCCCCGTCGACGCGCTGTACTCCCGCCCGGAGCCGGCCGCGAGCACCCGCCGGCTCAAGGGCCATGTGACGCTGGAGGACATCACCTTCGGCTACAGCCCGCTCGACAAGCCGCTGCTCACCGGATTCTCCCTGTCCGTGGGCCCCGGGCAGCAGGTGGCGCTCGTCGGCGGGTCCGGCAGCGGCAAGTCGACGGTCTCGCGGCTCATTTCAGGGCTGTACAGCCCGTGGCAGGGCACGATCCGCATCGACGGGCAGCGCCTGGAGGACATACCCAGGGGCGCTCTGGCCGCGTCCGTGTCCTTCGTCGACCAGGACGTCTTCCTCTTCGAGGGGACGGTCCGGGACAACGTGGCGCTGTGGGACCCCTCGGTCCCGGACGAGGCCGTGACCGAGGCCCTGCGGGACGCCGCCCTGTACGACGTCGTCGCCCGCCGCCCCCGTGGCATCCACAGCAGGGTGGAGCAGGACGGGCGGAACTTCTCCGGCGGGCAGCGCCAGCGCCTGGAGATCGCCCGGGCCCTCGTGCGCCGCCCGAGCATCCTGGTGCTGGACGAGGTCACCAGCGCGCTGGACGCCGAGACGGAGCGGATCATCATCGACAACCTCCGGCGGCGCGGCTGTGCCTGCGTCGTGATCGCGCACCGGCTGAGCACGGTGCGCGACAGCGACGAGATCGTGGTCCTGGACCACGGGACCGTCGTGGAACGCGGCCGGCACGAGACCCTGGTGGCCGCGGGTGGCCCTTACGCCGATCTCGTCAGGGAGCACTGACATGGCATCCGTTCATCCCCTCGCGGGCACGGAGGCGCCCGGGCAGGACCCGGTCATCGGCGCGCTGGGAGCTCTCGGCGAGCCGGTCGACTGCACCGGGCTGCGGAGTCTCTCGCTGGAGGGGCCCCAGGTGTTGTGGCTGGTCGTGGGCGGCGCCCTCGACCTGTTCGCGGTGGACGCGGCGGCGCAGGGGCACTGGCACTTCCTCGGCAGGCTCGAGCCGGGAACGCTCGTGCTGGGTCCGGTCGAGGGCCCGCAGCACACCCTGGTCGGCCGGCCCCTGCAGGACTGTGTGCTGCGCCGGATCGCGTTGCGTGAGCTGTACCGGCCGGAGTACGCCGGCCAGGAGGCGTACGAGGCGCAGTACCGCAGCCACTACGACACCGGTGACGCCACGCTGAGTCTCCTGGAGCACGCCTTCTCCCTCGGTGTGGGCCGCAGCCGGCGGGTGCTGTTCGAAGCCCCGCTGGACGGGCGGACCACTTTCGAGGGAACGGTCGGCGACGACGACATCCTGTGGCTGCCGGTATCGCCGGGAAGCGTGCAGTACGGCGCCGCCTTCAGCGCCGAGGCGGCGGGTGACCTGCTCGTGGACCCGGCGATGTGGCAGGGGATGGTCAATCAGCAGTACCGCCTGCTGTCGGCGCTGGACCGCTGGATCGAACAGCTTGAGCGCGCCCACGAGGACCGGACCGCGGCCGGTCTCAAGGCCGGCGAGGCCGTCCGCAAGGAGGCCGACCACGCCCTGCTGACCTCGATTAGCCGGTCCGGGAGGGGCGCGTCGGCCGCGAAGGGGGCCTCGGACGACGCCGTGTACGCGGCATGCCGTCTGGTGGCCCGGGATTCAGGGATCGTACTCGCGGAGCCCGCGACGGGCGGGGCGGTGAGCGACCGGGTCGACCCGGTCGAGCGCGTCGCGGTCGCCTCGCGCATCCGCACCCGCGCGGTTCGGCTCGACGGTCGCTGGTGGCGGGAGAACTCCGGGCCGCTGGTGGGCATGAGGGCAGCGTCCGGTGCGCCGGTCGCCCTGCTCTGGCGCCGTGGCCGCTACGAGGCGGTCAACCCGCTGACCGGGCGGCGCGCCCGCGTCGACAGCGCCTGTGCCCAGGAGTTCGACGAGCGCGCCGTGATGTTCTACCGGCCGCTTCCGGAGAAGCCGTTGAGCAGGAGGCAGCTGCTGCGCTTCGGTCTGTTCGGCACGCGGGGCGACCTGCGGAACCTGGTGCTGGCCGGGCTGGTGACGGTCGCGCTGGGGTCACTGGTGCCGATCGCCACCGGCAAGGTGCTCGGCGTGTACGTGCCCAACGCCCAGAACGCGCTGATCGTGCAGGTGTCGCTGGCCGTCATCATCTCCGGTGTCGTCTCGGCTGCCTTCATGCTGCTGCAGAACCTCACGATCCTGCGGATGGAGGGGCGGATCGAGAGCACGCTCCAGCCAGCGGTCTGGGACCGGCTGCTGCGGCTGCCGACGAAGTTCTTCACCGGGCGTTCCACCGGAGAACTGGCGAGCGCGGCGATGGGGGTGAGCTCCATCCGCCGGGTGCTGTCCGGCACCGGCCCCGTCGTGGTGCAGGCGGGCACGCTCGGGGCGATGAATCTGGGGCTGCTGCTCTGGTTCAGCGTCCCGCTGGCGCTCACGGCCGTCGCGATGCTGGTGGTCATCGCCGGGGTGTTCCTGGCCATGGGCATGTGGGAGCTCCGCTGGCAGCGCCGGCTGATCGTGCTGGGGAACAAGCTGAACAACCAGGCGTTCCAGACACTGCGGGGGCTGCCCAAGCTGCGGGTCGCGGCGGCTGAGAGCTTCGCGTACGGGGCGTGGGCGGCGGAGTTCGCCCGCAGCCGTGAGCTGCAGAAGCGGGCAGGCAGGATCAAGAATCTGACGACGGTCCTCAACGCCGTCTACCTGCCGCTGTGTTCGCTGATCATCTTCGTCCTGCTGGCGGGACCGGCGAAGGGTTCCCTGACGGCCGGTGAGTTCCTGACCTTCAACACGTCCGTGACGATGCTGCTGACCGCCGTCACCCAGCTCACCGGGGCGTTCGTGTCGGCGGCCGCAGTGCTGCCGATGTTCGAGCAGATCAAGCCGGTGCTCGACGAGGCCCCCGAGGTGCGCGGCGCCAGCACCCAGCCGGGCGTGCTGTCCGGGGGGATCGAGGCCAGGGGTGTGTCCTTCCGCTATTCCGACGACGGTCCCGTCGTCCTGGACGAGGTGTCGCTGACCGTACGGCCGGGCGAGTTCGTCGCGATCGTGGGCCCCAGCGGATGCGGCAAGTCGACGCTGCTGAGGCTCCTCATCGGCTTCGACAAGCCGGTCTCGGGCAGCGTCCTGTACGACGGTCAGGATCTGACGGCGCTCGACCAGGCAGCCGTGCGCCGTCAGTGCGGGGTCGTCCTGCAGAACGCCCAGCCGCTGGCCGGATCGATCCTGGACTGCATCTGCGGCGCCGAGGTCTTCACCCAGGAGGAGGCGTGGGAGGCCGCCGCGATGGCGGGGCTGGCCGAGGACATCAAGCGCATGCCGATGGGGCTGCACACGATGATCTCCGGCGGCGGCTCGATCTCCGGCGGTCAGCGCCAGCGGCTGATGATCGCCCAGGCGCTGGTCCGGCGGCCCCGCATCCTGTTCTTCGACGAGGCGACCAGCGCGCTCGACAACGAGACCCAGCGCACCGTCATCGAGAGCACCAGGTCCCTGAAGGCCACCCGTGTGGTGATCGCGCACCGGCTGTCCACGGTCATGGACGCCGATCGCGTGATCGTGATGGCGGACGGTCGTGTCGTCCAGGAGGGACCGCCCGCCGAGCTCCTCGCGGACACGAGCGGGCAGCTCCATGAACTGGTGCGGCGTCAGATGGGCTAGTCAGGGGCTGCCGGCGTGCAGCCGCCGGTGCGACCTCTGCGGGCCGGGCCGGTCCTGCGGCTCAGGAGTGACAGAGCAGGTCGAGGACGACGGCCTCGGCGTCGAGGCCGTCGAGATAGCGGTTGGCCTGTTCCCAGTGGCCGTCCGTGTCCGCGTCCGTCCACGAGCCGTCGAGCGTGACCACTGCGAAGCCGGGCACGGCGCACCGGACCGCCCACAGCCGTTCTTCCTCGTGTTCCTGCGCGAAGTACGCGACCGGGTCGCCGGTGAGGAACGACATGTCGAAGTGCGGGTCTCCCGCGACCGCCCGCCGGGCCACGTCCTGCACCAGCGGCTGGGCCAGGTGCTCCTCCCTGGCGTCCGCCATGGAGTACCTCTCGGGCTCGGCCTCGTGGCGGGCGGCGAAGTCGGAGAACGGGCGGGCCGGCGGGTGTGTCGCCGTCAGCTCGGTCCAAGCGGTGAGCAGGGCGTCATGCGTGCGCGCCGCTCGTTCCCGCATACCGTCGAAGTCGAGCAGACCCCGGGGCCCGCCATAGCACTCCAGCGGTCCGAGGGCATCGAGGGCGGCCTTCCTGCGAGGTACGGTCGAGGCCGTGACGAGCCTGCGGTCGCCGTCGTGCTGAGGCATCACGAGGTAGGCGTTGCCCGGGCTGGAGTGGATGGTCCAGCGGTCCCAGTGACCGACCGGATTCCATCCCTCGGTGAGGTTGGCGTCGTAGGGCGCCATGGCGGCGGCTATCGCCCGTGGAAGCTTCCGAGGAGCGGTCGGAGGCAGGCACACGGTGACGATGAACTTGGTCATGCCCGGGAGCGTAAGCCCTGGTAGTCCGCCGGTGCGGCTGTCACCTCGTCGGACTCGTTGTCCCCGGCAGGCGGCGGGGCGGTCCGGGCCCTCAGGTCCTCCGTCCGCCCGGCCTGGGGGGCTCCACCGCGTCGCGGATGCTGGCGCGGGCGGCTGCGGCGACCGCTTCGGCGGTGATGCCGAACTCCTCGTACAGCCGCTCGTAGTCGGCGGAAGCGCCGTAGTGCTCCAGGCTGACGATCCGGCCGGCGTCGCCGACCACCTCGCGCCAGCCCTGGCCGACGGCGGCCTCGACGCTGACGCGGGCGCGTACGTCGGGCGGCAGCACCTCGTCCTGGTAGGACAGCGGCTGCTCGGCGAACCATTCGCGGCAGGGCATCGAGACCACCCGTACGGCCAGCCCCTCGTCGACCAGCAGTTTGCGGGCGTCGAGAGCGATGTGGACCTCGGACCCCGTCGCCACGAGGATGACGTCGGGGGCGGTTCCGGAAGCCTCCACGAGGACGTACGCGCCGCGTGCCGCTTCCGCGGCCGGGGCGTGGACACCGTCGGCGCGGTCGAGCACCGGAAGGTTCTGCCGGGTCAGGACGAGACCGGCGGGGCGGTCGGTGTGCTCCAGGATCGTCCGCCAGCATGTGGTGGTCTCGTTTGCGTCGCCGGGACGTACGACGTCGAGGCCGGGGATCGCGCGCAGGGCGGCCAGGTGTTCGACGGGCTGGTGGGTGGGACCGTCCTCGCCCAGTCCGATCGAGTCGTGGGTCCACACGTAGGTGGCGGGCAGCTTCATCAGGGCGGCGAGGCGCACCGCGGGACGCATGTAGTCGCTGAACGTGAGGAACGTGCCGCCGTAGGGGCGTGTCAGGCTCTGCAGCGCGATGCCGTTGAGTACGGCGCCCATGGCGTGCTCACGGATGCCGAAGTGCAGGGTCCGCCCGTAGGGGCCTCCGGCGAACTCGGTCGTCTGCCGGTCGGCGGGGACGAACGAGGGCTCGCCGTCCATGGTCGTGTTGTTGCTGCCCGCGAGGTCCGCGGAGCCGCCCCACAGCTCGGGCAGGACCGGTGCGAGAGCGGTGAGCACTTGGCCGGACGCCTTGCGGGTGGCCATGCCCTTCGCGTCGGCCGGGAAGTCGGGCAGGGCGTCGGTCCAGCCGTCGGGCAGTTCCTGTTCCCGCAGCCGGTCCAGCAGGGCCGCCCGCTCCGGGCTGGCGGTGCGCCAGTCCTCGTAGGTCCGCTGCCAGCGGTCCCGCGCGTCCTTGCCCCGTTCCCCGACCGCCCGGGTGTGGGCGAGGACCTCGTCCTCGACGGGGAAGTACGACTCGGGGTCGAAGCCGAGGAGCCGCTTGGTTCCGGCGACCTCCTCGTCCCCCAGGGCCGCCCCGTGGGCCTTGCCGGTGTTCCTCTTCGTCGGTGCGGGCCAGCCGATGATCGTGCGCAGCATGATCATCGAGGGCCGGTCCTGCTCCGCCCTCGCGGTCTCGATCGCGGCGAGCAGTGCGTCGACGTCCTCGACGTAGTCGCCCGTACGGGTCCAGTCCACGGTCTGCACGTGCCAGCCGTACGCGGCGAAGCGGGCCGGCACGTCCTCGCTGAAGGAGATGTCGGTGTCGTCCTCGATGGAGATGTGGTTGGAGTCGTAGAACGCGATCAGGTTGCCCAGCCTCTGATGGCCGGCCAGCGACGCGGCCTCGGACGCGACTCCCTCCATCATGTCGCCGTCGGACGCCAGCACGTACACGTGGTGGTCGAAGGGGCTGGCGCCCGGCGCGGCGTCCGGGTCGAGCAGTCCCCTCTCCCTGCGTGCCGCCATCGCCATCCCCACAGCGGCGCCCATCCCCTGGCCCAGCGGGCCCGTGGTGATCTCGACGCCGCGGGTGTGCCGGTACTCCGGGTGGCCGGGTGTCGCCGAGTCCCAGGTCCGCAGCGCCTTCAGATCGTCCATCTCCAGGCCGTAGCCGGCCAGGTAGAGCTGGATGTAGAGGGTGAGGCTGGTGTGGCCGCACGAGAGGACGAAACGGTCCCTGCCCAGCCACTGGTCGTCTGCGGGGTCGTGCCGCATGACCTGCTGGAACAGCAGGTAGGCGAGCGGCGCCAGACTCATCGCCGTACCGGGGTGGCCGTTGCCGGTCTTCTGTACGGCGTCCGCGGCGAGCACCCGTACGGTGTCCACCGCGCGCAGGTCCACGTCGCTCCACCCGGCCCGCCCGGCCACGGGGAGGGCGAGCCCGGGGTCGCGGGACGCGGTGCTGCCGGAAGAGGATCGCTCGGGCGCCATGGTGTTGTCTCCCTCGGATGTCGCTTCTCGGTACGACGGGGCCGGCCGGCGCGGCTCGCCACCCTCGCATCCTCCGTTCCCGCGTCGCCCTCCGCACCCGGAGCGGGCTCGGCTGCGCGGCAGGTATCTCGCGGTGCAGCCAAGGAGCGGGTGCGAGGCGCGTACCCCGCCGTCCGGTCGCCTACCCCCGCCGGTGGCCGGCAGGCCCCACCGGTGTCTCCGTCGTCGGGCTGGACCTCCTCGACGCTCCGGGGCCTCTTGGGCTCACATCACCGCGACGTGGGCGAAACGGGCCGCGGTGTGCAGTTCGGCCTCGATGTTGCCCGCGGTGAGGCGGACTTGGGGCAGCACCTGCTCCAGGCACTCCTCGATCGTCCGGCTGCTGCTGTGCATGGCGACGTTGATGGCGGCGACCGCGGTGCCGGCACGGTCCCGCACGGGTACGGCGATCGAGCGCAGGCCCGCCTCCAGTTCCTCGTCGACCAGGGCGTACCCCTCGGCGCGTACGCGTTCGAGCACGGCCTCGAGTTCGGCACGGCGGGTGAGGGTGTGGGGGGCGAGCGGGCGCAGCTCCGCGTGGTCGAGGAGGGGCCCCAGTCCGGCGGCGGGCAGGTCCGCAAGCAGGACTCGTCCGAGCGAGGTCGCGTAGGCGGGGAAGCGGGTGCCGACGGTGATGTTGACGTTCATGATGCGGTGGGTGGCGGCACGCGCCACGTACTGCACCGAGTCGTCCACGAGGACTGCGAGGGACGTGGATTCATGGATCCGCCCCGCCAGGGCGGCGAGGTGCGGTTCGGCGATCCCCGGCAGAGTGATGCGGGAGAGCGGCGGATATCCGAGCGCCAGGACACGGGGTGTCAGCCGGTGTTCACGCTGGTCGACCGCTACGTAGCCGAGGTGTTCGAGGGTGATCAGCGCGCGGCGTGCGGAGGCGCGGGACAGGCCGGTGGCACGGGCGACCGCGCTGAGCGTCAGGGCGTCGCCGGTGTCGCCGAAGGCGGTGATGACGGTGAGGCCCCTGGCGAGGGACTCGACGAACTCCCGCCCCAGTTCCTGCTTCGAGGCCGCCGTCCATGAGGCGAGGGGCCCCGGGGCCGGTGCGGTGCCGCCGGGAGGGGCGTCACGCAGCCGGCATTCCATGGCCGCCGCGGCATCGCGCAGCCGGGGCAGCAGGCTGTCGCGGAGGCCCTGCGCACTGTGCCGGCTGGTGTGACTGACCACGCTGAGCACGCACGCGATGCCTCCGGCGGGGTCCCGTACAGGTACGGCGAGGGCCAGGAGGCCGGGTTCGATCAACTGGTCGTCCAGCGCCCAGCCGTCGGCCCGTGCCGCGTCCACGCGGTCCTCGAAGAGGTCGTCGGCCGGGCGGCTGCGACGCGGCAGGGACGGGAAGCCGGCGCCGTCGGGGTCTGCGGCCCGCCTCTCCCGCCATGCCTGCCATTGCCCGGCCCCCCAGAGGGTGGCGAGGACCGTGCCCGGGGCGGTGCGTTCCGCGGGCAGCAGGTCGCCGATGCGGAAGCTCAGGGACATCGCACGGCGGCGGGTGGCCTGGTGCACGAAGCGGACGTCCTCGCCGTCGGGCACCGCCAGCGAGACGGACTCGTCGAGTTCGTCGGCGAGCGCGTCCACCAGGTCACCGAGGAGGCGGGGAAAGCGGACCGAGGACAGGTAGGCGTTGCCCAGCTCCATCAGGCGCGGCGCGAGGGTGACGGTCCGGCCGTCGAGGCGCACGTATCCCGTGCGAGCGAGGGTGAGCGTGACACGGTCGACGGTGGAGCGGGCGAGTCCGGTGGCGCGTTCCAGGTCGCTGAGGCTGAGGGAGCCGTCCGCGTCGGTCAGCCGGCGCAGCACGGAGATGCCGCGCATGAGCGGTGCGACGGCCTCCGCGGGGGCCGGTGTGCCGGGCCTGTCGGGGCTGGTCGGTGGCATCTGTTCTCCCGTCGGGTGTGCCCATAGGTTCGCAGGCCCGTTGACAGGGCTCCGATCCGGGCGCCAGACTCGATCCTAGTGAAGGAAATTTCACTATGCGAACGCTAAGGGGTGGGCGGTTTCATGGACAAGGTGGTCGCGTCGGCGGCACTGGCCGTCGCCGACGTGCCGGACGGCGCGTCGGTGGCGGTGGGGGGCTTCGGCCTCAGCGGTGTGCCGAACGTGTTGATCGATGCCCTGTACGCGAGCGGCGTCAGCGGGCTCGGCGTCGTTTCGAACAACTGCGGAGCGATGGACTCCGGCCTCGCGGTGCTCCTCTCCGCCGGCCGGATCAGCCGGGTGACGGGCTCGTACATCGGCGGGAACAAGGAGTTCGCCCGGCAGTACCTCGGGGGCGAACTCGAGCTCGAACTGATCCCGCAGGGCACTCTGGCCGAGCGACTACGGGCCGGCGGGGCCGGGATACCCGCGTTCTACACCCCCGCCGGCGTGGGCACGCAGGTCGCCGACGGCGGGCTCCCCTGGCGCTACGACGGTGAGGGCGGCGTGGCGGTGGCCTCACCCGCCAAGGAGGTCCGCGACTTCGCCGGCACGGAATTCGTCCTGGAGCACAGCATCCGCACCGACTTCGCCCTCGTCAGGGCGGCGAAGGGCGACCGGCACGGCAACCTGGTCTTCAACAAGTCCGCTCGCAACTTCAATCCGCTCGCCGCGATGGCCGGCCGCATCACAGTCGCCGAGGTCGAGGAGCTGGTCGAGCCGGGCGAGATCGACCCGGACCACGTGCACCTGCCGGGCGTCTTCGTACAGCGGGTGGTCGCGCTGACCCCCGGGCAGGCCGTGGACAAGAAGGTCGAGAAGCGGACGATCACGGAGCGGGAGGCACGGGACTGATGGCCTGGAACCGGAACGAGATGGCCGCCAGGGCGGCCGCGGAACTGCGCGACGGCGAGTACGTCAACCTCGGCATCGGGCTGCCGACGCTGATCCCGAACCACCTCCCCGAGGACGTGCACGTCGTCCTGGAGTCCGAGAACGGAATCCTGGGCACCGGCGCCTTCCCGTACGACGAGGACGTCGACCCCGATCTGATCAACGCGGGCAAGGAGACGGTGACCGTCCGGCCGGGGGCGTCGTTCTTCGACTCCGCTCTCTCCTTCGGCATGATCCGCGGCGGTCACATCGACGCCGCCGTACTCGGGGCCATGGAGGTCTCGGCCCGGGGCGACCTCGCCAACTGGGCGGTCCCGGGGAAGATGGTGACCGGCATCGGCGGCGCCATGGACCTGGTGCACGGGGCCCGCCGCGTCATCGTGACCATGACGCACACCGCGAAGGACGGCAGCCCGAAGATCGTCGAGGAGTGCACCCTGCCGCTCACCGGCAAGGCGTGCGTCCACCGGATCATCACGGACCTCGCCGTCCTCGACGTGACCGACGACGGCCTGGTCCTGGTGGAGACCGCCCCCGGGGTGAGTACCGCTGAAGTTCTGGAGCGGACCGCCGCTCCGGTCCGTACCGCCGAAAGGATCGCGTCATGAGCTTCCGTCCCCGCGACGTGTACATCGTCGACGCCGTCCGCACCCCGATCGGCAGGTACAACGGGGCGCTCGCACAGGTGCGGCCGGACGACCTCGCCGCGCACACCATCCGCGCGCTGCTCGACCGCACGCCGGAACTCGACCCCTCACGCATCGGTGACGTGGTGCTCGGCAACGCCAACGGCGCGGGCGAGGAGAACCGCAACGTCGGCAGGATGGCCGCGCTCCTCGCGGGCCTGCCGGTCTCCGTTCCCGGCGTGACCGTCAACCGGCTCTGCGCCTCGGGCCTCGAAGCCGTCGTGCACGCTGCGCGCGCCGTGGCTCTGGGGGACCACTCGCTCGTCGTCGCCGGCGGTGTCGAGTCGATGACCCGCGCCCCGTACGTCCTGCCCAAGAGCGACCGCGCCTTTCCGGCCGGGCACACCGAGATGTACTCGACCACTCTGGGCTGGCGCATGGTCAACCCACGGATGGACCCGCAGTGGACGGTGCCGCTCGGCGAGAGCGCCGAACTGATCGCCGAGAAACACTCCATCAGCCGTGAACAGCAGGACGAGTTCGCTCTGGCCTCGCACCGGAAGGCCTCGGCCGCCCGGGCAGCGGGGCTGTTCGACGGCGAGATCGCGCCCGTGACCATTCCGCGCCGCAAGGGCGACCCGCTCGTCGTCGACCGGGACGAGTGCATCAGGGACGACACGTCGCTGGAAGCCCTGGCCAAGCTCCGCCCGTCCTTCCGTACGGAGGACGGCACGGTCACCGCGGGCAACTCCTCCCCGCTCAACGACGGTGCGGCTGCCCTGCTGCTGGCCGACGAGGAGGGCCTGCGGGCCACCGGCCGCGAACCCCTGGCCCGGATCACGGCCTCCGCGGTGTCCGCCAACGAGCCCCACTACTTCGGGCTCGCTCCCGTGGAAGCCGTGAACAGGGCCCTGGGCCGGGCGGGCAGGAGCTTCGCCGAGCTCACGGCACTGGAACTCAACGAGGCCTTCGCCGCGCAGGTCCTGGGCTGCGTCGCGGAGTGGCCCGACCTCGACCCGTCCGTGCTCAATCCGCGCGGCGGAGCGATCGCGATCGGCCACCCGCTCGGCGCCTCGGGAGCCCGCCTCGCGGGCTCCATCGCCCACCAGCTCAAGGCCGCAGGGTCCGGGGTCGGCGTGGCGACGCTGTGCATCGGCGTGGGCCAGGGCTCCGCACTGGTGCTGGAGAGGTGACCCGGGCCTTCCGTCCGCGGCCGGCTGTGCGGCGAACCGTCGCCGCGGTTGCCGGCGGGCGGTGAACCCCCGGGCGCCGAACCCGGCGGCCGGGGGCCCCTCCCGAGCGGCGGAACAGGAGCGCCGGATGAATGATGAACAGAAGCTCTGGCGCCGCGGGTGCCGTCCGGCCTCGTCGCCGGCCGGACCGGGCGCGGCTGTGACCACGAAGCGGAAGGCATGAGCTCATGACCTCCCAGACCGCGTTTCCGGCAGCGGATCACGTGCCGTTCGCGCACATGCCCACGCCGTGCGGTCCCGAGAGCGTGCCGGGGGCGGGCACGGGCGGAGCGGTCCGTCCGAGGACGGCCGGGGAAGCCCGATGAGGTCTGCGGACGGGCTGCTCGAGGTCGGCTTCATGCGCGCGGTGTTCGACAACCTGGGGGCGGGGGTGTTCGTGGTCGACACCACCGGCCGGCTCACCTCGTGCAATCCGCGCGCCGAGCAGCTCCTCGGCCGCCGGAAGGAGCAGATGCTGGGTCACGACATGCATGATCTGCTGCGCCGCCGACGGGACGGTGACACGATCCCGCGGAGCGAGAGCGGTCCGCTGACCGTGCTGGAGAGTGACCAACCGGTCGAGGGGAGCGAGGAACTCTTCCTCCGCGGGGACGGCAGTCTCGTGCCGGTCATCTGGGCGGCCACTCCCCTGCGGCACGAGGGGCGGCCGGAAGGCGCGGTGATCGTCTTCCACGATTTCAGTCTGCATCGTGACGCCGCCGAGCAGACCGCGGCGTACCTCGCCGCCCTGGAAGGGCTCACCGCCCGGCTGACGATGGTGGCGGAGGTCTCCAAGGTCCTCATCTCCGCCCTGGACACGCCGGAGATGCTGAACAGACTGGCCGGCCTGCTCGTACCGGACATGGGCGACTGGGTCGCGGTCGACATCCGTACGGCGGAGCATTCGGGCGAGATGCGCCGCGTCACCGTCCGTACCACCGGCGACCAGGAAGCGGCGGAAGCGCTCACGGGCCCGTTGCCGTCATTGCCCGAATCCAGCCGTTCGCCGGCGGTCCAGACGCTGCGGAGCGCCGAGCCCGTCTTCCTGGACGCCCACGCATTGGCGGAGCAGCCGGACAGTCCGCTCGCGAGCGCCCACCGGGACCTCTTCGACCGGCTGGGCGGCAGTTGCGCCGTCGTGGTGCCCCTGCACACCCGGCGGCAGGTCTTCGGCGCGCTGACCGTGGCCCGTGTCGCTCCGGACGCGTCCTACTCGGAGGCCGAGGTCTTCGTGCTGGCCGACATCGCGCGCCGCGCCGGTCTCGTCATGGAAGCCGCCGAACTGTCCGAGCAGCAGCGCCATGTCGCCGAGATCATGCAGCGCCAGCTCCTCACCCCTCTGCCCCAGGTCGACCACCTCACCCTGGCGGCCCGCTACCGGCCGGCCGAGAGCGCCGCGGAGATCGGCGGGGACTGGTACGACTCCTTCCTCCTGAGCGACGGTGCCCTGACCATGGTCATCGGAGACGTCGTCGGCCACGATCTCAAGGCCGCCGCCCACATGGCCGAGGTCCGCAACATGTTGCGCGCCCTTGCCTGGGACCGTACGGAGCCCCCGAGCCTGGTCATGCGCCGCCTGGACGAGGCGATGACGCACACGAGCGACGCCCCCATGGCCACCTGCGTCTTCGCACGCATCGAAGGCCCCGAAGGCGGGCCGTGGCAGCTCAGATGGGTGAATGCGGGCCATCCACCACCCCTGCTGGTCACCACCGACGGGCACGCCCGGTTCCTCGAAGGGGGTCACGGCCCTCTCCTCGGCCTCAACTCCGCCCTGCACCTGGGCCTGAGTTGGCCCGACTCCTACGCGGACCTTCCGCCCCGGTCGACTCTCCTGCTCTACACCGACGGGCTCGTCGAGAGCCGCACCCGTGACATCGAGGCCGGCCTCGCCATGCTGCGCCGGCATGCGGCGGCTCTGGCAGACCGCGACGTCGAGGACTTCCTCGACGAGCTTCTGGAGCGCATCGACCCCAGTGGCGACGACGTCGCCATGCTGGTCCTGCGCACCCCGGAGGCGGGTGTGGGCGCAGGCGACGAAGAGGCCCCGCCGCAGCACGCGCACAGCCCGGCGGCCGCCAACCGCGGAGCGCCCGGCTCCCGCGTCGAGGACACGCCCGTCAGGGACACCTCCGAACCGGCCTGAGCTGTCACGACGCGGCCACGCACCTCCGCCTGTCGGCCGCCGCGACGCCCTCGCCCGCCTCTCCGTCCGGCCCTGTATGGCCACGAACGTGCGTCAGCTGGAAGCGAGTTGGCCGCTCTGCCATCTCCCGCCGCTCTCGATGACACCGCACGGCTCGAGCGGAGCGCAACGGAACCCCGGACTCGGGTTTCGCTGCGCTGCGCTCGAGAAGGTAGCTTTGCGCAATGGACCACGACGCTCGCCTGTTCTTGCTCCCCGACCGCCACCCCAAGGTAGGGGCCGCTCTGGCAGCTGTAGGCGCTCTGGCGTGTGCGGAGACTCCGGCTGTGCACGGGTGGCTGCAGGCGCACGGGGTTTCCGCCTCGTCGGAGCAGGTCAGGATCCTTCCCTCCGACGCGGAGACGCTCATCCCCGCAGATGCCGAAAGCCTGCCCGTCCCCCTGAGCGAGGAAGAGGCGCTGCGCGTACAGCGGGAGTGCGCTCCGAAGGCGGTCGCGGACCTGGAAGCGGAGCTTCTGGGCTTCCGTGAGACGACCCAGGACCGGGAAGCTCTCGTGCACCGCGCACTGACCGCGGGCATCCCCACCCAGCGCATCGCCCACCTCACCGGCCTCACCCCGCAGGAGATCGGCGTACTCCTGCAGGCGCAGCCCCCGACAGCTACGGACGCCTAGGGTCTTCCGTCTGGATCAGGCTGGAGCGGGGCCTGGCGCCGGGCGCCTCCTCTTTCGCCCGGTACAGCAACGAGGCCACGGAAAGCACCTGCATGGAGTCGGCCAAGCGGTCATCGAATACCACAGGGGTCGCGCCTTCGTCACGCTGGACACACTGCAGGAGACGGCCCCCGATCCCATCGCCACCAACGAGGCGGCGATGCTGACCCATCTCGTCGACGACCACGGCGAACTCGTCCCCCTGCTCCTGCGCCTCGCACAACCGCAGCCGGAGAAGGGCGTGATGCGCGTCCTCCCGCTCGCGATCGACCGCTACGGCGTGACCCTGCGCTTGGAGTACCCCACCACCCACCGCGACCTGCGCCTGCCGTTCGCGAAGCCCGTGGCACGCCTCGATCAGGCGGGGCCCCAGATCCAAGCCCTGCTGACCGCCGCCCGCCGCGCCTCTCACCGCAACCAGTTGCTCACCTGAGACCGGGGAACGCGTCAGGGGGCGGCACGTGCCGCCCCCTGACAGACCGGCGCGCCCTCAGGACTGGGGACGACTGCCGTGGTTCGCGCCGTTCTTGCGGCGGGCCTTCTTCTTGCGACGTCGCTTCGAGGACATCGAACCTCCTCATTCGGTAGCTTTCGCCTACTGTCCACCGGATTGTCGACTCCGGCGATCACAGAGCCCCTTACCCGCGGATACGACGGCAAACACCCTGCGCCCGAGCGACCCGGTGGCGTACGTCACTGCCCGCGACAGCGGGTTCACTCCCCGCGTCGATCCCTCAGCGCGCGACGTGGATCGACGTCCCGGCGGCCATGGACAGCCGCCGACCTGCTGTGATGTGATCCGTGCGGTGGAACGGCCCCGCCTGGCGCTGCTCACCGGGCGATCCTCGGGTGCGTTGTGCGAAGGCGGCCCGGATCCCCGCGTCATGCCTCACGCCGCTCGGCCATCCGTGGGTCCGCGCATCCCCACGGCGAGCGCCCGGGTCCGTCCCCAGGCTCGAAAGTTCCGTACACATGCAGAAGACCAAGGCCGCACTCTGGGAATTCCTCCAGGGACTCGGCAAGACGTTCATGCTCCCGGTGGCTCTGCTCGCGTTCTGCGGCATCATGCTGGGCATCGGCTCGTCGCTCTCCAGCGAGGCCGTCACCGACAATCTTCCCTTCCTGAAGGCCGAGGGCTTCCACCTCGTATTCACCTGGATGGCCAACACGGGTCTGGTCGCCTTCACCTTCCTGCCCGTCCTTTTCGCGATGGCGATTCCGCTCGGTCTCGCCCGTGAGGACAAGGGCGTGGCCGCGTTCTCCGGTTTCGTCGGCTTCGCCGCCATGAACCTCGCGGTGAACTTTTATCTCACCGCGAGAGGGGTCGACTTCGAGGACGAGGAAGCGGTCAAGCACTACGGCACAGCCGAGGTGCTCGGCGTGCAGTCCATCGATACGGGACTCCTCGGAGCCGTAGCCGTTGGCATCGTTGTCAGCCTTCTCCACCAGCGCTTTCGTACGCAGCGGATGCCTGACGCACTGGCCTTCTTCGGCGGGCTGCGCTTCGTCCCGATCATCTCCGCTCTCGTCCTGAGCGTGCTCGGTCTGCTCATCCCACTGGTGTGGCCGGCCTTCAACGGCTGGATCACCGCCGTGGGCCGCGGCATCGGGCACACCGGCGTCCTCGGGCCGTTCTTCTTCGGCATGGGAGAGGTTCTGCTGCGGCCGATCGGGCTGCACCACATCCTCGTGGCCATGTTCCGGTTCACCGACGTCGGCGGTTCGGGAGCTGTGTGCGGGGACAACGTCTCCGGGGCCCTGAACATGTTCTACGCCCACCTCGACTGCGCGGGCGCGCCGAACGCAGCCGTCACCGACGCGACGCACTTCCTCTCGCAGGGCAAGATGGCCGCCTACCTGGGCGGTCTTCCCGGTGCCGCGCTGGCGATGTACCACTGCGCGAAGAGGAAGATGCGCCCGGAGATCAAGGCGCTGCTCGTTTCCGGCGTGGTGGCCTGCGTGGTCGGCGGCATCACGGAACCGCTCGAGTTCCTCTTCCTGTTCGTCGCGCCGTGGCTCTACGCCATCCACGCGGTTCTGGTGGGACTCGGCTTCCTGACGGCGGCAACGCTCGGCGTCTTCATCGGGAACACCGACGGCAATGTCATCGACTGGCTGGTCTTCGGCGTGCTCCAGGGCTCGACGACCAAGTGGTATCTGGTGCCTGTGATCGCGGCCGTGTGGTTCGCCGTGTACTACTTCCTGTTCCGCTGGGCGATCACCCGCTTCGACCTGAAGACCCCCGGTCGCGAGGAGGAGTCCGGGCAAGGGGACGAGGATGCCGCTGCGGACGTGGTGGAGAAGCCCGCACGCGAACTGGTCGCCGGGAAGTACGACGCCGTCGCCATCCTCGACGCGATCGGTGGCGTCGGCAACATCCGGTCGTTGGACAACTGCATCACCCGTCTTCGCATGACGGTGCTGGACGCCGGACAGGTGGACGAGGCCCGGCTGAAGAAGCTCGGTGCCGTGGGCGTGATCAAGCTCGACGACCACAACGTGCAGGTCGTCATCGGGCCGCAGGTCCAGTCGGTGAAGGACGCCATCGCCACCATGATCCCGGTGGGCTGACCATGAGTCACCCCTCCCCCGGCCGGGCTCGTGAAAGCGTGCCTGATCCCTACGGCTTCGGAATCCCGGTGGACCGGCACGGCACCTGGTGCACGCAGTGGGACTACGTCGAAGACCGGTTCGGCGTGCCGGATCTGCTGCCGTTCACGATCTCCGACATGGACTTCGAGACCGCCCCCGAGGTCATGGCCGCGCTCCGCGGCCGGCTGGACCACGGCGTGCTCGGCTACTCGCGGTGGCGTCAGGACGACTTCCTCTCCGCGATCGTCCACTGGTACGCGACACAGCATGCGACGGCCGTCGATCCCGGGTCGGTGGTCTACGCGCCCTCCGTCGTCTACCAGTTGTCGCAGTTGCTGCGGCTGTGGTCGAGCCCCGGCGACGGCGTGGTAGCCCATGCCCCCATGTACGACGCGTTCCCCAGGACCGTGGCCGCGCACGGGCGACAGCTCCGCGAGTGCCCACTGGACGACTGGGCGGAGCTGGAGCGGCTCCTGGCGCTGCCCGACACGGCCGTGCTGCTTCTGTGCTCTCCGCACAACCCGACGGGCAGGGTCTGGTCCGCGGACGAGCTGGACCGGATGGCGCGGCTGTGCGCCGAGCACGATGTGGCTGTCATCAGCGATGAGATCCACTCCGACCTGGCGCACGCTCCGCACGTCCACCGCCCTTGGGCGCGACTCGGTGGCGAGGGCCGGTGGGCGGTGATCACCTCGGCGTCCAAATCGTTCAACATTCCTGCACTGACCGGTAGTTACGGGATCATCGGCGATCCGGCATCGCGCGACGCCTACCTGCTGCAGCTCAAGGAGGCGGACGGGCTCTCCTCCCCCGCGGTGCTCTCCCTGGTCGGCCACATCGCCGCGTACAGGGAGGGCGCGCTCTGGCTGGACGCCTTGCGCGCGTATCTCGCGGCCAACCTCGCCATGGTCGCCGACCGCCTACGCGAGGAGTTCCCGCAGCTCGGCTGGGAGCCCCCGCAGGCGGGGTATCTCGCCTGGATCGACCTGCGGCCGCTCGGTGTCGACGACGACGCCCTGCAGCGCGAGCTCGTCGAGGTGGAGAAGGTCGCCATCATGCCGGGAGCGGCCTACGGCTCCCCGGGGAGGGTGCGCCTCAATGTCGGGTGCCCCCGCTCCAAGGCGGAGAACGGCGTCGAAGCACTGGTGCGCGCACTGCGGCGGCTCATGACGGGGCCGGGAACTCGGGGCTGAGCCGTTCCTGCGACGCCCGGACCACGGGCGTCGCAGGTCGGGTTCCCGGACGTCGTCCGGGCGACGGGTCCGGAACGTCAGAGCGATGTCATGACGTGCTTGATCCGGGTGCAGTCCTCGAAGCCTTACCCGGAGAGGTCCTTGCCGTAGCCGGACTTCTTGAATCCGCGCTCCACCCAGGTGCGGGCGGACACGAGAGGGCCGCCCGGTCGTGCGGCCGCCGTACGGAGACGGCCGCGGCTGCACTCCACATCCACCCGAACACCCTCGCCTACCGGTTGCGCCGCTTCGGCACTCTCGCCCGCCGCGACCTGGCCTCGACGGGTGCCCTGGCCGAGGTCTGACTGGCGATCCATGCGGCGGGCGCGCTGGGCCTCACCGGCTGACGGGCTTTCCTGTCTTCCCGGCCTGAAACACGAGAGGGCGGGTAGGCGGGACGCTGTGTGAGCTGTGTGGTGCAGCCACCTGACGGGGGACGTGTGATGGAACTGCTGGCGACAGACCGCTGTACAGAGCAGGACGGGCTGGTGACCGTCCCGGGCGTGGTGGCGGGCAGTGCCGCCTACGACATGGAATCGGGAGAGATCGGCCGCGCCCGTGACTTCGTCCGGGATTTCCTGTCCGGGGCACAGCAGTCCTTGCCCGGTCTGCACGTGTCCACGCGGGCGCTCGGTGCCGCACAGCTGGTGGTGAGTGAGCTCGCCACCAATGTCTGCAAGTACGCGCCGGGGCCCTGCCTGCTGGATCTCGAGATCGACGGCGACATGCTGGGCATCACCATGTGGGACTCGGGCTCCGTGCTCCCCGGCACCCTGCAGGCCGACCCCACGCGCGCGGGACAGCACGGACTGGAGATCGTCCTCGCGGTCTGCCAGAGCTTCGAGGTCCGCCGCGAGCCCGTGGGCAAACGCGTGCGCGTGCGGATCTCGCTCCTCGACGGCCCGGACGGCGACCCGGCAGGCTCTTCACCCTGGTGAGGGCTCCTGATCGCGGGCCGGGCCGGTGCTCGGGCAACGCGTTCGCGCCCGCACGCGACAGCGGGAGGGCTACACCCCACAAGGTGTAGCCCTCCCGCTGTATGCGTAGCCGCGACGTGCGGCCGGTGCTCAGTACGCGGAGTCGACGTTGTCGATGGAGCCGTACTTGTCGGCGGCGTAGTTGGCGGCCGCGGTGATGTTGGCGACCGGGTCGGTCAGGTCCTTCGGGGTGCCGTCGACGTGATAGGCGTCGAAGGTCGGCTTGATCACCTGCAGCAGGCCCTTGGAAGGCGTGCCGTTCTGTGCGTTCACGTCCCAGCCGTTGGAGGCGTCGGGGTCGCCGCCGGACTCACGCATGATGTTGCGGTGCAGGCCCTCGTAGCTGCCCGGGATCCCCTCGTCCTGCATGATTTCCAGAGACTCCCGGATCCAGCCGTCCAGGTCGTCCTTGTCTGAGGCTGCCGTGGCTGCCTTCTGCGCGAGGGCGTCCGCCTGCGCGGAGACTCCTGCCGCCGATACCCCGGCCGACGCGGCGACACCGTGCGAGGCCGGCTCCGAGGCGTGTGCGGGCGACGGGGCAAGGGTCAGGGCCGCTGCTGCGGCTCCGGCCGCACACAGTGCGGAAACCGAGAACGTGCGGATCCGGGCGGTACGAGCGGCGGGGGCCAGGGACTGGTCGGACGTACGGATAAAACACTCTCCTTGCGCTGGGGTCAGGGAAGCCCCGGGGCCGGGGATGGCGGAACGGAAGGGGCGCGGCGCGTTCCGTACGTACGGAACGGGCGGCACCCTGCCGGTCCGGAGCACCGGCTCCCGTGGACTCGATCCATGGTTAGCGGCATGGCAGGACGGAGGCAACGTCCGGCATCACTACGCGCCTAAGTAGCAGGGAACCGACAGGACGCCGACCGGTGCGCTCCAGCCCAGCGAGGCCGGGTACGGCCTCTACTACCGCTCTTCGTATGTGATCTGAGACCTATGGGCCGGCTCACAGACCGCTTCGACAAGCCGGCTGTGCGGGCGTGGCAGTCCCCCCGGTACAGCTCGGCGAGCGCGGCTACGAAACGACCAGGTCGTGGCAGATCACATCGACGACGTCGCGGCGGCTCGTGAGCCGGCCGGCACCTGGTCGGCCTCGGGCGGACCGGGATCGTTGCGGGGGGTGTGCACCCAGACGTCCGCGACCAGTCGGCAGCGCACCCTGAGGGATTCCAACTGTGAGCACCCCCGGGGACGTCGCGGTGGAAGGACCGACGGCTCGGACGGGGGGCTGTACAGCACGAGGGGCAGGCGTTGCCGCCCGGCGGCGTCGGCGGCCGGGCGGCAAGGGATACGCGCAGCGCCCTGGCAGACCGGCAGCCGGCCTCTGACCGAAGCCGGCGGGCCGGTCGGCCCGGGCGCCTACGTAGGTGTTCTCACCTGACCGGTGTGAAGTCGCGTGCCCCGATGAATTCGGGGCGGCGGACGGGAGCCGCGAAGGGTTCCTGTGCCGTGTTGTCGACGCTGTTGAACACGATGAAGACGTTGCTCCGTGCGTAGGGGGTGATGTTGTCGCCGGAGCCGTGCATGGCGTTGCAGTCGAACCAGGTCGCCGAGCCGGCCTTGCCGGTGAAGAGCTTGATGCCGTGCCGGTCGGCCAGCTTCGTCAGTACCTCGTCGGACGGGATCCCGGCGTCCTGCATCTGCAGGGACCGCTTGTAGTTGTCCTTCGGTGTCTCACCCGCGCAGCCGACGAACGACTTGTGGGAGCCGGGCATGATCATCAGCCCGCCGTTGGTGTCGTAGTTCTCGGTCAGCGCGATCGAGACGGACACCGTCCGCATGTTGGGCAGACCGTCCTCGGCGTGC
>NZ_MAPV01000146.1 GCF_001700505.1 Streptomyces mutomycini
GCCGAGCCGGCCTTGCCGGTGAAGAGCTTGATGCCGTGCCGGTCGGCCAGCTTCGTCAGTACCTCGTCGGACGGGATGCCGGCGTCCTGCATCTGCAGGGACCGCTTGTAGTTGTCCTTCGGTGTCTCACCCGCGCAGCCGACGAACGACTTGTGGGAGCCGGGCATGATCATCAGCCCGCCGTTGGTGTCGTAGTTCTCGGTCAGCGCGATCGAGACGGACACCGTCCGCATGTTGGGCAGACCGTCCTCGGCGTGCCAGGTCTCGAAGTCGGAGTGCCAGTAGAACCCGGAGGCCCCGAAGCCGGGCTTGACGTTGATCCGTGACTGGTGGACGTACACGTCGGAGCCCAGGATCTGGCGGGCCCGGCCCACCACCCGCTCGTCGCGCACCAGGTTCGCGAAGAGCGCGCTGAGCTTGTGGACCTCGAAGACGGACCGCACGCTCTGCGACTTCGGCTCGATGATCGAGCGCTCGTCCGCGCGGACCTGCGGGTCGGCGACCAGCCGGTCCAGCTCGGCCCGGTACACGGCCACCTCATCAGGGGTGATGAGCTGGTCGATGGCGAGGAAGCCGTCGTGCTCGAAGGACTGGAGGTCCTTCGCGGCGATCGGTCCCGGCGCGCCCGGCGCGGACCAGATGACCGGGTCCTGGCGGGGAGTGGTCATCTCGGCGGCGCCGCGCGAGGGGTACAGGTCGGCGCGTACATCGGTGGTCATGGTTCAGCCCTCCTCTGTCAAAAGCGGGTATACGCCGTTCTCGTCGTGGTCCTCCCGTCCGGTGACGGGGGGATTGAAGACGCACACGCAGCGGAAGTCGGTCTTCGGGCGCAGCGTGTGCTTCTCGTGCCCGTTCAGCAGGTACATCGTTCCGGGGGAGATCCAGTGCTTCTCGCCGGTCTCGTCGTTGGTGAGCTCGGCCTCGCCCTCGGTGCACAGAACGGCCTCGATGTGGTTCGCGTACCACATCGACGTCTCCGTGCCCGCGTACAGCACGGTCTCGTGGAGCGAGAAGCCCACCTTCTCCTTGGCGAGCACGATGCGCTTGCTCTCCCAGGTACCCGAAGCGGACCTGAC
>NZ_MAPV01000147.1 GCF_001700505.1 Streptomyces mutomycini
GGGCACACCCGTCTCCGGGGGCCGCTCAGGCGTCCTGGAAGTCCATCAGTGCCACCGGATCCGAGGTCGGCTCTTCGGATCCGCCCGTCGGCTCGACCGTGATGCCCATGCCGGACGCGCTGTCCACGGGCCCGTCCAGCAGCACCGTGTCGTCCGAGGCGGACGGGTTCATCAGCCCCGCCGAGCGCATGGTGCCCTCGTCGTTGAACCACAGCTGGTACACCTTGCCGCCGGGCGGAGGCGCCATGTCCGAGGCCAGGAACACCGCCCGGTTCACGCTCTTCGAGACCACGACGGTGCCCCGCGCCCCGCCGGCCAGGTCCGACGCGCTGGTCCTGGCGTCGGACGCGGTCAGCACCTGGGCCACCCGCTCGTTGTGCAGCTGGGCCCGGGCCGCCTCCTGCCGGGCGTCCTGGGCGACCTGGTTCTGCCACACGGCGACCCCGCCGAAAGCGGCAGCGGCGGCGACACATGCGGCCAGCGCGTACGTCGACCAGCGGCCGGTCCGTCCGGGTGACGCCGTGGGACGGGAGCCCCGCGCGTGGGAGGGCGCCTCCTGCCGTACGGTCGTGATCTCCCTCAGCACCCGGTCCCGGAGCGCGGGCGGCGGGACCGCCGAGACCGCGAGCCCGAGCCGGGCGGCGGTGGCGGACAGCTCGCGCACCTCCTGGGCGCAGGCCCCGCAGACCCCAAGGTGCCGTTCGAACGCGACCCGCTCGTCGTCCGGCAGCGCGTGCAGGGCATACGCCCCGGTCAGCGTGTGGAGCTCGGCCGTGCTCATGCGCTCACCCCCAGGCAGTCGCGCAGGCGGATGAGCCCGTCGCGCAGGCGTGTCTTGATCGTTCCCAGTGGCACGGACAGCAGCTCGCCGACCTCGCGGTAGGTGAGTCCCTGGTAGTAGGCCAGCGTCACGGACTGCCGCTGGAGCTCCGAGAGCGTACGCAGGCAGCGCCGCACCTGTTCCCGCTCGAGCCGGGACTCGACCTGCTCGGACACCTCGTCGAACTCCGGCGTATGGTCCAGCAGCGCGGCCTTGTGCTCCCGCGCGGACGTGGCCTCGGCGGAACGGACCCGGTCCACGGCCCGGTGATGGGCGAGGGTCAGCACCCAGTTCATGGCGCTGCCACGCGACGGCTGGAAGCGGGGAGCGGTGCGCCAGACCTCGACGAGCACTTCCTGCGCCACCTCCTCCGACTGGGCCGGGTCGCGGAGCACACTCCGTACCAGGCCGAGAACAGGGCCGCTGACCTGGTCGTACACCCGGGTGAACGCGTCCTGGTCACCCCGGGCGACCTGGACGAGCAGCTCCTGAAGGTCGGGCCCCGCTGACGGGATCCCGCTGATGTGTACGGCTTCTCTCACGCGGACGTTCCTCCCGGAGCACGCAATCGTTTCCCCGTTGATTCGGAGCCGTCGGCCATGCGGATTGGTGGGCGGCCCGATATTTTCGCACGCCCTGTCCTCGAACTCACGTACGACAACGGGTTGCGCTGCTCCGCCCGGACGGGGAAAGGGGAGTTTGCTCGGTCAGCGGAGACCGAGACTGACGGAAACGGCACCTCACCGACGAAGAAGGGGCCGCCCGGCCTGCGGCCGGACAACCCCTCAGCGAGATTCGGTCGGACTTCCGACTAGGCGGCGCTCTCCTGCTCGCGCTCCACCTGCTCGTTCCACTCGCGCTTGACCGCGCGCCACGCGTCGTCGTTCTTGCCGAGGCGCCAGTAACCCGAGATCGACAGCCGGCCGAGCGGGATGCCGCGCTCCAGGCGGAGGTGGCGCCGGATCTCCTTCACGAAGCCCGCTTCGCCGTGGACGAACGCCTGCACGTCCCCCTCGGGGAACTCCAGTCCGCCCACCGCCGCGACGAGGGCCTCGCCGACCGGGCGGCCGCCGCGGTGCAGCCAGGTGACCGAGACGCCCTCGGGGGCCACGAGCTTCTGCTCCTCCGAGGGGTCCGGCACCTCCACGAAGGCGTGGACCAGCGCGCCCTCCGGCATGTGCTCCAGCGCCGCGGCGATCGCGGGCAGAGCGCTCTCGTCGCCCACCAGCAGATGCCAGTCGGCCGAGGCCTCCGGGACGTAACCGCCGCCGGGGCCCAGGAAGGTCACCTGGTCACCGGGCCGGGCCCGGGCCGCCCACGGGCCCGCGAGGCCCTCGTCGCCGTGCACCACGAAGTCGACCGCCAGCTCACGCGCGACGGGGTCCCAGGAGCGCACCGTGTACGTGCGGGTGGTCGGCCACAGCTCGCGCGGGTACTCCTCGCGGATCGCGGCCATGTCGAAGGGGTGTGCGTAGTCCGCGCCCTCGGGTGCGAAGCACAGCTTGATGTAGTGGTCGGTGAAGCCCGCGAGGGCGAAATCGGCCAGCCCTTCGCCACCGAGGACCACACGCACCATGTGCGGGGTGATCTGCTCGGTGCGCAGGACCTGCGCCCCCTGCGCCTTCGGTGTCCGGCGTTGCGGCCGCTCTGCCACGAGGTTCTCCCTGCTCTGGGCGACGTACGAGGTTCTGCGTAGTTAGGCTTACCTAAGCTAGCACTCTACGCCTGGAGTGTGAGGAGCAGGCGCTGCAGGGCGTTCCCCAGGCCCCACCGCGTCGCCAGGGCCTCCAGGGCCGCCGGGTCGCGCGGTTCGCGGGGGAGCGCGGGGTCGAACGCGGGCAGGGGGACGTCGCCCGCGACCCGGACGACCTTCGGGGCAACCGCGACGTAGTCCCGGGCCTCGTCCAGCCGCTTGCGCTGGGACGGGGTCAGCCTGGCGGCGGGATCGTCGACCGCCGCCATGATCCCGGCCAGGTCGCCATAGGCGTCCAGCAGCTTCGCCGCCGTCTTCTCGCCGATGCCGGGCACCCCCGGAAGGCCGTCGCTCGGATCGCCGCGCAGCAGCGCCAGGTCGACGTAGCCGGCGCCGTCCACGCCGTACTTCTCGCGCAGCCAGGCCTCGTCCGTCACCTGGAGCGTCCCCACGCCCTTCAGCGGATAGAGGACCCGCACCCCGCGGGCGTCGTCGACCAGCTGGTAGAGGTCGCGGTCCCCGGTCACGATGTCCACGGGGCCGGTGGCCCGTCCGGCCAGCGTGCCGATCACGTCGTCCGCCTCGTACGCGGCGACGCCCACCCGGGCGATGCCGAGGGCGTCCAGCACGGCCTCGATCACCGGGACCTGCGGCGAGAGGGTGTCGGGGACCTCCTCCTCGTCGGGGGCTCCCTCGCCGGTCTCGACGGCCACCCGGTGGGCCTTGTACGTCGGGATCAGGTCGACCCGCCACTGCGGGCGCCAGTCGGCGTCCATGCAGGCCACCAGGTCGTCCGGGCGGTGGTCCTGCACGAGCCGGGCGATGAAGTCGAGCAGGCCGCGCACGGCGTTCACCGGGGTGCCGTCCGGTGCGCGCACCGAATCCGGGACGCCGAAATACGCGCGGAAGTAGAGGGAGGCGGTGTCGAGGAGCATCAGGCGTCGCGTCACAGCACCGATCATGCCGCACCCCACTGACACGGGAGGTCCGGGTGAGCGTGACGTTCCCGCATTCACCGCCCTCCGCAGTGAGCTGGGTCACACAAGTGTTTGGTTCGCGTAAGTGAGGGCAGGCGCGGCACCGGAGCGGACCACGTCCATTTTTCAACGAGTGCCCGTGCTCTGCGGGCCGATCCGCACCGCTCCACGGTCTGCCGGAGGGGGTGGGCGGACCGATTCGGTTCAACGCGTGAGGTGTATGTGTCAAGGCTGCAAGCGGAACACCTGTACAAGGTGTTCGGCAGACGACCAGATCAAGCCGTGCAGAAACTCGAAGGCGGTACGCACCGCGACGAGCTGCGCGCCGACGGAACGACCGCAGCGGTGATCGACGCCTCGTTCACCGTGGAGCCGGGCCAGATCTTCGTCGTCATGGGGCTCTCCGGCTCGGGGAAGTCCACATTGCTGCGGATGCTCAACGGTCTGCTGGAGCCCACCGCCGGCCGGGTGCTGTTCGACGGTCAGGACCTGACCGCGCTCAGCCCCCGTGAGCTGCGCTCGGTCCGTTCCACCAAGATCAGCATGGTCTTCCAGCACTTCGCGCTCTTCCCTCACCGGAGCGTGCTGGAGAACGCCGCGTACGGCCTGGAGGTCCAGGGCGTCCCGCGTGCCGTGCGTGAGGAGCGTGCCGCCCAGGCGCTGGAGCTGACCGGTCTCGCCGGCTGGGAGAAGTCCTGGCCCGACGAGCTGTCCGGCGGCATGCAGCAGCGTGTGGGCCTGGCCCGCGCGCTCGCCACCGACGCCGATCTCCTCCTGATGGACGAGTCCTTCAGTGCGCTCGACCCGCTGATCCGCCGCGACATGCAGGACCAGCTGCTCGAACTGCAGAAGCGTCTGAAGAAGACGATCGTCTTCATCACCCACGACCTCAACGAGGCCATGCGCCTCGGTGACCGCATCGCCGTGATGCGTGACGGTGAGATCGTGCAGCAGGGCACCGCCGAGGACATCCTCGTCCGGCCGTCCAACGACTACGTCGCGTCCTTCATCCAGGACGTCGACCGCGCCCGGGTGCTCACCGCAGGTTCGATCATGGAGGCGCCCGAAGCGGGCCGCTCCGACGAGGACCTGCTGGACGCGGCCCCCGCGACGGTGTCCGCCGACACCCCCATAGCCGAGCTCTTCACCCCCTGCTCCACCAGCGGGGTCGCCGTGGCCGTCACGGACGCGGACGGCGGCGTCATCGGCGTCGTGCCGCGCGACAGGCTCCTCGCCGCACTCGGCGAGGAACCGCAGGTCGACACCCAGGTTCCGGCACAGCGCGAGATCAAGAAGGTGAACGCCGGTGCCTAGGGTCTCCTTCGGCGCGTGGGTAGAGGACGCGGTCGACTGGCTCCAGTCGAACCTCACCTGGATCTTCGACGCCATCAAGGCCGTGCTTGGCGGTATGTACGACGGTGTGAACGCCGTGCTGAGCGGCGGTGAGCCGCTGCTGATGGCCGGGATCTTCGCCGTCATCGCGTTCTGGCTGCGCGGCGTGATCCCCGCCGTCGCCACCTTCGCGGGCTTCGCGCTCATCGACTCCCTCGCCCTCTGGGACGAGGCGATGGCCACCCTCTCGCTGGTCGTCGTGGCAGCCCTCATCACGATCGTGATCGCGGTGCCCATGGGTATCTGGGCGGCCCGCAACAACCGGGTCAGCGCCGCGCTGCGGCCGGTTCTCGACGTCATGCAGACGATGCCCGCCTTCGTCTACCTGATCCCCGGCGTCATGTTCTTCGGCGTCGGCGTCACCCCCGGCGTGATCGCCACCATCGTCTTCGCGATGCCGCCCGGCGTCCGGATGACCGAGCTCGGCATCCGTCAGGTCGACAGCGAGCTGGTGGAGGCCGCCGAGGCCTTCGGCACCTCGCCCAAGCACACCCTCACCCGGGTCCAGCTGCCCCTCGCCCTGCCGACGATCATGGCCGGAATCAACCAGGTCATCATGCTGGCGCTGTCGATGGTCGTCATCGGCGGCATGGCCGGCGCCGGCGGCCTCGGCGAGAAGGTGTACGCGGCCATCACCCAGCTCCAGGTCGGCCTCGCCGCCGAGAGCGGGATCGCCGTCGTCATCCTCGCCATGTACCTGGACCGGATGACCGGCGCGCTCAACGAGCGGGTCTCCCCGCTCGGCCGCCGTGCAGCCGCCAAGGTCGCCGCCGGTGCGCGCCGCCTCAGGTTCGCGCACTACAAGCCGGGAACCGCCGTCGCGATGACCGGTGTCGTGGTGCTCGCGCTCATCGCGGGCGGACTCAACATCGCCGGCTCCACCGACTCGAAGGCCGTACAGGCCGACGGCGGGAACGTCGGCAAGGGCCAGAAGATCAACCTGGGGTACATCCCCTGGGACGAGGGCATCGCCTCCACCTACCTGTGGAAGGAGATCCTGGAGCAGCGCGGTTACGAGACCGGGGTCACCCAGCTCGACGCCGGCCCGCTCTACTCCGGCGTCGCCCGCGGCGACATCGACTTCCAGACGGACTCCTGGCTGCCGACCACGCACAAGGACTACTGGGACAAGTACAGCGACCAGCTGGACGACCTGGGTTCCTGGTACGGGCCGACGTCGCTGGAGCTGACGGTTCCGTCGTACGTCAAGGGCATCGACTCGCTCGAGGACCTCAAGGGCCAGGGCAAGAAGTTCGACGGCAAGATCATCGGCATCGAGTCGAGCGCCGGGATGATGGGCACCCTGAACAAGAAGGTGCTCAAGGAGTACGGCCTCGACGGTGAGTACGAGGTGGTCTCCTCCAGCACCTCCTCGATGCTCGCCGAACTGAACGCCTCCATCAAGAAGAAGGAGCCGGTCGTGGTGACCCTGTGGTCGCCGCACTGGGCCTACGGCAAGCACGACCTGAAGAAGCTCAAGGACCCGAAGGGTGCCTGGGGCAAGGGCGAGGAGATCCACACCGTCGCCCACAAGGGCTTCGCGAAGAAGGCTCCCGCCGTCGCGAAGTGGCTCAAGGACTTCGAGCTCACCGAGAAGCAGCTCACGAGCCTGGAGAACGAGATCCAGGGGGCCGGCCAGGGCAAGGAGCAGGACGGCGTCCGCAACTGGCTGAAGAAGAACTCCGGTGTCGTCGACAAGCTGGCCCCGGTACCGGGCGGCGCGGGCGGCTCGCAGCAGGGCAAGGACGCAGGCAAGACCGTCAACATGGGGTACTTCCCGTGGGACGAGGCCATCGCGAGCACCTACCTCTGGCAGAACATGCTGGAGGACCGCGGCTACCGGACGACGGTCAAGCAGCTCGACCCGGGACCGCTCTACACCGGTCTCGCGCAGGGCCAGCTCGACGTCCAGTTCGACTCCTGGCTGCCGACGACGCACAAGGACTACTGGAACCGGTACAAGGAGAACCTCGTCGATCTCGGCTCGTGGTACGGGCCGACGTCGCTGGAGCTGACGGTTCCGTCGTACGTCAAGGGCATCGACTCGCTCGAGGACCTCAAGGGCCAGGGCAAGAAGTTCAACGGCAAGATCATCGGCATCGAGTCGAGCGCCGGGATGATGGGCACCCTGAACAAGAAGGTGCTCAAGGAGTACGGCCTCGAGGGTGAGTACAAGGTCGTCTCCTCCAGCACCTCGTCGATGCTGGCCGAGCTGAACCGGTCGATCAAGAAGAAGGAGCCGGTCGTGGTGACCCTGTGGTCGCCGCACTGGGCCTACGGCAAGCACGACCTGAAGAAGCTCAAGGACCCGAAGGGCGCCTGGGGCGAGGGCGAGCAGATCCACACGGTCGCCAAGAAGGACTTTCCCAAGGACTTCCCGGAGCTGACCGGCTGGCTGAAGGACTTCAAGCTCACCGAGGCGCAGCTGGCCTCGCTCGAGGTGGAGATCCAGAAGGGCGGCGCCGGCGAGGAGAAGGAGTCCGCACGCCGCTGGATGGACGCCAACCCGGACGTGGTGGCGAAGCTGGCGCCCGTCGGCAGCTGATCCACGACCCAGTCCCGGCCGAAGGGGACGGTCCCGGTAGCGAACCGGGGCCGTCCCCTTCAGGCTGGTCTGAGGAGTCCCCGAAGGTTTCCCGCCCGTCCGCTTCGGCTCCATCACGCGAACGACATGCGTATGGTGCTGGCAACCGGGAGGATGGCGATCCGGGGAGGGAGCCGGACATGGACGAGAAGGAAGCCCTTCGAGTAGGGGCCGCGGTTCGCCGACGCCGCAGGACCCTCGGGCTCACCCTGGCCGCGGTGGCCGGGCGCAGCGGACTGTCCGTGCCGTTCCTCAGCCAGATCGAGAACGAACGGGCCAGACCCAGCCCCCGGTCCCTGGACCGGGTGGCGGAGGCGCTGGAGACCACGACCGAGCGGCTGCGCGCCGCGGCGGACTCGGCACGCGCCGTGGACGTCGTACGGGCGGGCGACGAGGACGGCGTACGCAGGCTGGTGCGGGGACGGCACCAGCTCAGCGCGCTCGAGTTCATCGGCGAGCAGGACCTTGGACGCGAGTTCCAGCACCGCAACGACGAGGTGATGTACGTCGTGGAGGGCGCCGTGGAGGTCGAGGCCGAGGGGCAGGCCCACCGGCTGGGCCGGGGCGACACCCTCTTCCTCTCCGGCGGGGTCAGGCACCGGTGGCGGGCGACCGTGCCGGGCACCCGTCTGCTGGTCGTCTCGGTCGCCGAACACATCGACGCGACCTACGACTCGCGCCGCTGACAGGGGCTGCCGGTGCGCGTCGCCCCCGGCGTCACCTCACGTGGCACGGACCGTCGCCGGCCGAAGCGGCTGGGGCGCTGCGAGCAGCGCTCCGCCGAGCAGCCCGCCCAGCGTCCGTACGCCGGCGACCGCCCAAGCGGTGACCAGCAGCGCGTAGAGCGCCACGGCCAGCCAGGTGAACGCGTCCAGCCCGGTGTGCCGGGCCAGTCCCGCCGCGCCGGTGACGCACGTACCGACCGGGAAGGTGAACCCCCACCACGTCATCGTGAACCGCATGCCCCGCCGCATCGCACGCACCACCAACGCGGCGGACAGGGCCAGCCACAGCAGGGCGAAGCCCATCACCGGGACCCCGTACAGCACTGCGAACGCGCCGGAGGCCGAGGCGTACGGCGCCGCGATCGCGCCCGGTGCCACATCGGCCAGCTGGCTGACGGCCGTGGTGGACTGCCCCAGCGGCCCGAGCACCAGGAACAGCGCCGGGGTCAGCGCGAGCGGCAGAGGTCCCTGGTGGACCAGCCGCGCGAAGACCAGCGGGACGACCACCAGGGTCGCCAGCAGCGACAGCCCGAACATCGCGTAACAGGCGAGCAGAAGCGCCTCGCGGCCCTGGCCGGGAGCCAGCTCGGGCACCAGCAGCGGGCCGACCGCGGCCGAGACCATCGGGGCCACCAGCGGCAGCAGCCAGACCGGTGACGCGGTTCCCGGCGCGGGACGGTGGTGTACGACCATGAGGTACGGGATCGCCACGGCCGCCGCGAGACCGGTGACCGTGCCGGCCGTGAACAGCACCGCGTCCACGGCCACGGCGGCCGGATGCCCGATGACGTCCTGGCCGGCCACCAGGGTGCCCGCGCCGACGGCGAGCAGTGCCATGGAGAGGCAGCCGTGGAACGGGGCGACGGCGGGGTCCATGAGGTGGGCGCGGGCCTGGTCCCGGTGCAGGACCCAGTGTCCGGCACGGGCCGTCAGGACGGCGGCCAGCAGCACGGCCGAAAGGGCCCACACCGCGACGCAGGCGGCGCGCAGACCCGGTACGTCCACGGGGAGCGCCGCGCCCGCTGTCGCGACGATCGCGGTCCCCATGACCGTCGCGTACCAGTTGGGGCCGAAGTGCCGCAGCGAAGGGAGCCGGAGGGCGCCGGTGCGCGCGGCAGGGGGCTCGGTGCTGCTCTGCACGGTGTTCGACCGCCCGGTCCTGGTCTGCGGAAAGATGGCCATGCCACGATCCTCGGCGGACCGGCCGCCCTCCACCAGGGAGCGCGGAGCTATGAGGTCATAGGCTGGGCTTATGTCCAGCACCGCGCCCCCGCCCTCCTCCCTGCCACACCGGGTCCCCGACCTGGGAGCCATGGTGCTGCTGATCGCCGTCGCGCGGCACGGCAGCCTGGGCAGGGCGGCGCGTGAGGTCGGCATCAGCCAGCCCGCCGCCTCCGGCCGCATCCGGTCGATGGAGCGGCAGCTCGGAGTCGCGCTCCTGGACCGCTCGCCGCGCGGCTCCCGGCTGACCGACGCGGGAGCCCTCGTCACCGACTGGGCGCGCAGGGTCGTCGAGGCGGCCGAGGCGTTCGACGCCGGAGCCCAGGCGCTGCGGGACCGGCGCGACTCCCGGCTGCGGGTCGCCGCGAGTATGACCATCGCGGAGTACCTGCTGCCGGGCTGGCTGATCGCGCTGCGGGCCGGCCGGCCGGGGACCGCCGTGTCCCTGCTCGCGGGCAACTCGGCCGCGGTCGCCCTGCGGCTGATGGCCGGAGAGGCGGATCTGGGCTTCGTCGAGGGCCTCTCGATACCCGAGGGGCTCGACGGCACGGTCATCGCGCACGACCGGCTCGTCGTCGTGGTCGCCCCCGCCCACCCGTGGGCGCGCCGGGACCGGCTGACTCCGGGTGAACTCGCCGCGACGCCCCTGATCCTGCGGGAACACGGCTCGGGCACCCGTCAGGTCCTGGACGCCGCGCTCGCCGTGCACGGCGGACTGGCGCGCCCCCTGCTCGAACTCTCCTCGACCACCGCCGTGAAGGGGGCCGCGGAGAGCGGCGCCGGGCCCTGCGTACTGAGCGAACTGGCGCTGGGCGAGGAGCTCTCCGCGCGGCGCCTGGTCACGGTCCCGGTGGCGGGCGTCCGGCTGCGCCGCCAGCTCCGCGCGGTCTGGCCCGCCGGCCACCGGCCCACGGGACCTGCCCGGGACCTGCTCTCCCTGACCGCCCGTGAGCCCGGGGAGTCCTGACACCGGGTATGTGCCCAGGTCCGCGCCCGGCCGCCCGCTCCGGTGGCGGGCTCAGGCCGAGGACACGGCCGCCCCGGCCCGGGCGGCCGTCACCAGGGCCCGCATGATGCGGAGGTCGTCGCCCATCTCCGGGTGCCACTGGACCCCGAGCACCCACTGGGCGCCCGGCAGTTCGACGGCCTCCACGGTGCCGTCCTCCGCGTACGCGGAGGCGACCAGACCCGGCGCGAGCCGGTCCACGGCCTGGTGGTGGTAGGTGGGTACGGACGCCTCCTCGGGAACGAGCGACGCGTACAGCGTGTCCGGCACCGGCGTCACGGTGTGTTCGCCGAGGACCCCGGCCTTCCCGAACGGGCCGGCGTGGCCGTCCAGATGCTGGGTCAGCGTGCCGCCCAGCGCCACGTTGAGCAGCTGCATGCCGCGGCAGATCCCGAGCACCGGAGTGCCGGCCGCCCTCGCCGCGCGCAGCAGGGCCACCTCCCAGGTGTCGCGCTCGTGCGCCGGCGGGCCTGTCCTGAAGTCGCGCTCCGCGCCGTACAGTCCGGGGTCGACGTCGGCGCCGCCCGCGATCACGAGGCCGTCCACCCGTGCCACGACCGCCGCCGCCTTGGCCGGGTCGTCGGGGGGCAGCAGCGCGGTCAGTCCGCCGGACCGCTGGACCAGCCGGGGGTAGGCGGAGGGGAGCACCGCCGCCGGGAGTTCCCAGACGCCCCAGCGAGCCGCCGGCTCCAGATAGGTCGTGACGCCGATGAGCGGTTCGTGCATGGTGCGGTCCCTCCGGCGGCCGGTCTGCGGACCGGCCCGGTGCAATGGTGTTGCGTCATACCTTTGTTCGTGCGGGCCCGCCGCGCAAGAGCAGTGATCCGGAAGGGCTGGATCAAGCCAGGAAGCCCCGGAGCAGCGCGGCCGTCCCCGCGCAGTGCTCGCGCATCACCGCTCGCGCCCGCTCCTCGTCGCCGTCGAGCACCGCTTCGACGACGGCCGTGTGCTGCAGCTGCGAGTGTTCGAGGTTCCGAACCAGCAGGGGTATGCAGTCCAGGAGGTCGTTGACGCCCGCCCGCACCGCGGCGTACCGCGCCGCGAGGGAGGGGGAGCCGGAGAGCTCGGCGAGCGTCAGGTGGAAAAGGGTGTCGATCCTGCGGTAGTCGGGCAGAGGTGCCTCGTGTGTCGCCGCCAGAGCCGTACGCAGCCGCTCCGCGTCCTCGTCGCCGAGGCCGCGCGACGCACAGAGCCCTGCCGCCCCCGACTCCAGGACCTCGCGGAACAGCAGGATGTCCTCGATGTCGACGTCCGCCGTCCGGCGGCGCAGCTCGTCACCGTCGGCCGGCCCGGTGCGGGGGAGCACGAACGTACCGCCGTACCGGCCGCGCCGCGCCTCGATCAGGCCCTGGTCCTGGAGGACCTTCAGCACCTCGCGCAGGGTGACGCGGCTGATGCCGAGGAGCCCGGCCAGCTCGCGCTCGGCGGGCAGGCGGCCTCCGCCGGGCACCAGGCCGAGCCGGACCACCTGGAGGATCTGCTCCAGTGCCTCCTCGAAGCCGTTGCCCGCGCGGACCGGCCGCAGTGCGGGCAGCAGTGGGTCGAAGGCCCCTGGATGATCCCCCGTCTCTTCCGCCACGTCCCGATTCCCTTCCCCCCATTGGTTTTCTCCCATACCTTAGACCGCCTGACCGAACGAGGAGCATCCCGTGGCAGACCGAACACCCCCGCTGGGGACCGACGAGCTGCGCGGGCTCGTGGGGCGCGGTGAGATCGACACCGTGGTCCTCGCCTTCCCCGACATGCAGGGCAGGCTGCAGGGCAAGCGGTTCGCGGCGTCCTTCTTCCTCGACGAGGTGCTGGAACACGGGACGGAGGGCTGCAACTACCTCCTCGCCGTCGACACGGACATGAACACCGTCGACGGGTTCGCCATGTCCTCCTGGTCCAACGGCTACGGCGACTTCGCGATGCGCCCCGACCTCACGACCCTGCGCCGGATCCCCTGGCACGAGGGCACGGCGTTGGTCATGGCCGATCTCGCCTGGGACGACGGCACGCCGGTCGTCGCCGCGCCCCGCCAGATCCTCCGGCGGCAACTGGAGCGGCTCGCCGCACACGGGCTGACCGCCCACGTCGGCACGGAGCTCGAGTTCATCGTCTTCAAGGACACCTACGAGCAGGCGTGGGACCGCAACTACCGCGGCCTCACCCCGGCGAACCAGTACAACGTCGACTACTCGGTCCTCGGGACCGGACGCATCGAACCGCTGCTGCGCCGCATCCGCAACGAGATGGCGGCCGCAGGACTCACCGTCGAGTCGGCCAAGGGCGAGTGCAACCCCGGCCAGCACGAGATCGTCTTCCGGTACGACGAGGCGCTCGTCACCTGCGACCAGCACGCCCTCTACAAGACCGGGTCCAAGGAGATCGCCGCCCAGGAAGGTGTCGCGCTCACCTTCATGGCCAAGTTCAACGAGCGCGAGGGCAACTCCTGCCACATACACCTCTCGCTCCAGGACGCCGACGGACACAGCGTCATGGCGGGCGAGGACGGCACGATGTCCCCCCTGATGCGGCACTTCCTCGCGGGCCAGCTCGCCGCCCTGCGCGACTTCTCCCTGCTGTACGCGCCGAACATCAACTCCTACAAGCGGTTCCAGCCCGGCTCCTTCGCCCCGACCGCCGTCGCCTGGGGCCACGACAACCGCACCTGCGCCCTGCGCGTCGTCGGACACGGCCGCTCGATGCGCTTCGAGAACCGGCTGCCCGGCGGGGACGTCAACCCGTACCTCGCGGTCGCCGGCCTCGTCGCCGCCGGCCTCCACGGCATCGAGAACGGGCTGGAACTGCCCGACGCCTGCGAGGGCAACGCCTACACCGCGGGCTACGACAGGGTCCCGGCCACCCTCCGCGACGCCGCCGCCCTCTGGGAGAGCAGCGAGGTTGCCCGGGAGGCCTTCGGCGACGACGTCGTGGCGCACTACCGCAACACGGCGCGCGTCGAACTGGAGGCCTTCGACGCGGCGGTGACCGACTGGGAGCTCCGCCGCTCCTTCGAACGCCTGTGAGGAGCCCCGTGATCCACGAACACCGTGTCCTGAACCCGGCGACCGAGGAGCTGGTCGCCACCGTCCCCGCCACCACCGCCGCCGAGGTCCACACCGCCGTCACCCGTGCCGCGGCCGCCCAGCGCACCTGGGCCGCCCTGGCCCCCGCCGACCGCGCCAGGCTGCTGCGACGCTTCGCGGTCCTCGTCGACGAACACGCCGAGCGGCTGGCCCTGCTGGAGGTCACCGAAGCGGGCCACACCCTGGGCAACGCACGCTGGGAGGCGGCCAACGTCCGGGACCTGCTGGACTACGCCGCCGGGGGAGTGGAGCGCCTCACGGGGCGCCAGATCCCCGTACCGGGCGGGATCGACCTCACCTTCCTCGAACCGCTGGGCGTCGTCGGAGTCATCGCCCCGTGGAACTTCCCCATGCCGATCGCCGCCTGGGGTACCGCCCCCGCCCTCGCCGCCGGCAACGCCGTCCTCCTCAAACCGGCCGAGACCACCCCGCTCACCGCCCAGTACCTGGCCCGGCTCGCCCTCGACGCGGGCCTGCCCGAGCACCTCTTCCAGGTGCTCCCCGGCGCGGGGGACGTGGCGGGCACCGCCCTGGTCGAACACCCGGGCGTCGCCAAGATCGTCTTCACCGGTTCGACCCGTGTCGGCAAGCAGATCATGGCCAGGTGCGCGGACCGGGTGAAGCGGCTCACCCTCGAACTCGGCGGCAAGAGCCCCAACATCGTCTTCGCCGACTCCGACATCGAGACCGCCGCGGCCGCCGCCCCGATGTCCTTCCTCGACAACGCAGGCCAGGACTGCTGCGCCCGCACCCGCATCCTGGTCCAGCGCTCCGTGTACGACCGCTTCCTCGAGCTCCTCGTCCCCGCCATCGCCTCCGTCGCCGTGGGGGACCCGTCGGACGAGAAGACGCAGATGGGCCCGCTGATCTCCCGTACACAGCTGGAACGCGTCCGCGGATACGTCCCCGAGAGCGCGGACGGCATCCGGGGCAGTGCCCCCACGGGCCCCGGCTTCTGGTTCCCCCCGACCGTCCTCACCGGGGTCGCTCCCGACGCCCCCGTCGCCACCGAGGAGGTCTTCGGCCCCGTCGCCGTCGTGCTGCCCTTCGAGGACGAGGACGACGCCGTCCGGCTGGCCGACGCCACGGACCACGGGCTGGCCGGCTCGATCTGGACCCGGGACGTGGGCCGCGCCCTGCGGGTCTCCCAGGCGGTACGGGCCGGGAACCTCTCCGTCAACTCCCACTCCGCCGTCCGCTACTGGACCCCGTTCGGCGGGTACAAACAGTCCGGGCTCGGCCGCGAACTGGGGCCCGACGCCCTCGCGGCCTTCACCGAAACCAAGAACGTCTTCATCGGCACGGAGGCCTGAGCGAACATGACCACCGACTCCGGGAACATCTGCCGCCGCCTGACCGGCCGCACCGCCGTCATCACCGGCGCGGGCAGCGGCATCGGCCTCGCCACCGCACGCCGGCTGGCCTCGGAAGGAGCCCACGTCGTCTGCGGCGACATCGACGAGACCGCCGGCAGGGCCGCCGCCGAGGAGGCGGGAGGCACCTTCGTGGCCGTCGACGTCACCGACCCCGACCAGGTCGAAGCACTCTTCGCGGCGGCGGACGACACCTACGGCTCCGTCGACATCGCCTTCAACAACGCCGGTATCTCACCGCCCGACGACGACTCCATCCTCACGACCGGGCTGGAGGCGTGGAAGCGCGTCCAGGACGTCAACCTCACCTCCGTCTACCTCTGCTGCAAGGCCGCCCTCCCCTACATGCGGCGCCAGGGCCGCGGCTCGATCATCAACACCGCGTCCTTCGTGGCGCGGATGGGCGCCGCGACCTCCCAGATCTCCTACACCGCGTCCAAGGGCGGCGTCCTCGCACTGTCCCGCGAACTCGGGGTGCAGTTCGCCCGCGAGGGGATCCGGGTCAACGCCCTGTGCCCCGGGCCGGTCAACACCCCGCTGCTCCAGGAGCTGTTCGCCACGGACCCGGAACGCGCCGCCCGCAGGCTGGTGCACATCCCCGTCGGCCGGTTCGCCGAGGCGACGGAGATCGCGGCGGCGGTCGCCTTCCTGGCGAGCGACGACTCCTCGTTCGTCAACGCCACCGACTTCCTCGTCGACGGAGGGATCTCGGGTGCGTACGTGACACCGCTGGACTGACGTCCGGCGGTGTCCTAGAGGAAGGTGCGGCCCTCACCGCGGTACGTCGGCACGGTGGCGGTGATCCGGTCCCCCTCGATCAGCCGCAGTTCGTCGAAGCGCTCGCACAGTTCACCGGCCTTGGCGTGCCGGAACCACACCTTGTCGCCGATCAGCAGATCGTCCGCGGGGGCCCCGAGCAGCGGTGTCTGGACCTCGCCGGGGCCCTCCTGCGGGTCGTAGCGCAGCCCTTCGGGCAGATACGGCACCGGCAGCCGGTCCGCGCCCGCCGCCCCGGACGCCGGATAGCCGCCGCCGAGCACCGTCACCACCCCCACACCCGGCCGCCGCACCACCGGCTGTGCGAACAGCGCCGCCGGACGGCCCGTGAAGGAGGTGTAGTTGTCGAACAGCCTCGGTACGTAGAGCCCGGACCCCGCGGCGATCTCGGTCACGGCGGCCTCCGCGGCGGTGTGCTGCACGCTGCCGGTCCCGCCCCCGTTCACGAACTCCAGGCCGGGTGCCACCGCGCGGACCGCACGCACCACCTCCGCGCGCCGGGCCGCCAGCTCCCTGCGCGCCGCCGCCTGCATCAGCCGGACCGCACGCGACCGGAGCGGCCGGCCGGCCACCGAGTCGCCCACCCCGGCGACATGGCCCTCGTACGCCATCAGGCCCACCAGCCGGAAGCCGGGCCTGCGCTCCACCGAGCGTGCCAGCTCCGCCAGCCGGCCGGGGGAGCGGAGCGGCGAGCGCAGCGCGCCGACCCTGACCCGGCCGCCGAGCAGCCGAAGCGAGGTGTCCAGCTCCAGGCAGACCCGGATCTCCTCGGTGCCACCGGCCCGCGCCGCGTCGATCAGCTCCAGCTGCGCGGAGTCGTCCACCATCACCGTCACGGCCGCGGCGAGTTCGGGATCGGCGGCCAGTTCGGCGTACGCGGACCGGTCGGCCGACGGATAGGCCAGCAGTACGTCGTCGAAACCGGCCCGGACCAGCCACAGCGACTCCGCCAGCGTGAACGACATGATCCCGGCGAAACCGGGGCGCGCCAGGACCCGTTCCAGCAGGGCGCGGCAGCGCACCGACTTGCTGGCCACCCGGATCGGCTTCCCGCCCGCCCGGCGCACCAGGTCGTCGGCGTTGGCGTCGAATGCCTCCAGGTCGACGACGGCCACCGCGCGTCGAGATGGGCGGTGGCCGTCGTCGACCTGG
>NZ_MAPV01000148.1 GCF_001700505.1 Streptomyces mutomycini
CGACCCTGCGGACCGGCGCCGCCCCGCACCGCGGTGTCGACATCTTCGCCCTGCTGCGGGACGGCGCCGACAACCGGGCCGCCCGGGTCACGGCCTCCGGAGCGGCGTGGCTGGCGGGCGCCTCGGCCTACCCGCGCAGCACGCTGTCGCAGTGGGAGGCACGTCCCGGCTCCCCCGGCGTGCTGCCGTGCGGCTCCTCGTTCGACATCGTGAACGTCCCCGCCCTGTTCGGCAGGCGCATGCTGGAGCAGCTCTGGGCGGAGGGGCCGGGATCGGGTCCGGTGGCCACGCACCGGGGCCGGATGCTGCTCTTCGCCGCGCCGGGCACGGCCCAGCGGCTGCCGTCCCTGCTGGCCTGGGAGGAGTGGGGAACGGGCTCGGCCGGCGGCAGCCGTGGGCACCGGGGCGCCCTGCCGCCCGTGCTCTGCCACGGCACGGGGGACGCGGTCACCGTCCCGCCTCTGACCGGCGGCGCGGGCGCCGGCGGGCCCCGCTGGCTGGTCGCCCCGGACACCCGTGATCCCTGGCTGCCCGGCCCGGACGTGCTGCTGTGGGCCTGTGTGCGGGTGGGCAGGTCGGCGGCCCCGTCGACCACCGGGAATTCGATTTTTCCTCCCGCCGATCCGGGTGCTAATGTCTACGACGTCACCAGGCGCCGTTAGCTCAGTTGGTTAGAGCAGCTGACTCTTAATCAGCGGGTCCGGGGTTCGAGTCCCTGACGGCGCACAGACACCAAGGAAGCCCCCTCGCGGAAGCGAGGGGGCTTCCTTGCGTCGGCGCGTCCCCGCAGGTCAGACCCCGGTGGTGACCCGGACGGTCCAGGCTCCCGACCGGGTGCGGTCGGCGACCTCGATGCGGATGCGTTCGCCCGGCACGGTGTAGCGCTCACCCTCCCGGAGCGGGGCGTCCGCGAGGGGCGGGTAGACCGAGCGGTCCCAGCAGGCGTGGGACTCGGGGTGGGTGTCCAGGACCTCGACCGGCCCGCCGCCGGAGGGCGTCGCGTTGTGGACGCGGTAGACGAGCACGCCCTCGGTGCAGGTCGTCCGGTCGTTGCCCGTGGCACTGCGGGCCTCGATGGCCAGCGCGCTGTCCGTGCCGGTCCTGATGACCGCGAGCCGGGTCCCGATGGACGCACCGCGCACGGGTACCTCGGCCATGGGTTCCAGGGTGAGGTCGGCGGCACCCTGTACGCAGACGACCTCCTGGTCCCCGAGCCAGCCGAGCTTCCACTTGTGCCAGCCGAAGAGGTCGGGGGACAGTCCGAACTGGCTGCCCATCACGTCCCAGTCGCCGACGTAGGTGTCCCAGTCGCCTTTCCCGTCCTCCGGCCGGTGGTAGAGGTCAGCCAGGTCGAAGACGTGTCCGGTCTCGTGTGCCAGGACGTTCCGGTCCGGCGGGTGCTCCTCGAAGACGGTGACCACGCGCTTGATGTCCGTACCGTCGGCGCTCAGCGGCCGGTCGAAGTTGACGACCTTGGTGGCGTCGGAGTCGACACCGGGGGCGTCGGGGTCGGCGACGAGGTAGACGATGTCGTACGCCGAGAAGTCGGTCTGCTCGTCGGCAGCCTCGATCGCGTCCCGCAGGTAGGCGCCGCGCCGCTCCGAGCCCCAGTCGCGCTGTATCCCGTACCGGCTGGAGGGGTGCGGCATGCGGGTCCACTGCCGCTGCGGGTGGGCGCGCAGGGTGAACCTCCCGTACGAGGCGCGCTGGAAGAAGCGGGTGGTGGAGGGGAAGTAGTCGGCGGCGAGCACCTCGGGGGACACGACGGGCTCGGCGTCGGGGAAGGAGAGGAAGACCATGACCGCGTCGAGGCCGCGGTCGGGGCGCGGGTAGGCGTTGTTCCAGGTGTCGAGGCCGAGGGAGTGGTGCGCCCCGGTCCTGGGCAGGGCACACGGTCCCGCGTCGCGCGAGGCCCCCACGGCGGGCCCGGCGACGAGCCCGGTGGCGGCGAGCGCAAGGAGCGAGGTGAGGGCGGCCGCCGCACTGCGCAGTCTCGGCCTCTCCGGCCCCCCGGGTCCGTGCTGACGCGGCACATCTACCTCCGGGTGGCGAATGCGGGACTCCCCCCTCACCCTGTGCCGGTTCTGCGGCGCACGCCCTGTTGTGCTGCCCCACACGGGTCAGCGGGAGCCGTGACCGATCACGCGGCAATGAATCACCACTCTCACAGAGAGTCACAATCGCTCACTCGGAAACCCTGATCAACCAGATCGGCTCAAAATTTGTCATCTGCTGCCAAATCGCACTGGGGTGGCCTGTGCGGAGCGGGCGCGGGCCGGGCGTGGGCCATGCGCGTGCCGCGTGTCCGAAACGACGGCCGCGCTGGAACGGGCGGTGCGCCACCCTCTATGCTTCACCTCGTTTTCCTGCGTGGTTCCCGCCTCTCGCGCGGCGCTCCGCTCCACGCCCCCCTGCCCGGCCACACCTGTTCACGACGATCTGCACAGCGGGAGCGAGCGGTGAGCGGAACCCCCGAAGGGCCGACGCCCGGGACGGGCACGGTCCCCGACGCCAGCCCGCCGGAGGTCACCCACCGTGATCATCCGGGGACGGGGCTCTCCGAGCTGCGCGACTACCGCGCCGCGTTCGCCTCGGCCGCTCTCCCGATGGCCGTCGTCGACCGCCGCGGCCGGATCGTCAGGGCGAACGACGCGCTGGGCGGACTGATCGGCGCCGACCCCGCGTCCCTGGCCGGCCGGCTCGCGGCCGACCTCGCCGGCCTGGGCCCGGACACCCCGGCCCGGCGCTCGTACACCGAGGTTCTGCGCGGCACCCGCCCGCGGTTCCGGTGCGCCCGGCAGCTCAAGCACGCCGACGGCCGGCCGCTGTGGGCCGAGGTCACCGTCGTACCGATGGGCGACACCGCCGCCGACACCGACCGCGTCCTGCTGTCCGTCACCGACGTCAGCGACCGGCGCGAACTGCGGGAGCGGCTGCACCATCTGCGGACGCACGATCCCGTGACCCGGCTGCCCAACCGCACGCTGTTCCTCGAGCGGCTCTCGGCAGCGCTGGAGACCCCGCCCCCGGACGGGTCGTCGCACCGGCAGAGCCGGATCGGCCTCTGCTACCTGGACGTCGACGGTTTCAAGGCGGTCAACGACACTCTGGGGCACCAGACCGGCGACCGGCTGCTCGCCGCCGTCGCCGGGCGGCTCACCGACTGCGCGGAGGCCGAAGGCCACCGCACGGGCGGCCATCTGGTGGCACGGCTCGGCGGGGACGAGTTCGCGATCCTGGTCGAGGACTCATCGGGTACGCCTCAGCTCACGGGCCTCGCACATTCGGTGCTGACCGCTCTGCAGCGGCCGTTCGAGGTGTCCGGGCACCGGCTGTCGGTCTCCGCCTCGATCGGGGTGGTGGAGCGGCCGTCGGCCGGCACGTCGGCCACCGCCCTGATGCAGGCGGCCGACACCACGCTCTACTGGGCGAAGGAGGACGGCCGGGCCCGCTGGACCCTCTTCGACCCCGAGCGCAACGCACACCGGATGACCCGCCAGGCACTCTCCTCCACGCTCCGCCCCGCCGTCGAACGCGGGGAGTTCACGTTGGAGTACCAGCCGCTGGTCGGCATGGCCGACGAGGTCGTACGGGGTGTGGAGGCCCTGGTCCGGTGGAACCACCCACGGTTCGGGCTGCTGGCACCGAGCCGGTTCGTCCCGATCGCCGAGGAGGACGGCGCGATCGTCCAGCTCGGCCGTTGGGTGCTGCGCGCGGCCTGCCTGCAGGCCCGCCGCTGGCAGCTGGAACACCCGGACGAGACCGCACTGTTCATCAGCGTCAACGTCGCCGTGCGGCAGCTGTGGGACTCCGATCTGGTCGCCGACGTGGCGGCGATCCTCGCCGAGACCGGCCTCGAACCGAGGCTTCTGCAACTGGAGTTGACCGAATCAGCGGTGATGGGCTCGTCCGGCCGGCCGCTCCAGGTGCTTCACGCGCTCAGCGACATGGGCGTCCGCATCGCGATCGACGACTTCGGCACGGGTTACTCCAACCTCGCCTATCTGAGCCGGCTGCCCGTGTCCGTGCTGAAGCTGGACGGCTCCTTCGTACGCGGTTTCCGCTACGAGGACGGCGCGCACCCCAGCCCGGCCGACGAGACGATCGTCGAGGCCATGGTGCAGCTGGCGCACCGCCTGGGCCTGACGGTCACCGCGGAGTGCGTGGAGACCTCGGGCCAGGCGGAGCGGCTGCGCCGGATCGGCTGTGACACCGGGCAGGGGTGGCTGTACTCCCGGGCGGTGGCCCCGGAGCGGATCGCCGAGCTGATCGGCACCCGGACGCCGGAGGGCTGACCGGCACCCGGCCTCCGGAGGACCGGCCGGGTGCGCTCGCGCATCCGCAGAGCTGACCGGTCAGGCCGTGGGCAGTCCGTACGCGTCCGCGATGAGCTCGTACGAGCGCAGCCGGGCCTCGCCGCCGTGTGCGTTGGCCGTGATCATCAGCTCGTCCGCGCCGGTGCGCTTGGCCAGGTCGTCAAGGCCGCTGCGGACCTCGTCCGCCGTGCCGTGGACGATGTCCTTCAGCCAGCCGTCGACGAACTCGCGCTCCATGGGGCTGAAGTCGTACGCCTCCGCCTCCTCGGGGCTCGGCACGAGGCCCGGGCGCCCGGTGCGCAGCCGGACCATGGACAGGGCGCCGGTGAGCACCTGGCGCCTGGCCTCGCGCTCGTCGTCGGCGGCCAGTGCCGCGACCCCGATGAGGGCGTAGGGGGCGTCGAGCACGGCGGAGGGCTTGAAGGACTCCCGGTACAGGTCCAGGGCCGGCACGGTGTTCCGGGCCGAGAAGTGGTGGGCGAAGGCGAAGGGCAGACCGAGGACTCCGGCCAGCCGGGCGCTGAAACCGGAGGAGCCCAGCAGCCAGACGGGCGGCCGGGCCGGTGACTGGACGCCGCCGGGCGAGGTGGCCTGCACCGGTCCGGGAACGGCGTGGATACGGGCGTAGGGGTGCCCGTCCGGGAAGTCGTCGTCGAGGAAACGGGTCAGCTCGGCGAGCTGCTGCGGAAAATCGTCGGCGCCCTCGTTCAACCGGTCCGTGCGGCGCAGTGCGGCCGCGGTGGCACCGTCCGTGCCGGGGGCCCGGCCGAGGCCGAGGTCGATCCGGCCGGGGGCCATCGCCTCCAGGGTGCCGAACTGCTCGGCGATCACCAGGGGGGCGTGGTTGGGCAGCATCACCCCGCCGGAGCCGAGCCGGATGCGCCCGGTGTGGGCGGCCAGATGCGCGAGGATCACGGCGGGGGACGAGGAGGCCACACCGGGCATGGAGTGGTGCTCGGCGACCCAGTAGCGGTGGAATCCGCGGCTCTCGGCGAGCTTGGCGATGTCGACGCTGGTGCGCAGGGCCTGGGTCGCCGTGCGGCCCTGGCCCACGGTCACCAGGTCGAGCACGGAAAGGGGAACGGAGGCCGTCCCGCCCGCTGTGCCGCGAATCTGGTCGCCTCGGTTCTCGTCCACGTGTTCGGCCTCTCCGGTGCTGCGTCTGTGTACCGGAGGGTGCCAACAGGAGGATGGCTCCGCTTATTCCCGCAGCGTGGTCGTTCCCGCAGCGTGGTCGTTCCCGCGGCCTCCGTGCCCGCGGCGCCTACTCCCGCACCTCGATGCCCCGGGGCTCGGTGGCGCCGAGCGGGGGCTCGCGGGTGGCGAACAGGGTGCCCAGGGTGGGGGCCCAGATGCGGCGGTCGGTCAGCCGGAGGCCTTCCCAGACCGCCACCTGGTTGGCGGTGAGTACCGGCTTACCGAGGAGTTCCTCCAGCTCCGGCACGTATGCGGCGGTGTGCAGGGCGTTGTCCGGGAGCAGCACCACCTCGGCGTCGGGGTGGTCCCCGGCCACGGCCAGCTGCTTCACGAGCTCCACGTCCGCGGCGGCCGCCTCGGACGCCGTGATGATTCCGCCGCCGCGGACGGCGGCCACCCCGACCCCTCCGGACTCCAGGAATCCCGCGAAGAGCGCGGCGATGTCCTCGGAGTAGGTCGCGGCGACGGCGACCCGGGACGCCCCCAGCTCGCGTACCGCCTGGACGAAGCCGATCGACGTGCTGGACGCGGGGAGTCCCGCGGCCCTGGCCAGCCCGGCGGCCTGCTCGTGCGACCCGTCCCAGCCATAGGCGAAGCTGCCGCCCGAGCAGGCCCAGACCAGGGATTCGGCCCCTGCCAGCCGCAGCTCCTCGACACCTGCGTTCAGGCGGTCGGGTGTGCCCGCCTCGCGGAGGTTCTCCGGCCTGCGGGCGTCCTCGTCGATGTCGGTGTGGAAGAGCGGCACCCTGATGTCGCTGTCGAGCATGACCTCGATCCGCGGGAAGTCGTCCTCCGCGGCATGGCCCGGGTAGAGAAGTCCTACGGTCGTCATGTCCATCCTTCCCGTGCGTCCGGAAGTCGTGCCGGCACTCGCGCCACCGCTCCCCCTGCCGGGGACAATTATTCCCCTTGTGGCCCCGTGCCGTCGCCCGCAACCGGTTTGACCAGCGGTTTCTCCCGCAGGCCGAAGGGTCCTGTTGACGGGCGTGTGCCCCGGTGCGAGCGTGGTCATTCCTGATGAGCACTCCTGTGATCCTCGTACTGGACACCGACCCGTCGCCGCGCCTGGGCCGGCTGACCGGCCGGGCCGTCATCAGGTACGCGGACGGGAGGACGCTGGCCGGGCAGCTGCCCGACGCGGACGTCCTGCTCGTCTGGGACTTCACCTCCGACGCCGTCCGCGCGGCCTGGCCCGGCGACGGGCCGCGCCCCCGCTGGGTGCACACCGCGAGCGCCGGCGTGGACCGGCTGCTCTGCCCGGATCTGGCCGCCTCACCGACCGTCGTCACCAACGCCCGGGGCGTCTTCGAGCTGCCGATCGCCGAGTACGTCGCGGGACTGGTGCTCGCCTTCGCGAAGGACCTCCCCCGCACGCTGGACCTCCAGCGGCAGCACCGGTGGCGCCACCGGGAGACCCGGGGCCTCGCCGGCAGCCGCGCCGTGGTCGTCGGCGCGGGCCCCGTCGGCCGGGAGATCATGCGGCTGCTGCACGGCCTCGGTGTGCGGGTGGCGCTCGTCGGGCGTACGGCGCGGCGCACGATCCACGGCATCGAGGATCTGGGCCGGCTTGCGGCCGGCGCGGACTGGGTGATCTCCGCGGCCCCGCTCACGGACGGGACGCGCGGGATGTTCGACGCCCGCTTCTTCGGGCTGCTCCAGCCCTGCGCCCACTTCGTCAACGTGGGGCGCGGCCGGCTGGTCGTCGAGGACGCTCTGGCCGACGCGCTGCGCAGGCACTGGATCGCGGGCGCGGCACTCGACGTGTTCCAGGAGGAGCCGCTGGGCCCGTCGAGCCCGCTGTGGGACGTGCCCGGCCTGCTGGTCTCCCCGCACATGAGCGGGGACACGGCCGGATGGCGGGACCGGCTGGGCGAGCAGTTCGTCTCGATGTACGAACTCTGGGCGGCCGGGGAGCCGTTGCCCAACGTGGTGGACATACAGCGCGGTTACGTGCCTTCCACGGACATCCCGTCCTGACACTTTTATATGATGGTCCGTCATAACGTCGCGGCCTGGCGGGAATACGCCTCGTACGCCCGCCGTCGCCCTCCGCCCATGACGAGACACGGGAAGGTCACCCTCCGGCCACTGTTCGGTTACATGGCAGCGCTTGCTGCATAGCTGTCCCGGATCGGGCAGGTGCTCACCCTGTCCGGACTGTTCGACACCCCGATTTCTCCAGGAGATTGCGAACCATGGCTGACTTCCCTCACCTGTCCCGTCGGGGCTTCCTCAATCGAACGGCGGCCGTCGGAGGTCTCCTCGTAGTCCCCGGCCTCCTCTCCGCGTGCAGCAAGACGAACGCCGGCGCCGCGGACGGCGAGGGTGCGCTCGACAAGCTCCGCAAGCAGGGCTTCGTCCGGGTCGCCTACGCCAACGAGGCCCCGTACGGCTACATGGAGGGCAAGGAGCTCAAGGGCGAGGCCCCCACCCTGCACCGGGAGATATTCAAGGCGCTCGGCGTCGACGAGCTGAAGCCCACCCTCTCCGAGTGGGACGGCCTCATCCCCGGCCTTCAGGCGGGCAAGTACGACGTGGTCAGCGCGGGCATGGCCATCACGCCGGAGCGCTGCGCCAACGCACTTTTCTCCGAACCGGAGTTCATCTCCCCCACGGCCCTGATGGTGAGGAAGGGCAACCCGAAGAAGCTCACCGACCTGGCGTCCGCGAAGGCGGCAGGGGTCACCGTAGGCGTGATGTCCGGTGCGGTCGAGGGCTCGTACGCCAAGGGCGCGGGCATCGCCGAGGGGAAGATCAAGACGCTGCAGAAGCCGCAGGACGGCGCGGACGCCGTCAAGGGCGGCCGGATCGACGCCTTCCTGCTCACCGGCATCTCACTGCGCTGGCTGGCCAGGACCAACCCGGACACCGAGGTCACCGAGGCCTTCGTGCCGGAGCTGGACGGCACGAAGCAGTTCTCCCCGGGCGGCGCGGTGTTCCGCCAGGGCAACGAGGACCTGCGGGACTCCTTCAACCGCGAGCTCAAGAAGATCGTCTCCGACAGGTCCCGCTACGTGGAACTGCTGCAGGCGTACGGCTTCGGCGCCACGGAGATCCCGCCGGCCACGCTCAAGACGGCCGACCTGTGCAAGGGCTGACGAGGGCGGACCACACCGTATGAGTGACTTCTTCTCGACCCTCCTCGACGAACTCCCCCAGGTCGGCGCGGGCCTGTGGGTGACGATCCAGGCCACCGTCCTGGGCTCCCTGCTGGCCCTGCTCCTGTCGTTCGCCCTCGGCCTGGCCGCGGGCAGCAGGCTGCTGCTGGTGCGCGGGGTCTCCCGGACCGTCGTGGAGTTCTTCCGCGGCACCTCGCTCTACATCCAGCTGTTCTGGCTCTACTACGCGATGCCGCAGCTGACGGGCTACGAACTGACCCCGCTGCTCTGCGGCGTGGTCGCCTTCGGCCTGAACTACGGCGCGTACGGCTCCGAGATCGTGCGCGGCGCGGTCAACTCCGTCCCCCGCGCGCAGTACGAGGCGGCCGTGGCGCTGAACATGACGCCGTTCCACCGGATGCGGAGGGTGATCCTGCCGCAGGCCTGGGTGCAGATGATCCCGTCCTTCACCAACCTGCTCATCCAGTTGCTGAAGTGCACGCCGCTGCTGTGGCTGATCTCCGCGGCCGACTTCATGACCACGGTCGAACACATCCGCAGCCTCACCGGTGAGACCCTCACCGCCTACCTGCTGCTGCTGGCCGTCTACTTCGTGCTCGCCTACGCGCTGACCCTGCTGATGAACGTGCTGGAGCGGTCGGCCAAGCGACGGCTGGGTCTCCACACCGGTGCGCGCAGCCTGCTCAAGACCCGTACGGCGGACGCCGTCACCACGGCCGGAGGTGCCCGGTGAACCAGACATTCGACTGGGATGCCGCCGGGGACGTCCTTCCCCTGCTGCTCGAAGGATTCCGGGTCACCCTGCTCGCCACCGTGCTCGGCACGCTCCTGGCCGCGGTGCTCGGGCTCGCCATCGCGGTGGCCGGCCGTGCGCCCTCCCGGTTCGTGACGGTGCCGGTGAAGGCGGTGATGGAGTTCGTCCGTGCCACGCCGCTGCTGGTCCAGCTGGTCGGCGCGGCGGCCCTTTTCACCTCCGTGGAGCCGCTGACCATCGGCATCGTGGTCCTGGGCATCCACTACGCCACGTACACCTCCGAGGTGTACAGGGCCGGGATCGACGGTGTGCCGAAGGGCCAGTGGGAGGCCTGCCGGGCGCTCTCCATGCCGCCCCGGCGGACCTGGCAGGCCGTGATCCTGCCGCAGGCGGTGCGCAACGTGCTGCCCGCCCTCGGCAACTACGCGATCTCGATGTTCAAGGAGACCCCTTTCCTCGCCGTGATCACGGTGCACGAGATGGTCTTCGAGGCCCGTAGCTACGGCGCCGACCACTTCGCGTACACCGAGGCATTCACGCTCGCGGGACTGGTCTTCCTGGTCGCGAGCTACCCCACCTCGCTGCTGATGAGAAAGCTGGAGAAGCGTCTTGGCCACTGAACCCGCCCCCCTCAAGAAGATCGCGGACGCGGCCGGTGACCCCCTGGTCACGGACGTCGAGCCACTCGTCCGCTTCGACAAGGTCGTCAAGCGCTACGGCGACCATGTGGTCCTGGACGAACTGGACTTCACCGTACGGCGCGGCGAGCACGTCACGCTGATCGGGCCGAGCGGCTCGGGGAAGACCACGATCCTGCGGCTCCTGATGACACTGGAGAAGGTCAGCGACGGTGTGATCTGGGTGGACGGCTCGCCGCTCTCCCACGTGCGCAGGCCGGACGGATCGCTGAAGCCGGCGGGCGAGAAGGAGCTGCGGGCGTCCCGGAAGAAGATCGGGATGGTCTTCCAGCAGTTCAACCTCTTCCCGAACATGAAGGTCCTTCAGAACATCACCGAGGCGCCGGTCAACGTCCTGGGGATGGAGCGTGAGGAGGCGGAGGCCCGGGCCCGGGAACTGCTCGACCTGGTCGGGCTCTCCGGCAAGGTCGACGCCCACCCCTCACAGCTCTCAGGTGGCCAGCAGCAGCGCGTCGCCATCGCACGCGCGCTGGCGATGCGGCCGGAGATCCTGCTGCTCGACGAGGTGACGTCGGCGCTGGACCCCGAGCTCGTGGCCGGTGTGCTGGATCTGCTGGGCGACATCGCCAGGAGCACCGACATCACGATGCTCTGTGTGACCCACGAGATGAACTTCGCCCGGGACGTGTCGGAAAAGGTCCTGATGTTCGACGCCGGGCGGGTCGTGGAGTCCGGCTCACCGGAGAAGATATTCACCGACCCCGAACACGAACGTACGCGCGAGTTCCTCAACGCGGTGCTGTGACCTCGCCTTCGGCACAACGCTCATGACCCTGGCATATGCCGATCGGGTGCGCCCCTGTTCCTGGAGCCGGGGCGCACCTTCAACTCCTCGACAGCCCCTCCGAATCGGCCACTTGGCGACTATCGTTGGCATCGAGCTTGCGGTCACGACCTGACAGAGGACCCGAGGGGGAACCGTGGCGTTGAAACCGGAGCCGAAGGCACCGTTCCATTCGGTGCAGTACGCGTTGCGCGTGCTCGAGTCCGTGTCCACCCATGGCAGCGGGGCTCCCGAGGCCCTGATCTCCCGGGAGACGGGCCTGCCGACCGGGCACCTGCGGCCCCTCCTGCTGACGCTGCGCCGCGAGGGGTACGTCGAGCAGGTCGCCGACGGCGCGTACGTCATCGGATCGGCCCTCCTGGAGCTCGGCTCCGGGGCCGCCCGGAGGCGCGCCGTCGAGGCGAAGCTCCAGCAGACCCTGGCGCAGCTGCGGGATTCGGTCGGCGCCGCGGTCTATGTCAGCCGGTACGTCGACGGCGAGATCCGGGTGACGCAGGTGGCGGACGGCCCGCGCACGCCCGCGGTCAACGAGTGGGTGGACTTCCGCTCGGCGGCGCACGCCAGCGCGATCGGGAAGTGCCTGCTGACCCAGCTCGACCAGAACGGCCGCCGCGACCACCTGTCCCGGCACCGCATCGCACGGCTGACGTCGCGGACGATCACGAGCGAGAAGGTGCTCTTCTCGAAGCTGGACAGCCAGCCGGCGACCGTCCCGATGCTCGACCTCCAGGAGTACGCCGTGGGCACGGTGTGCGCGGCGGTTCCGCTGACGGCGGGGTCGGCTGCGGGGTGCCTGGCGCTGTCCCTCCCGATCGAGCACGCCCACCGGCTGCGGGCCGCCGCGGCCACGCTGAACCGGCGCGCGGCCCCGGTGCTTCTGTCACTGGCACTCTGAGCCGCCTCCCGCCGGGCCCCGGTCTGTGGCGTGCGCCACTCACAGGTGCGGTGCGGAGCTCTCGCTCGGTATACATGTGCGGTGCGGGCCCGCAGGTCAGGGGCGGGTCCGCACGTTCCGGCGGTGCTGTCGGCACTCCCCGGGACACGTGTCATCAGCACCCCTGGGGACCGGGTATTATTTTCGAGTCAGCAGGCGCCGTTAGCTCAGTTGGTTAGAGCAGCTGACTCTTAATCAGCGGGTCCGGGGTTCGAGTCCCTGACGGCGCACAGACACCACAGTGGGCGGTCTCCTTCCGGGGAGACCGCCCACTGTGCGTTGTGCCTGGGTGCCGAGCCCGTCAGAACTTCACGTCGGAGCACGCGTAGAACGCGTTGGTGGTGTCGGCGACGTTCCAGACGGCCAGGATCACGTGCTTCCCGGTCTTCTGGGTCGGCATGGAGCCCTGGTGGGTGAGGGTGGCCGGAGGCTGCTGGTTGCCGTAGGGCACCGTCATGAAGGGCTGGGATTCCAGGGCTGCCCTGGTGAGCGGCTTGGTGGAGTCCCAGCCGTTCTTGGTGATGTAGTAGCGGAAGTCACTTGTGGAGTGCCGGGCGGTGAACTGCCAGCGGAAGCTGTAGCCCTGCCCCGCGGTGACCTGGGTGGCGGGCCAGTTGCCGCCGCGCGGGTCGTCGAGCTGAGCGAATCCGCTGTTGCCGCCGGAGCAGATCTTGCCGTCCGCCGGTCCTGCCGCCGGGAAGCCCTTGGGGCCCTCGACGCTCTGCGGCTCCCACTGGATGTTGCCGCAGCCGGTGACGGTGCCGTTGGCGCAGAGCTTCTGCCGGCTGATGGGGGAGTCCGTGTAGCCGTGGCTGCTGGCACTGCCGGTCGCGAACATGGAGACGCCCGCTATCGCCAGGCCGATGACGGCCGCGCTTGCCCTTTTCCGCATGTTGTGTCGCTCCTCGAGAACGTGGGGGATGTTCTGGGGATCATCTGAGCTGTACTGCGCGCGTCGCTGTGCGGTCTAGACCAAGTCCAGATTATTGACGCGGCATGAACATGTCCAGACCAATGTGGACCGGGTTTCGGCGCGTGCTCCCGTGCGACCGGAGGGTGCGACCGGGGGGTGCGACCGAGGGGTCAGGCCCCCTCCCCTCCGCTCCGGCCGGTGTAGAAAGCCACCGTCAGATCCCTGACCAGTGCCTTGTGTTCGTAGGCGTCGAGCTCTACGATCCCGCGCGCGGTCAGCCGGCCGACCGTGTCGTCGACCGCGTCGACCAGGGAGGTGAGGACTCCGTCCCGGTGCTTCGCGTCGATCGCCGCCACCCGGCACCGCTGCATCGCCGCCGCGACCTCGGGTGCGTACTCGATCCCGGTCGGCTGCGCGGAGTACACCTCGATCCCCACGGGCACACAGTCCGCCTTCACCATCCGGGTCAGCGCGTCGCCCACCGCCTCCGCGTCGCGCAGCGTGTGGGTGTCCTCGTGGAAGGCGTCGGCGGGCAGCTGCGAGAGCACCCGGGCCAGCGCCGCCTCCACCTGGTCGCGCAGATACCGCTCGTGGTCCGCGACACCCAGCGCGGCCCGCACGGTGTCCTTCACCCGCCACACGACGAGGACGACGGCTCGCAGCGCGGTACCGCTCGCGTCCACGGCACGCAGCGGCTCACTGCGCCAGTGCCGCAGGCGCACGTCGACACGGCGGCGCCGCAGGAGCGGGGAGATCCAGAGGAGACCGGTGCGACGGACGCTGCCCCGGTAGCCGCCGAAGAGCGTCAGCACCGAGGCGTGTCCGGCCCGGCCCCGCCCGAGGCCGCAGAGTGCGAGCAGCATCACGGCCGCCGTCAGCCCGAGCAGGGCCCACGCCCCGGTGCCGATGCCGTCGTACGGGCGGACCCCCAGGCCGAGGCGGGCGGTCACGCCGGCGGGCACCGCGCCCTGCCACCACAGCACGGCGGTCCCGGCGGCGGCCCCGGCCGCCGCGGTCAGCAGCGCGGCCCAGCCCGGCAGTACGGGCCCGGGCCGCTCGGCGAGCCGGGGATCGGCGAGGGGCGCGGGCCGGGCCGGGCCCTGCGCCCGCGGGGATCGGGGCGACGGTGGACGGGGAGCACCGGGCCGTACGGCGCCGGGTCCCGCTGCGGTGCCACCCGCACCGGCGGGCCCGCCGCCGTGGCCGTCCCCCCGGAAGAGCAGGTGCACGGGGATGGGCGCGGTGGTCTCGGTCGTGATGACGGGGCGCCGCCGCCCGGCGCCCCACCGGGCGACCGGGTCCACGGTCCCGACGGCGAGCGCCGCCTCCCCGTCGGGCGGCCGGACACCATCGGGCCCTGGCTTCCGGAACTCCGGCTGCCCGCCGGGCTCGCTCCCCCGGTCCACCGGGGTGTGTTCCGTTTCCGATTCCGTTCCGCTGTCGGCGGCGACCGGCGGCTCCGTCTCCGCCTGGGTGGCCGCGCCGGAATCCATGCCGTCGGCCGCCTCCGAGTCCTCGCGAGCAGGTGCCTGCGTGACCACAGCCGCGGCCGCCTCCCGAACCGGCCGGAGACCGGCCATCGGCTCCGGGCCCGGCGGCTCCGAACCGATCGCCGACACCGGGTCCGGACCCGGGTCCGGGTCCGGGTCCGGGTCCGGGTCCGGGTCCGGGTCCGGGCCCAGGTCCACGGGTTCCGAAGTCCTGACCAGCACCGGGTCCAGGTCCAGGTCCGGGTCAAGGCCCAGGTCCAGCCACGGAGTCTGCGCCTCCGGGCGGGGCGCCCGATTCAGCCCGGCCATCGCGTCCAGTGCGGGCCCGAGATCAACCGGGACGTCCTCGTCCTCCACCGCCCGAGGCGCCTGCATCGCGTCGGGCGATTCCACCGCGGCCGCAGCAGGCTCCCCCACCGGAGCCTGAGCCGATTCCGGTTCCGGTTCCGGTTC
>NZ_MAPV01000149.1 GCF_001700505.1 Streptomyces mutomycini
CGCGGACCCTCCGGCGTGCGGGAGGCACACGAGCCTGGCCCTGGCGTTCTCGGAGGGGTGGAAGCGCCGGATCCACAGGCTGGGGTCGGTGAGATGCGCGGTCACCTGACATCCTTTCGAGTCACGGGCCGGAGCGAGATCGCGGCCGGCCGAATGCCCCCGTCACCCTTCCCGCCGCCGACGATCGGGCACAACCCCTAACCTTTCGCTAGGGGTCGACCAACTCACAGAAGGCTAGAAATGGAACTCGTAGTTCCCGATCTCTCCGGGCCGGTGCCGATCTCAGGCAGCACGCGCCTCTACGCCGTCCTCGGGGCGCCCGTCGAACAGGTCCGGGCGCCGTCGCTCCTGAATCCCCTGTTCGCCCGCCTCGGCATCGACGCGGTGCTGTTCCCCGTACACGTGGAACCCGACGCCTTCGCCGGAGTCCTCCACGGGCTCACACGGATGAAGAACCTGGACGGCATCCTCGTCACCATCCCGCACAAGGCGGCGGCCCTGCGCCTCGCGGACGAGGTGAGCCCGGCAGCCGAGGTGGCCGGAGCCGTCAACGCGCTGCGCCGCGAGCCGGACGGCCGTTGGAGCGGAGAGAACTTCGACGGCGCAGGCTTCGTCCGCGGGCTGACCGAAGCAGGCCATCTCCCCGGAGGCCGGCGGATCGTCCTGATGGGGGCCGGTGGTGCGGGCAGCGCGATAGCGGCAGCACTCCTTGCGGCCGGCGCCGCACATCTGACGGTCTGCGACCCGGACGCGGCCAGGCTCCGCGAACTCGTCGCACGCCTGGAGGAGCACTGGCCGGGCCGCGCGACGGGCGAGGCGGACCCCCCACTGGGGGAAGCGGACATCGTGGTCAACGCGACCCCGCTGGGCATGCGGCCGGACGATCCGCAGCCGTTCTCCGTGCGGGGCCTCCCTCCGCGATGCGTGGTGGCGGACGTGATCATGAAGCCGAGGGAGACCGCCCTGCTGAAGGCCGCTGCCGCGCTGGGCCACCCCATCCATCACGGCGCCCACATGCTCGACCACCAACTCGACCTCTACCGCACCTTCTTCCGGCTCGACGCGCCGCCCGGGCAGTGACCGCCGCACCGGCTCCTGCCAGCCGTGACGACCCTGCCGGTATCGGCCGTCGGCCACCTGTCGGAATCCTGTCGGACGCATGTCGGTGGAGCTTGGTCCCATGACGGCATGACGCGAATCGACACGAGCCCCGAGGCCGGCCCGCCCGCCATCCGGGTGCGGGGACTGGTCAAGCACTACGGCGGGACCAAAGCGCTGGACGGCGTCGACCTGGATGTCTCCGAAGGCACCGTCCTCGGAGTCCTGGGCCCCAACGGCGCCGGCAAGACTACGCTGGTCCGCTGCCTGTCCACCCTGGAGCTGCCCGACGCGGGCACCGCGCTGGTCGCCGGGTGCGACGTGGTGAACGACCCCCGCCGGCTGCGCCGCATCATCGGCCTGACCGGGCAGTACGCCTCGGTGGACGGGAAGCTGTCCGGGTGGGAGAACCTCTACATGATCGGGCGGCTGCTCGACCTGTCCCGCAAGGACGCCCGGCGCCGCGCAGAGGAGATGCTGGAACGATTCTCCCTGACTGAAGCCGCGAAGCGGCCCGCCATGCAGTACTCCGGGGGCATGCGGCGTCGGCTGGACCTCGCGGCCTCCATGATCGGGCAGCCCGCGGTCCTCTACCTGGACGAGCCGACCACCGGCCTCGACCCCCGTACGCGCAAGGAGGTATGGGCGGAGGTCCAGCGGATGGTGGGCGAGGGCGTCACCGTCCTGCTCACCACCCAGTACATGGAGGAGGCGGAGCAACTCGCGAGCGAGCTGGCGGTCATCGACCGGGGCAAGGTCGTCGCCACCGGCGGGGTGGACGAGTTGAAGGCCAAGGTCGGCGGCCGGACGCTCAAGATCAGGCCGTCCGATCCGTCACAGCTGTCCGCCATGCAGCGGGCGGTCGCCCAGTCCGGGCTCGACGGGATCGCCGGCGCGCATGCCGCCGTGGAGGAATGCCTGCTCTACGTCCCGATCCTCCACGACGAGCATCTGACGTCCGTGATCACCCTGCTGGGCACACGCGGCTTCGGCATCTCGCACATCGGCACCCACCTGCCGAGCCTGGACGAGGTGTTCCTGGCCATCACCGGACAGAAGTCCACCTCCGTCCCGTCCGACGAGCCCGCGGACCGTGCGTCCGACACCCTTCCCGAGGAGGTCGCGGCATGAGCACAGCGACGTTTTCACCGTCTCCGTCCACCGCTCCGCCGTCGCATTCCAAGCATGCGGAGAAAGACGGCGCCGCCGGACGGAACCGGATCGGCCTGCGGGCGAACCTCAGGCACATCGGCGCCTTCACCCGGCGCAACGTCATGCAGATCAAGCAGGACCCCGAGTCGATGCTCGACGTCGTGCTGATGCCGGTCGTCTTCACCCTCCTGTTCGTGTTCGTCTTCGGTGGCTCGGTCGGCCAGTCGCTGGGAGGCGACAGCGACTCGTACGTCAACTACGTGGTGCCCGGCCTCATGGCGATGCTGGGCATGAACGTCGCGATGGCGGTCGGCAGCGGCGTCAACGACGACTTCCGCACGGGCAGCATGGACCGGTTCCGGACGATGCCGATCGCCCGGTCCTCGGTACTGATCGCGAAGATCGTGGTCGAACTCGGCAGGATGCTGATCGCCATCACCATCCTGCTGGGTGTCGGGTTCGCGCTCGGGCTGGAGATCAAGACCTCGGTGCTCGCGCTGCTCGCATCCGTGGGCCTCTCTGCGGCGTTCGGCTCGTCACTGATGTGGATCTTCATCCTGCTGGGGCTCACCATGAGGACCACGCAGGCCGTTCAGGGCATGGCGATGATGGTGCTCATGCCGCTGCAGTTCGGATCCTCGATCTTCGCACCGCCGTCCTCGATGCCGGGCTGGCTGCAGGCGTTCACGGACTACAACCCGCTGTCCAACCTCGCGGACGCGGCACGAGGCCTGATCAGTGGTGGGCCGGTCGCCCACGCCGCGGGCATGACCCTGGCCTGGGCGGGGGCGATCACCCTGATCACCGCACCGCTCGCCGTGGCGAAGTTCCGCCGGAGCACCTGAGCCCGGGCCACCGGCCACCGGCCGGTTCAGAGGGCCGAGAGGGAGGCTGCCTCATCCACCGTGAGGCGGCCTCCTTCGGCGTACAGCAGTTCGTAGGCGGCGTCCGTCAGACCGGTACGGACCGCTGCCTCGGCGTCCTCGTGCGAGGTGCGCTCCTGCGCGGCGGGAGAGTATCCCGGGGGCAGCAGCGCGTCGGCCGCCCCCAGCAGCCGCGCGGCGTTCGCGACCCGGACCGTGCCCCCCAGCCCCGCCAGCGCGCGGGCCATGGTCATCAGGTGCACCGCCGGCATCTGCGGTGCGACCAGCGCACCCAGCGGGTCCCGCGCCCGGTCCAGCGCCTCCCGCGCCCGGTCGAGCGCGTCGGCGTAACGCCCGTCCAGGTTGGCCGTCCAGGCCAGCAGTCCGTGTACGAGTCCTTCGAACGTCGCGAGGCTGGAGTAGCGGAACGTCCCCAGCAGCCGCTCCAGTTCGGCGCGCGCCTCATCGGTCCGGCCCGTGCGGTTCAGCCATACGGCCAAGGTCATCCGCGCGGCGGGCTCGACCATGTGACTGTGCCGGTCGGCCTCCGCGAGGACCTCACGCAGCACCGCTTCGGCCTCCGCGTCCTGCCCCGGTTCCGTCAGGACGCCGGCCAGCCGGGTCTTCAGCACCGCAACCTGGGAGAGCGCACCCAGTTGTTGGGCGTGACGGATCGCGGCGCGGAAGTCCTTCGCCGCGCCGGCGTTGTCACCGACGCGCTCATAGGACTCGCCCCGGACGGAGAGTGCCTCCGCCGCGCCCCAGGAATCGCCGAGCCGGGTGAACAGGGCCAGGCTCTCGTCGGCGTCCCGTGCCGCCTCACCGGTCTTGTCGCCCCGGTTGGCCAGCATGTTCGCCCGCAGTTGCAGGGCGGAGGCCAGGTCCCAGTCGTCACCCAGTGAGCGGCAGGCTTCGACGGCCCGGTCGACGAGCTGCAGCAGGCGGCCCGGCTCGCCCGTCAGCATGACGGCGTGGATCCACAGCACCCCCGGTGTGCGGCAGGTCTGCGGTACACCCGGCCAGTAGACCTCCACGATCCGGCCGCAGTACTCCACCGCCTCGGGCATGGTCCACCTGTCGAGCTCGTGGCTCATGGAGGCGAGATGGATGAGCCGCACGCCGCGCCGCGCCTCGACGAGCAGATCCGGGGGCATCGGCGGCGGGGCGTCGGTGCACCGTGCGTGCAGCGGAGGAGCGGGCACCGCCGGTGCGGCGAACGGGTCGGGTCCGAGCGCGGCGACGGCTCCGGACCAGTGCCTGGCGTCGGCCCGCAGGTCACGGATCTGCCAGTACCAGGCGAGGGTGTGGACAAGACAGAGCGCCTCGTGTTCGTCCGCTGCGGCCACCGCACGGCGCAGTGCTGCCCGGAGGTTCTCGTACTCGTTCTCGAAGACCGCGATCGCCGCCCGTTGTCCGTCCCCGCGCAGCAACGGGTTGGTTCGGCGGGCCAGTTCCCGGAAATGGACGAGGTGACGGCGCTCCACCCCGGGCCGTCTCCCGGACTCGTCCAGCCGCTCCGCGGCGTATTCACCGATCGTCTCCAGCAGCCGGTAGCGCATGCCCGTCCCGGAGGCGGTCGGAGCGGACGCCACGACCAGCGACTTGTCGACGAGTGAGCCGAGCAGACCGAGGGCGCCCGCTCCGCACACCGCTTCGACCGCCGGCAGGTCGCAGTCGCCCGCGAACACGGACAGCGCGCACAGGACCGCGCGCTCCTCGGCGCCGAGCAGGTCCCAGGACCAGTCCACGACCGCACGCAGGGTCTGCTGCCGGGGCAGTACGGTCCTGGCTCCGCCGGTGAGGAGCAGGAAGCGGTCGTCGAGCCGGTCCGCGATCTGCCGGGGGGTGAGTATCCGCAGCCGGGCGGCGGCCAGCTCGATGGCGAGGGGGAGTCCGTCCAGCCGGCGGCAGATCTCGGCGGCGGCCTCCGGATCGTCCTCGGGCCGGAAACCGGGCCGTGCGGCGACGCCGCGTTCGGTGAAGAGCCGCAGGGCCATCGGGCCGGGCAGCGGCTCCACCGGGCGCAGGACCTCACCCGGAACCCCGAGGGGTTCACGGCTGGTGGCCAGGACGGTCACCCCGGGGCAACGGGCCAGTACCTCCTCGGTGAGCCGGGCCGCGGCGTCCACGACGTGCTCGCAGTTGTCGAGCAGCAGGAGCATCCTGCGTCCGCCGCAGTGCTCGGTCAGCCGGACCAGCGGTGCGTCTCCGGTGCCGCGGTCGACGGCGCGCAGTTCCTCCGTCTTCGCGCCGGGCAGCACGGTCTGACGGGCCCCGAGAGCGGTGAGTACGACCTCGGGAACCGTCGACGGGTCTTCCACGGGCGCCAGTTCCGCCAGCCACACACCGTCCGGCCAGCGCCGGCCGGCGTCGGCCGCCTCGGCGGCCTCCATGGAGAGACGCGTCTTACCGGCGCCTCCCGGTCCGAGGAGGGTGACCAGCCGTGCGCGCACGAGGTCGGCCCCGATGGACGCGATGTCGTCCTGCCGGCCGACGAAGCTGGTCAGGCGTGCCCGGAGCTTCCCCCCTGGCCCCGCGGGCTCCTCGGAAGCCGCCTCCTGGCCGGGTGGAGCGAGCAACTCGCCGTGCAGAGAGCGCAGCTCGTCGCCGGGATCGGCGCCCAGGCGGTCGGCCAGGTCACGGCGCAGCGTCTCGTACGCGTCGAGCGCCTCAGCCGTACGGCCGGTGGCCCTCAGGGCGCGCAGCCGCAGAGCCTGCAAGGGTTCGTCCAGGGGGTGTTCGTCGCACAGGGCCATCAGCTCGGGCAGTGCCTCCTCGGCCCGTCCGAGCGCCGTCAGCGCACCGAGCCGTCCACGACGGGTCTCGAACAGCCGGGTGCCGAGCCTGCCTGCCTCGGTGCTGTGCTCGGGCAGGTCGGCGAGGGCGGGCCCGCCGGGCCACAGAGCGAGGGCTTCGTCGAGGAGTGCGAGGGCGGCGGCCGCGTCGCCCGCGGCGAGGAGGCGGGTGCCGTCGCGGGCCAACTGCTCGAAACGGTGGGCGTCGATGTCCGACGGGGCGGCGCACAGCGCGTACCCGCCGTCGGCCGAGGTCACCGTTCCGGGACCGAGGGCTCTTCGCAGCCGCCCGACCAGTGCGTGAAGGGCGCCCGCCGCGTCGGCGGGGGGCGCGTCCACCCACACCGCGTCGACGAGGAGCGGCACCGGGATGCTGTGCCCGGGCCGCAGGGCGAGTGCGGTGAGCAGCGCGCGCAGCCGGGCCCCGCCGACGGTGACAGGGGTTCCGTCCTCGCGGAAGGCTCGGGCGGGGCCGAGGATCTGGTAGCGCACGCGCCCATTCTCCCGGATGCGCGCGTGCGGGGTACGCGAGGGATGCGTTGCCGGGGCCCGACGGGTCCGACCGGCCTGTGGGACAGGCGGAAACGCCGCACCCCGGCGCGTGATCCGTGGGGTGCGGCGTCTCGTCGTGCACGGCTCAGCGCAGCTGCTCGTACGCCGGCAGTGTCAGGAAGTCCGCGTAGTCCTGGTCCAGTGAGACCTGGAGCAGCAGGTCGTGGGCCTGCTGCCACTTGCCGGTCTCGAAGGCCTCGTCGCCGGTCTCCGCGCGGATCGCCGCCAGTTCCTCGGCGGCGATCCTGCGGGCCAGGTCCGCGGTGGCGTGTTCGCCGTTCTCGAAGACCACGTCCGCGTTGATCCACTGCCAGATCTGCGAGCGCGAGATCTCCGCGGTGGCCGCGTCCTCCATCAGGTTGAAGATGGCGACCGCGCCCATGCCCCGCAGCCACGCCTCGATGTAACGGATGCCGACCGCGACGGCGTTGCGCAGCCCGTCGTAGGAGGGCTTCGCGTCCAGGGTGTCGATGGCGATCAGGTCGCCCGCCGCCACCGAGACGTCCTCGCGCAGGCGGTCCTTCTGGTTCGGCTTCTCGCCGAGGACCGCGTCGAAGGAGGCCATCGCGATGGGCACCAGGTCCGGGTGGGCCACCCAGGAGCCGTCGAAGCCGTCGCCGGCCTCGCGGTCCTTGTCGGCCTTGACCTTCTCGAAGGCGACCTTGTTGACCTCGGCGTCACGGCGCGAGGGGATGAAGGCCGCCATACCGCCGATGGCGTGCGCGCCGCGCTTGTGGCAGGTGCGGACCAGGAGTTCGGTGTAGGCGCGCATGAACGGGGCGGTCATCGTCACCAGGTTGCGGTCCGGCAGGACGAACTTCGAGCCGCCGTCACGGAAGTTCTTGACGATGGAGAAGAGGTAGTCCCAGCGGCCCGCGTTCAGCCCGGATGCGTGGTCGCGGAGCTCGTAGAGGATCTCCTCCATCTCGTACGCGGCGGTGATCGTCTCGATCAGGACCGTCGCGCGGACCGTGCCCTGCGGGATGCCAGCGTAGTCCTGGGCGAAGACGAAGATCTCGTTCCAGAGGCGGGCCTCCAGGTGCGACTCCGTCTTCGGCAGGTAGAAGTACGGGCCCTTGCCGAGGTCGATCAGGCGCTGCGCGTTGTGGAAGAAGTAGAGGCCGAAGTCGACCAGCGCGCCGGGCACCGGGGTGCCGTCGAGCTGGAGGTGACGCTCGTCGAGGTGCCAGCCGCGCGGTCGCGTGACGACGGTCGCGAGCTCCCCGGCGGGCTTGAGGGCGTACGACTTGCCGGAGTTCGGGTCGGTGAAGTCGATGTTCCGGGTGTACGCGTCGATCAGGTTGAGCTGGCCGGTGATCACGTTCTCCCACGTGGGGGCGGACGCGTCCTCGAAGTCGGCGAGCCAGACCCTGGCGCCCGAGTTCAGGGCGTTGACGGTCATCTTGCGGTCGGTCGGACCGGTGATCTCCACCCGGCGGTCGTCCAGCGCGGCCGGGGCCGGGGCGACCTTCCAGGTGTCGTCCGCACGGACCGCTTCCGTCTCCGGCAGGAAGTCCAGTGTGGAGGTGCGGGCGATCTCGGCGCGGCGCTCTCCGCGGCGGGCGAGGAGCTCGTCACGCCGGGGCGTGAACCGCCGGTGCAGCTCGGCCACGAACGCGAGGGCCGCATCGGTCAGGACCTCGTCCTGCCTCGGCAGGGGCTCGGCATCGACGATGGCCAGCGGGGACGGCGCTGGTGCGGACATGAGCTGTCACTCCTTCAGCGGATGGTGCGGCGGCACCCACGGCCGCCGGGTCGCCCGGGACGGCACGGGGTGCCAGGGCTCCGAGATACGGCCACGGGTACCGCCGATGACCGGAAGCGGAACCATGGGCTTCTGATCAGTGGATATTAGTTTCCTCATGGTGGAAGTTCAATGGTTTGTTGATGTCGAGACTCTCCGGCTCGACAGACGCGCCGCGTTCCTGGCGCGGAGTGCCGGTTCCGGCACGGTCCGTTCACTCCAGATGCCTCAGGTCCTCCGTCGTGTCGATGTCGTGCGCCCTGGCCACGTCGGAGCACTCGACGAGCGTGATCGCATCGCGGTGTGCCCGCAGGTACGCCCGGGCGCCCTGGTCGCCCACCGCACCCTCCGCGACTCCCTCCCACCGGTCGGCCCCGAACAGCACGGGGTGGCCGCGCTCCCCGTCGTACGAGGCGGCGGCCAGGGCGGTCCGGGACCGGTAAGCCGAGCGGACCCGGGCCACGGCCTCCGCCCCGATGCCCGGCTGGTCCACCAGCAGCACGAGGGCGGCGTCCGCGTCCGATCCGGCGAGGGCGCCCAGCCCCGCCCGGAGCGAGGAACTCATGCCCTCCTCCCAGGACGGGTTCACCGTCACCGTGCACGCCGAGAGGTCCGCCAGGGCCCGCACCTCGTCGGCCGCGGCACCCAGCACGACGTGCACCGGGCCGCACCCGCCGTTGCGCAGTGCCCGCACCGCGTGCTCGACCAGGGGGCGGCCGCGGTGCTCCAGCAGTGCCTTCGGCCGTCCGCCGAGTCGACGGCCGCCCCCGGCGGCGAGCAGTACCCCGGCGACCACGGGGATCCGTTGTGTCTGAGACATGTGCCCTGAATACCACTGCGGCGCCCGCATCGGCGGAATGACTGTCACCCCTCGGGGGTACTCTCGTTCCTTGTCGGCACGGTGGCGCACACCACCTTCGCCGGCACCGGTCCGACGACGGCTCCGGGCACTTGACCACTGCCCGCGGCCAGGTCGACACACCGGCGGACGGCTGTGCGAGGGGGAGTGCTTTGTTGCGAAGTGTGGGGCAGGAGCGGTTGACCGGAAGCGGTGAGGACCCGAGGGTGACGGAGCTGCGTACGGCTGTCTCCCGGCTCCGCCGCGAACTCGCCGGACACCCCGCCGAGTTCCCGGACCGGGGCATAGCCGAGGACGAGCTGGCCGCGCTGGACGCCATGGCGGTCGGCGGCAGGCCCGAGGTCCTTCGGCTGCGCCGCTCGCTGCTGCTGGTCGCGGGGGCGATCGGCTCGGTCAGCGCGCTGGCGCCCCGCCTGCGTGACGTACGGATCGCCGTGGAGCTCTTCGGGGAGCCCCGGCACCGGCCGTGAGGTCAGCGGCGGATCAGCCGGCGTGCGGTCGCCGCCGCGACCGCCGAGGTGCGTGAGTCGACGCCCAGCTTGGCGTAGATGTGGACCAGATGGGACTTCACCGTCGCCTGGCTCAGGAACAGCCGCTTGCTGATCTGCTGGTTCGACAGCCCCTCACCGACCAGCTGGAGGACTTCCAGCTCGCGTTTGGTCAGGGACTGGGCGGGGGTGCGCATCCGGTCCATCAGACGGTGGGCGACGGCGGGGGCGAGTGCCGAGCGGCCGGCCGCCGCCGTGCGTACCGCAGCCGCCAGCTCCTGGGGAGGTGCGTCCTTGAGCAGGTAGCCGCCGGCCCCCGCCTCGACGGCGGCCAGGATGTCCGCGTCCGACTCGTAGGTGGTGAGGATCAGCACCCGGGGCGCGCCCGCCGCCGCCGTGATCGCGGCGGTGGCTTCCGATCCGTGCATCCCCGCGCCGAACTGCAGATCCATCAGGACGACATCGAAGGCGCCGGTCGCGGCGAGGGCCACGGCCCGCTCGGCGGTGGCGGCCTCGGCGACGACCTCGAAGTCGGGTTCGGTGTCCAGGACGGCACGCAGGCCCGCCCGGACCACCGGGTGGTCGTCGGCGAGCAGCAGCCTGATCGGGCCGGTCATGCGGGGGTGTCCTCTCCGTCCGCGAGGGGAAGCGGCAGGGTGACCGCCAGCGCCGTGCCCTGTCCAGGCGCCGACTCCACACTCAGTGTGCCGCCCAGTGAAAGCGCCCGGACCCGCATCGCGGGCAGACCGAAGCCTCCGCTGTCCGGCCTCCGCCGCATCCCGGCCGATGACTCCGGGTCGAAACCGGAACCGTCGTCCACCACGTCCAGAGACACCGACGTCTCCATGAAGCTGAGGGTGATCTCGGCGCGCCGCGCCCCCGAGTGCCGCACCGTGTTGGCCAGCGCGGACTGCGCGGTACGGAGCAACGCCACCTCGTACGGGGTCGGCAGCTCCACCGGAGTGCCGCTGACGGCGAAATGCACGGTGAGATCCGGCGCCGACGTGCGCGACGACAGCCGGGACAGGGCCGCCGCCAGCGAGCCGTCCTCCAGATCCGGTGGACTCAGCGCCCGTACGAAGCGGCGGGCCTCGGCGAGATTGTCCTGGGCCGCCTCACGTGCCCGGCGCACATGGGCGGTGGCCGGCGCGTCCGCCGGGAGCGTGTGCTCGGCGGCCCGCAGCAGGAGCTGGATGCTGGACAGGCCCTGTGCGAGGGTGTCGTGGATCTCGCGGGCCAGCCGCTCCCGCTCGGCCAGGGTGCCCGCGGTGCGCTCCGCGTCGGCGAGCTCGGCCCGGGTGGAGACCAGCTCCTCGATGAGCTCGCGCCGCCGTTCGCTCTCCAGGAACAGCGCGTCGTATCCGAGTACGGTCGCCACGGCGACCGCCGCCCCGAGCAGCGGCCCGATGAACGTACCCGGCGTGATCTCCTGGCCGTGCAGCACGAAGCCCGTGATGGCGGCGGCCGCGGTGACCACCACGGCGGGCAGCCCCCACCGCGTCGGAAGCAGGTGCAGCTGCAGGAAGTACAGCGGGAAGGCCACCCACAGGGCGCCGGGCGACAGGGCGAGCAGGGCCAGCCACACCGCGCCCAGCGCGGCGAGCCAGACCGCGGCTGCCCGGGTGTGCGGCTGTACGACGGGGGCCAGCGCGCCTGCGCCGTAGAGGACGGCCATGACCCCCGCCAGGAGGACCACCGCGGTGTCGTCCATCGCCCCGGCCGCTGCGAGTGCCAGCAGCCCCAGCAGCAGCGCGTGCAGACAGAGCCGCAGCGCGGTGGTGACGTGGGTGTGCGCGCGCGGATTCATGGTCGTTCCAGCGTAGAGGCGACAGCCGCGGCGGCGGTCAACCGAAAGGTTGATGTCCACCCCGTCCGGCGCGCGATGTCCTCGCGGGTCCTGGGCCCGAGCCTGGAATCATGTTCGTCGCATGGAGAGATCTCAGATTCGCCCGGGGCCGGTTCGCGCTCATGGGTACGGTCGTGGTGCTGATCACGCTGCTCGTGGGGCTGCTGTCCGGCCTGACGGCGGGGCTGGCCAGGGAGAACACCTCGGCCGTCACGGGGCTGGACACCGACCGCCTCGCGTTCGCGGCCCCGCCGGACGACCGGGCGGTGTCGTTCACCGATTCCGCCGTCGAGGAGAGCGCCTGGCGCACCTGGGCAGCCCTGCCAGGGGTCACCGCCGCCGAACCTCTCGGGATCCGGACGCTGGACGCCGCCGCCGGCGACCGCAGGGCCGCGGTCTCGGCGTTCGGTGTCCGGCCGGCCGGGGACCTCGCACCCGGGACGGTGGCAGCGGGCCGGGTGGTGCTCTCCCTGCAGGCCGCCGACGACCTCGGTGCGGGCGCCGGTGACACCGTCCGGCTGGGCGGCGCCGAGGTGACCGTCGACGCGGTCGCGGGCGACGCCTCGTACAGCCACACCCCGGTGGTGTGGACCTCGCTCGACGACTGGCAGCGCATCAGCGGTACCGGGGAGCAGGCCACCGTGATCGCGCTGACGACGCACGGAGCGGACCTGGCGGCCGGTGACGGGGCGGCGGACACCCGCACCCTGACACTGGACGAATCCCTCACCGCGATCGGCTCCTACCAGGCCGAGAACGGCTCGCTCCAGCTCATGCGGGGCTTCCTCTTCGCCATCTCCGCGCTGGTCGTCGGCGCCTTCTTCACCGTCTGGACCATCCAGCGCAGCGGCGACGTCGCCGTGCTCAAGGCGCTGGGTGCCTCCACGCCGTACCTGCTGCGGGACGCCCTCGGACAGGCCGTCGTGATGCTCGCCGCCGGCACCGGGGCGGGCACCGCGCTCGCCACGGGCATCGGCGCGCTCGTCGGAGGAGGGGACGGGGCCGTGCCGTTCGTCCTGGACGCCTCGACGGTCCTGGCGCCCGCCGCCGTCATGATCACCCTCGGCGCGCTCGGGGCCGCGCTGTCCATCCGGCGGATCACCGCCGTCGACCCCCTCACCGCACTCGGGAGCGTCCGATGACCCTCACCCTCACCGATGTCACCCTCACCTATCCCGACGGCGACACCCGGCTCACCGCCCTGGACCGGATCTCCCTGGACGTCCCCGCCGGCACGCTCACCGCGGTCGTCGGACCATCCGGTTCCGGTAAATCCAGCCTGCTCGCCGTCGCGGCCACGCTGGTCACCCCGGACGGCGGGAGGGTCGTCGTGGCGGGCACGGACACCGCGGGGCTCACGCGCGCGGAGAAGGCCGCACTGCGCAGGGAGCGCATCGGCATCGTCTTCCAGCAGCCGAACCTGCTGCCGTCACTCACCGCGGTGGAGCAGGTGCAGGTGATGACACATCTGTCCGGCGGGTCGCCGCGTGCCGCCCGGGTACGCGCGCTGGAGCTCCTGGACGCGGTCGGTCTGGCCGACAAGGCGGACCGCAGGCCGCACCAGCTGTCCGGCGGCCAGCGCCAGCGGATCAACATCGCACGGTCCCTGATGAACGAGCCGGCGGTGCTGCTCGTCGACGAACCGACCAGCGCGCTCGACCACGAACGGGGGGCCGCGGTCCTGGAACTGCTGGCCGGACTGACCCGCGAACGGTCGACGGCCACGGTCCTGGTCACTCACGACCTGGCGCATCTGGACCGCGTTGACGGGACGGTGACGATGGAGGACGGCCGCCTGACGGCACCAGCCCCGGCCTGACCGCTCAGCCGTCAGGAGGCCGGCCCGCTGCTCGCCAGCGCCTCGGACAGCTCCTTCGCGGTCTGCTGGAGGATCGGCACGATCCGCTCCGTCGCCGCCTCCGTCACCCGTCCCGCCGGACCGGAGATGGAGATGGCGGCCGAGGTGGGGGAGTCGGGCACCGACACGGCGAGGCAGCGGACCCCGATCTCCTGCTCGTTGTCGTCCACCGCGTAACCCGCCCGGCGCACCTGCTCGAGTGCGTCCAGGAAGCCGTCCGGCGTCGTGATCGTCTTCTCGGTGGCCGCGGGCATGCCCGTCCGGGCCAGCAGCGCCCGGACCTCGTCCGCCGGGGTGTGTGCGAGCAGGGCCTTGCCCACGCCCGTGGAGTGGGGGAGCACCCGGCGGCCCACCTCGGTGAACATCCGCATCGAGTGCTTCGACGGCACCTGGGCGACGTAGACGATCTCGTCCCCGTCGAGCAGCGCCATGTTCGCCGTCTCGCCGGTCTCCTCGACCAGCCGCTGGAGATACGGCCGTGCCCAGGTGCCCAGCAGCCGGGCGGCGGACTCGCCGAGGCGGATCAGACGCGGGCCCAGCGCGTAACGGCGGTTGGGCTGCTGCCGCACGTAGCCGCACACGACGAGGGTGCGCATCAGGCGGTGGATGGTCGGGAGGGGGAGTCCGCTGCTCGCGGAGAGTTCGCTGAGCCCGACCTCGCCCCCGGCGTCCGCCATGCGCTCCAGCAGATCGAAGGCGCGCTCGAGGGACTGCACGCCGCCGCTGGGACCGGCGGGCTTGGAGTCGGATGTGCTGGCGTGGGACGGCGGCACGTCAACGGTCCTTTCGAAGCGGAGGCAAGGCAGCAGCCTACCGGGCTGCTCCCGATCGGCCCACTGCTCCCGGTGCGGCGTCCTTGCCGGTCAGGACCTGTTTTGTCCTGGTGTCGGCGGTCCGGCCCGCGTTCGGCGCCAAGCGCGGTGGTGCCGCTCCTGGCTCATTCTACGTTCCGCCTGTCGAAAATGAACTTTTACTTCGTGGAAATCTCCGAGCGGCCCGGTGCGTGGTCCACTGGCAGCCGCACCGGGGAGGAGGGGTCTTGACGGGCCGCTTCCCCGAGTGAAGACTCCTTCAACAAATCGTTGAATTCTGCGTGAGGAGCACAGGTGCCCGGTGTGGACGTGAAGCTGGTACTCCGCTCGACGCGCGTCGTCACCCCCGGAGGGACCCGCGCGGCAGCGGTCCTCGTCGCCGGCGGGGAGATCGAGGCGGTCCTGCCGTACGACACCGAGGTGCCGGGCGGCGCCCGCGTCGAGGACTTCGGCGACGACGTCCTGCTGCCGGGGCTCGTCGACACCCATGTCCATGTGAACGATCCCGGCCGCACCGAGTGGGAGGGGTTCTGGACCGCCACCCGCGCTGCGGCGGCGGGCGGCATCACCACCCTGCTCGACATGCCGCTCAACTCCCTCCCGCCGACCACCACGGTCGAACACCTGCGCGTCAAGCAGCAGGTGGCCGGCCCCAAGGCGCACATCGACACCGGCTTCTGGGGCGGTGCGATCCCGTCCAACACGAAGGACCTGCGTCCGCTGCACGAGGCCGGGGTGTTCGGCTTCAAGTGCTTCCTCTCGCCCTCGGGTGTCGAGGAGTTCCCCGAGCTGGACCAGGAGCAGTTGGCACGCTCCATGGCGGAGATCGCCGGCTTCGGCGGCCTGCTGATCGTGCACGCAGAGGATCCGCACCACCTGGCCGACGCCCCGCAGCGGAGCGGGGAGAAGTACGCCGACTTCCTCGCGTCCCGTCCGCGTGACGCCGAGAACGCCGCGATCGAGGGCCTCATCGCCCACGCCGGGCGGCTGAACGCGCGCGTCCACGTCCTGCACCTCTCCTCGAGCGACGCGCTGCCGCTGATCGCCGCCGCCCGGCGTGAGGGCGTACGCGTCACCGTCGAGTCCTGCCCGCACTTCCTCACCCTGACCGCCGAGGAAGTCCCGGACGGGGCGACGGAGTTCAAGTGCTGCCCGCCCATCCGGGAGGCCGCCAACCAGGACGCGCTCTGGGCCGGGCTCGCCGACGGCACGATCGACTGCATCGTCTCCGACCACTCGCCCTGCACCGCCGACCTCAAGACCCCCGACTTCGCCTCCGCCTGGGGCGGGATCTCCTCCCTGCAGCTGGGCCTGCCCGCCGTCTGGACCGAGGCACGCCGGCGCGGCCACACCCTGGACGACGTGGCCCGCTGGATGTCCGCCGCACCCGCCGGACTCGCCGGACTCACCCGCAAGGGCGCCATCGAGGCCGGACGGGATGCGGACTTCGCGGTCCTCGCCCCCGACGAGACCTTCACCGTCGACCCTGCCGGACTCCTCCACCGCAACCGGGTCACCGCCTACGCGGGGAAGACCCTGCACGGCGTCGTCAAGTCCACCTGGCTGCGCGGCACACGGATCGCGGCCGACGGCGTACTCGCCGAACCCACCGGCCGACTCCTCGAAAGGAACCAGTGACCATGACGGCGACACCGCACTTCACCGGCGACGCGAACCCGTACGGGGGAGGCGACCCGTACGCCGACTACCGCACCGCCGACTTCTCCTTCACTCATCTCGTGGACCTCGCCGACCGGCGCCTCGGCGGTGGCGTCATCGCCGCCAACGACGAGTTCTTCGCCGAGCGCGAGAACCTGCTCAAGCCGGAGCCCGCGGAATTCGACCCCGAGCGCTTCGGGCACAAGGGCAAGATCATGGACGGGTGGGAGACCCGCCGCAGGCGCGGTACGAGCGCCACCGAGCCGCACCCCACCGACGAGGACCACGACTGGGCGCTCGTACGCCTCGGTGTACCCGGCGTGGTGCGCGGGCTGGTCGTCGACACCGCGCACTTCCGCGGCAACTACCCGCAGTCGGTCTCCGTCGAGGCGGCCTCGCTGCCCGGCTCCCCGTCCCCCGAGGACCTCCTCGCACCCGATGTGAAGTGGACAACGCTCGTCCCCCGTACGGCAGTCGGCGGCCATGCGGCCAACGGCTTCGCGGTCCACGAGGAGCGGCGCTTCACCCATCTGCGGGTCAACCAGCACCCCGACGGCGGCATAGCCCGCCTGCGCGTCCACGGCGTCGTGGCCCCCGACCCGGTGTGGCTGGCCGCCCTCGGTACGTTCGACCTGGTGGCCCTGGAGAACGGCGGCGAGGTCGAGGACGCCTCCGACCGCTTCTACTCCCCGGCCACCAACACCATCGCGCCGGGCCGCTCGCGGAAGATGGACGACGGCTGGGAGACCCGCCGCCGGCGCGACAAGGGCAACGACTGGATCCGCTACCGTCTGGCCGGGCAGTCGGAGATCCGTGCCGTCGAGATCGACACCGCCTGCCTCAAGGGCAACGCGGCCGGCTGGGCCACGATCTCGGTCAGTGACGGCGAGGGGGGAGAATACGCGGTGGTCCTGCCCCGCACCAGGCTCCAGCCCGACACGAACCACCGCTTCGTCCTGCCGGAGCCGGTGCGTGGCACGCATGTCCGGATCGACATCTTCCCGGACGGCGGGATCTCCCGGCTGCGGCTCTTCGGCACGCTGACCGAGGAGGGCGCGGCACGGCTGGCAGCCCGCCACGAAACGCTCGGCGGGTAGCCTCCGCTTCCCGCGTGCCGCTCGCGGTCCAGGGGCAGGTGTGCCGGTTCACACCTGCCCGGTGGGGATATGGGAACCTGGTCGCGACGCCGCCGTCCCGACCAGGAGTCGCCATGATCTTCATCGCCGTCAAGTTCACCGTGCGCACCGCCGAGCGGGACAACTGGCTCCCGGCCGTCGAGGAGTTCACCCTCGCCACCCGCCAGGAGCCGGGCAACCTCTTCTTCGACTGGTCCTACAGCGTCGAGAACCCGGACCAGTTCGTCCTGCTGGAGGCGTTCGCCTCGCAGGAGGCGGGCGAGGCGCATGTGAACTCCGAGCACTTCAAGGCCGCGATCGACACCATGTCGGAGCTCGTCAGCGAGGTCCCCGAGATCGTCAACGTCGAGGTGCCCGGCGACGACTGGTCCCGGATGTCGGAGGTCACCCCGCGCAACCGGTGACCCCGGCCCGCATCGACCGGTCACCTGCCGCCCGCCCACCGGTGACCGTCGCCGTCAGAACTCCTCGTGTGTATCGGGGTCCCCGCCGAAGCGGTGCGACGGCCGGGCACCGATCCGGTCCAGCTCCTGCTGGGTCAGCTCGAAGCCGAACAGGTCGAGGTTCTCCCGCTGGCGCCCGGGATCGGCGGACTTCGGGATCGGCACCGCCCCCAGCTGGGTGTGCCACCGCAGCACGACCTGTCCCGGTGTCACCCCGTGGGCCTCGGCGGCGGCGATCACCTCCGGGGTCCGAAGCACCTGGCGCCCCCGGGCCAGCGGACTCCAGCTCTCCGTGACGATGCCCTTCGCGGTGTGTACCGCCCGCAGCTCCTCCTGCGGGAGCAGCGGATGCATCTCGACCTGGTTCACCACGGGCAGCACACCCGTCTCCCGCTCCAGCCGGTCCAGGTGCTCCGCCGTGAAGTTGGATACGCCGATGGAGCGTACGAGACCGTCCTCGCGGAGCTTGATCATCGCCTTCCAGGTGTCGACGTACCTGTCCACCCGGGGCAGTGGCCAGTGGATGAGGTACAGGTCGACGTACTCCAGTCCCAGATTGCTCCGCGACTCCTCGAAGGAGGCCAGCGTCTGCTCGTAGCCGTGGTGGCGGCCGGGGACCTTGGTGGTGACGAAGAGCTCCTGCCTGGGTACCCCGGAGCGGGCGATCCCGCGGCCGGTGCCGGTCTCGTTCCCGTAGTTCAGCGCGGTGTCCACGAGCCGGTAGCCGAGCCCCAGCGCACCGGCGACGGCCTTCTCGGCGGCCTCGTCGTCGAGCGGCCAGGTGCCGAGGCCCACCGCGGGGACGGTGCTGCCGTCGTGGAGGTTACGGACCGGGGGCGGTGTCCTGCTCATGGTCTCCCACTTCGTTCGCGTACGGTCCCCACCAGCGTAGGACGGGCCGCCGGGCGGGGCGCGCGACGCGGCCGGGTGCGGCCGCCGGGCGGTAGCCGGTGCCTGACGACCAGGCGTACCGGTGGGTTTCGTCCGACAGTGGGGTCTGTACGGGTGGAAGCACCCGGCCGCCGGGATCCACGGCGACAGCGATACGGAGGAGCGGGGCCATGGCGAAGCTGACTCTCACCACGTTCGTGTCCCTCGACGGCGTGATGCAGGCACCCGGCGGGCCCGATGAGGACACCACCGGCGGGTTCGGGTACGGGGGCTGGATGGTGCCGTTCGCGGACGACGACATGGGGGCCTTCGTCAATGAGGTCTTCGACCGCTCGGGTGCCTATCTGCTCGGGCGGCGCACGTACGACATCTTCTCGTCCTACTGGCCCAGGGTCACCGATCCGGAGGACCCGATCGCGTCCCGTCTCAACGCCCTGCCCAAGCATGTCGTCTCCACGACCCTGAAGGACCCGGAGTGGGAGAACACCACCGTCGTCCCGGGTGACGTGCCTGCCGAGGTCGCACGCCTGAAGGAGCGCACGGAGGAGGGGGAGCTGCAGATCCACGGCAGCGGAACCCTGGCACAGTCCCTCATGGCGCACGACCTGATCGACGAGATCAACCTGCTCGTCCACCCCGTCTACCTGGGCAGCGGCAGGCGGCTCTTCCCCGACGGCGGGCAGCCGACGGCCTTCGAGCTGACCGACACACGGATCACCGGGAGCGGCATCGCGATCCACACCTACCGGCCGACGGGCCGCGCTCGGTTCGGGACCTTCGACCCCGGCGTGTGAGAGGAGCCGGTCTCAGGGGGCCGGAGGCAGTGCCGAACCGTCCGTGGCCGAGGCGCGCAGCCGCCCCAGGATGGCCCGCGCCGCCTTGGTGTAGCCGGGGGTGTTGCTGTGTAGTACCGACTCTGCGTTGGCCAGCTCCATGAACGCGATGAGTTCGAAGGCCAGTTGCGAGACGTCCGTGTCCGCGGCCAGCTCGCCCCGCACCCTGGCCTCCTCGACGGTCTCCTCCACGAAGGTGACCCAGCCCGTCTGCGTGGAGGCCAGCGCGTCGTGCACCCTGCCCTCCCTGGAGTCGAACTCGGCGATGGTCGCGTAGAAGAAACAGCCGCCGCTGAACACCCGGCGCTGCGAGTAGGTGAGCCAGCTCTCGCACATCCGCCAGACGCGGCCCAGACCGGGCCGAGCCGCCCTGGTCGGTGTCAGCACGTGCTCGACGAAGACGTTCACCGCGGCGCGCACCGTGGCGAGCTGCAGCTCCTCCTTGGAGCCGAAGAGGGCGAACACACCGCTCTTGCTCAGCTTCAGCTCCGTGGCCAGCCGGCCGAGCGACAGGCCCTCCAGTCCCTCGGTCGAGGCGACGTGGACCGCGCGCCCCAGCACCAGTTGCCTGGTCTGGTTCCCCCGCTCGACCCGTCCGTCCAGCCGCGCTCCACCCATGTGCCAACTCCGTGTGTCCGAGCGTCCCAGGGCCGACATTCTAGGAGGATCCGGTACGGCCGTGGGGCCGCTTCCCCCGGTGAGGACCCCCGCGAACACGTGGCCGAGTCACCCTCTGGACAGAGGTTCCCGAGGGGGGCGGCCGTTCGGTACGGTGATCGCTCCCCGTGTGAGCCGGCGAGGTCTCCACATCGTTCCCGCTGTGGAGAACCAGGAGAACCAGGTGTCCTCTGCCGTCCTGCCCGCGCTCGCCCCGACCCGCCGCGCATGGGTCACCGACCTGCCGCTCCTGCTCGTCGCCGCAGTCTGGGGGGCCAGCTACCTCGCGGCCAAGGGCGTCACCACGACGCACACCGTCATCGCCGTCCTCGTGCTCCGCTTCGCGATCGTGCTGCCCGCGCTGGTGGTCGCGGGGTGGCGCGGGCTGCGGGCGCTGAGCGGCGCGCAGTGGCGGGGCGCGGGCCTGCTGGGACTCGTGCTCAGCGGGATCTTCCTGCTCGAGACGTACGGAGTCGTGCACACGTCGGCGACCAACGCGGGGCTCATCATCAGCCTCACGATGATCTTCACCCCGCTGGCCGATGCGGCCGTGACCCGGGTCCGGCCGCCGGCGGCCTTCCTCGCGGCGGCGGGCCTCTCGGTCGCCGGTGTGCTGCTGCTGACCCAGGGCGGCGGTTTCACCAGCCCCTCGGCGGGCGATCTCCTGATGCTGCTCGCCGCTCTCGCCCGTACGGTCCACGTCCTGGCGATGGCGCGGATCAAGGCGGTCCAGGACTCCGACTCGCTCTCCCTGACCACGGTGCAGCTCGGCAGTGCCGTCGCGGTCTTCGCCGTACTGGCCGCCGTACCCGGCACAGGGCCTGCGCCCTGGACGGTGGCTGCGGACTTCGGCGCCACCGAGTGGGCGGGGCTGCTGTTCCTGTCCGTGTTCTGCACGCTGTTCGCGTTCTTCGTGCAGATGTGGTCGGTACGCCGCACCTCGCCGTTCCGGGTCAGCCTGCTGCTCGGCACGGAACCCCTCTGGGCCGCGGCCGTCGGCATCGCGATCGGGGGCGAGCGCCTGGGCGCCCTGGGAGTGCTCGGCGGGGTGCTCGTGCTGGCGGGCACGGCGTGGGGGCGCCGCCGCGCCGACGTCACCTCCTGACCGAGTCCGCCGCGATCATGGTGGAGCGTCTCCCTGGGGTGCGCCGTCTCCCGGTGTGCTCATGATGTGGGGTGGGGGCCATGACTGAACTCTCGGTGGACACAGCACAGCAGGTTCTCGACAGCCAGCCGTTCAGCGGGCTCGTCGGAGCGAGGATCACGGAGTTCGGGGACGGCGAGGCAGTCCTCGAGATCGACGTGCGCGAGGAGCTCACCCAGCAGAACGGCTTCCTGCACGGCGGGGTGCTGTCCTACGCGGCCGACAACGCGCTCACCTTCGCGGCCGGGACGACGCTCGGGCCCGCCGTGCTGACCGGTGGCTTCTCCATCCAGTACGTCCGCCCGGCGAGCGGCCGCACCCTGGCCGCACGCGCCCAGGTGGTCCACACCGGCCG
>NZ_MAPV01000015.1 GCF_001700505.1 Streptomyces mutomycini
CGCCCCCGAGGCCGCACCGGAAGGGTCCGGTGCGGCCTCGGGGGCGTGATCGGGTGCCTCAGGCGGTCTCGCCGGTACCGGAGCCGGCTCCCTCCGCCTTCTTGATGCCCTTGGTGATGTCGTCCAGGACCGAGAGTTCGGGAGCCTCGGCGTTGATGTCGAAGCCGGAACGGACAACCACCAGCATGTCCTTGGCGTTGGGGGAGGGGAACGCGAGCGACTCGACGTATCCGTCGTCGCCGTCCTTCGTCACCACCTTCCAGCGCACCAGGTAGCCCTTCTGCCCGGCGACCGTCACCGCCTCGGACTTGAGCTCCTCGTGCGACGTGATGCCGCCGTAGACCTTCTCGCCGTACGACTCCTCGGCGTTCGTCCTGATGTCGGCCTCCGCGGCGGCCCTCGCCGTGGTCGCCTCGATCTCCAGGGCCTGAGCCGGTGCGGAGGACACTCCTGCGCGCACACACTTCTCGGCCTCGTCGCCCGGGCAGGCGTGCTCGCCGGTCGACACCCCGGCGCCGATCGGCCCGGACTGACCGGTCCAGCCGTCGGGTACGGGGATGCTGATCCCGCTGGCCAGGTCGGTGGCGTAGCCCTCCTCCGTCTGCGGCATCTGCTGTTCGGGGCTCCGGCTCCCGCCGCCGTCCTGCCCGCCGCCGTCCGGCGCGCCGGGGAGCCGAGGGCTTTCTGAGGGTGCGGGCGCCGAGGCCGCGGAGTCGGCGCCGTCGCCCGAACTGTCGCCCAGCATGTACGCGCCGCCACCGACGGCAGCGAGTGCGACGACGCCGGCGGCGATGCCCGCGCCGATGCGTACGCGACGGCGCCGGACCGTCGCGGGAGGTATCCGGAGCTGGTCGGTCCAGCGGCTCCCGTCCCACCAGCGTTCCTGGAGGGGGCCGATTCCTGTGTGCCCGGGGTCTGGATGCCAGCCGGGCGGGGTCGTCTGGGTCACAGGAGCACCGTAGGCGCACCGGGTGAGAATCGTATAAACGCACTGCGTGGTCGTAGTCGCGTCCCCGGGAGGCCGTGGCCGCAGCGGTCATTCGCATGTCCTCGGGCGCAACTCCATGCGCTGCCGGACGTGTTCCGTGCCCGCGACTTCCGGCGGCCGGCACGCTCCGTCGCACCGACCTCGCGGCGGGGCGGCGGTCGCGGTCCTCCTACGGCTCGATCAGCCCGGCCCGGATCGCGTAGCGGGTGAGTTCCAAGCGGTCGCGGAGCCCCAGTTTCTGCAGCAGATTGGCCCGGTGACGCTCGACCGTCTTGACGCTGATCACGAGCATGCCCGCGATCTCCTTCGACGAGTGGCCCTCGGCGACCAGCTTGAGGATCTCCTCCTCGCGCTCGGTGATCGCCCGGTCAGGGACGTCGCCGCCGTCCTTCACCCGGTCCAGGTAGTTCCGGATGAGGGCTGTGACGGCGCCCGGGTAGAGGAACGGTTCGTCCCGCATGGCCGCACGGCACGCCTCGACGAGATCCCGGTCGGCGACGGACTTCAGGACGAAGCCCGAGGCGCCGGCCTTCAGCGCCTCGAAGAAGTACTGCTCGTTGTCGTACATGGTGAGCATCAGGATGCGCAGCTCCGGCATGACCCGGGAAAGCTCGCGGGCCGCCTGAAGGCCCGTCAGGCGCGGCATCGCGATGTCGAGGACGGCAAGGTCGGGCCGCTCGGCGCGCGCCATCTCGATGGCCTCGGCGCCGTCGCCCGCCTCGGCGACGACCTGGAGGTCCGGTTCGCCGTCGAGGATCAGCCGTACGCCCCGGCGGACCAGGGCGTGGTCATCGGCGAGCAGGATGCGGGTCTTCCCCGGTGCGTAGGGCGAGTGAGGCATGGTCAGGAGCTTCCGTTCCGTACGGGCACGTCGAGGCGTACGTCGGTGCCGCCCGTCGCACCGCTACCGAGAGTGAGCGTGGCGCCGATGAGGAGGGCGCGTTCACGCATGCCGCGCAGACCCGCGCCCTCGGTGGCGTCCCCGAGGCCCCGGCCGTCGTCACGGATACGCAGCTCCACCCCGTCGGGGCTGCCGCGCAGGGAGAGTTCGAGCAGGGTGGCCCGGGCGTGGCGGACGGTGTTCGTGACCGCTTCCTGGGCGATGCGGTAGACGACGAGCTCGGCCTCCTCGCCGAGCGGCGGCAGGTCCTTCTCCATCCGGCGTCTGATCGTCAGCCCCTTCGGTGTCGGTGTCTCGGTGGTCAGCGCGGTCAGGGCGCTGACCAGCCCCAGCTCCTCCAGCACCCCGGGACGCAGCCGGCGCGCGATGCGGCGGATCTCGTCGAGACTGCCGCGGGTGATCTCCTGGACCTGGGCGAGCTCCTCGCGCAGGGGCTCCGGGGCGTGACCGGTGACCCGCTTCAGCTCCAGCAGGACCGCGGTCAGGGTCTGGCCCACCTCGTCGTGCAACTCCTGTGCCACCCTGCGCCGTTCGGCCTCCTGGGCACCGAGAGCCCGGGCGCTGCTGGTCGCGCGTTCGGCCTCCAGCCGGTCGAGCATGCTGTTGAACGTCTCGATCAGGGCCGCGACCTCCCCCTCACCGGAGACCTCCAGGCGCGGCCGCGGACTCAGCAGGTCTGTGGTCGTCATCGCGCGGGTGACCCGTTGCAGCGGTGCGAGGCCCAGGCGCAGGAGCAGCGCGTTCGCACCGAGCATCAGGGCCATGCCGCCGGCCAGGATCAGGGCCTCGGTCAGTACCACCGGGGCGGACACGGTGATCGGGCCGAGCAGGAGCAGGGCCCCGGCGGCGACCAGCACCGCGGCGTTGAGCAGGAAGATGCGCCAGAACAGGGACAAGACCGCACGGCCTCCTTGGGACGGGTACGACTGTCTCCACTATCGCCGGTCAGGGCACCGCGCGTCGTCGCTCCCGGTCCGCGGCCCCGTCTGCATGGCGGACCCCCTGGAAAATGGGTGTCAGCCCCGATGTCCGGCGACCCCCGCCCCCGCCGACCATGGAGTCGGACCGAAAGAGTTCCGATTCGGGAGGGAGCCACCATGCCCCACTACGACGAGCGGCTGCGCGGCATCGAGGACCGGCTCGGCGATGACCGCTCCGAACGCGCCGACGACCCGGACCGGGGCGCTCCGCGTGAACACCGCCCCGGCCCGGCATGGCTGTGTCTCACCGTCGGAGTGGTCGGCCTGGTGACCGGCATCGTCATCGGTCACGGTCTCCTCATCGCCGCCGGGCTGGTCGTGGCCGGGATGGCGGGACAGCTCCTCGACCCGCAGCGGAGCAGGCGACGGGGCGGCGTGCCGCGTCCCCGCTGAGCCACCCCGGGCTTTGGTCCGACCACATGTCCTGTGTGACATAGTCGGGTCATGTGTATCGCCCGGAACAGGGAGTAGCGGATGCCCGTCGAGTGGCAACCCGTACGGCAGTCCCGCACCCACGAGCTCGTGCTCCAGACCATCGAGGAGCGGGTCTTCGCCGGAGAGCTCAAGGCAGGCGACCGCCTGCCGCCCGAGCGGGAGCTCGCACCGGTGCTCGGCGTCAGCCGGTCGGCCCTGCGCGAGGCGCTGAGGGTGCTGGAGACCATCGGTGTCCTGGTCGCCCAGCCAGGCAGGGGCCCTGATTCCGGGGCGCGCATCGTGCGCAACCCGGACGACGCGCTCGGGCGTCTGCTGCGCCTGCACTTCGCGCTCGGCAGTTACAGCCTGCACGACGTGCTCGAGGCGCGTGTCGTCCTGGAGAGGTCCAGCTGGGAGGCCGCCGCGCGGCATGCCCGGGCCGAGGACCTCGACGCGGCGGGGGAGCTCGTCCGGCGCATGGGGGAGCCGGATGTGGGTGTTGCCGAATTCAACGACCTCGACACACGCTTCCACGTCCTGATCGCCGGAAGCTCGGGCAACGCGCTGACCTCGACGCTCACGTCAGCGGTACGCGAATCCGTCCGCCCGCTCATCCTGCGCGCACTGGAAGAGACCGACGACTGGCCGGCGACGGCGGGCGCGCTCAACGCCCAGCACGCGCGGCTGCTGGAGCTGGTGCGCGAGGGGCGGGGCGGCGAGGCGGCGGACCTGGTCGAGGAACACATCCGTGGTCTGCACGGCACGCTGGTCGACGGGAACGACGCCCCGTAGGGGCGGAACGCCTGCCGCGGAACGGGAAGCGGACGGACAGGGACGAAGACGGAACGGCAGCGGGGGCGGTGCACGTGCACCGCCCCCGCTGCCGTTCCGTCTTCGTCCACCGGGCGTGGCGTGCCCGGAGGCTTCCCCACTCGGACTGAGGCTAGTATGGTCGGACCATAAATTTCCCGAGGAGGCCCCATGCGTATCGGACTCTTCGCCACCTGTCTGGGAGACACACTCTTCCCGGAGGTGGTGAAATCCACCGCGGTGCTGCTCGCCCGCCTCGGCCACGACGTGGTCTTCCCGCCGGACCAGACCTGCTGCGGCCAGATGCACGTCAACACCGGCTACCAGCGTGAACCAGTCCCGCTGGTGCGTAACTTCGCCGAACAGTTCGGGGACTCCTCGATCGACGCGGTCGTCATGCCGTCCGGATCGTGCGTCGGCTCGGTCCGCCATCAGCACGAGATCGTCGCCGAGCGCTACGGCGACGCCGCGCTGCGCGCCGGGGTCGCCACCGTCAAGGCCAAGACGTACGAGCTCTCCGAGCTCCTCGTGGACGTCCTCGGCGTCACCCGGGTCGGCGCGTACTTCCCGCACCGTGTCACCTACCACCCCACCTGCCACTCCCTCCGCATGCTCCGGGTCGGCGACAAGCCGCTGAAGCTCCTGCGCGCCGTCGAGGACATCGACCTGGTCGAGCTGCCCGAGGCCGACTCCTGCTGCGGCTTCGGCGGGACCTTCGCCGTCAAGAACGCCGAGACCTCCACCGCGATGCTCCAGGACAAGATGCGCAACATCTCCGGGACGAAGGCCGACGTGTGCTCCGCCGGGGACTCCTCCTGCCTGATGCACATCGGCGGCGGACTCTCCCGCATCAGGTCCGGCACGCGCACCCTGCACCTCGCCCAGATCCTCGGATCCACCCGCACCGCGCCGTACGCCCTGATGGAGGCCGCCCGATGAGCACGTTCCTCGGCATGCCCGCCGCCCCGCCCCGCTCCCCGTTCGGAACGGGAAACCTGCGAGGCGACCGGACGTTCCCCGAGGCGGCCCACGGCGAACTCCGCAACGACCAACTGCGCCACAACCTCGGCAGGGCCACGCGCACCATCCGGACCAAGCGCCTGAACGTCACCGGCGAACTCCCCGACTGGGAACGGCTGCGCGACGCCGGATCGGCCGTCAAGACCGACACCATGAACCGGCTGCCCGAACTGCTGGAACAGCTGGAGCAAAAGGTCACCGAGCGCGGAGGCACCGTCCACTGGGCGCGCGACGGCGTCGAGGCCAACGAGATCGTCACCCGGCTGATCAGGGCGACCGGCAGCAGCGATGTCATCAAGGTCAAGTCGATGGCCACCCAGGAGATCGGCCTCAACGAGCACCTCGAAGCGGCCGGCATCACCCCGTACGAGACCGACCTGGCCGAGCTCATCGTGCAGCTCGCCGACGACAAGCCCTCGCACATCCTGGTGCCTGCGATCCACCGCAACCGCGACGAGATCCGGCAGATCTTCCTCGACGAGATCCCCGGCGTCGACCCGGATCTCGACAATGTGCCCGCCCACCTCGCCGCAGCGGCCCGCGCCTATCTGCGCGAGAAGTTCATGACGGCCAGGGTGGCCGTCTCCGGGGCCAACTTCGGCATCGCCGAGACCGGCACCCTCGCCGTGGTCGAGTCGGAGGGCAACGGCAGGATGTGCCTGACCCTGCCCGACACGCTCATCACCGTGATGGGCATCGAGAAGGTCCTGCCGCGCTACCAGGACCTTGAAGTCTTCCTCCAGTTGCTGCCACGCTCCTCGACCGGCGAGCGGATGAACCCGTACACCTCGATGTGGACCGGTGTGACCCCCGGCGACGGACCGCAGGACTTCCATCTCATCCTGCTCGACAACGGCCGTACCGCCGCGCTCGCCGACACGATCGGCCGCGAGGCCCTCAACTGCATCCGCTGCTCGGCCTGCCTCAACGTCTGCCCGGTGTACGAACGCGCCGGCGGCCACGCGTACGGATCGACGTACCCCGGCCCGATCGGTGCGGTCCTCACCCCGCAGCTCGCCGGGATGCACGCGGCGAAGAACGATCCCAACAGCTCGCTGCCCTACGCCTCCAGCCTCTGCGGCGCCTGCTTCGACGCCTGCCCGGTGAAGATCGACATCCCCTCGATGCTCGTGGAACTGCGCCATCAGCACACCGAACAGTCCGGCACCACGGTGGAGAAGCTCGCCATGAAGGCCGCGGCCGGAGTGATGGGCAAGCCGAAGCTCTTCACCGCGGCGCAGAAGGCGGCGTCCCTCGGCAGGGTCGTCGGGGGACGAGACGGCACGATCTCGCGTCTGCCCGCCCCGCTCAGCGGCTGGAGCGACAGCCGCGACACCGCAGCCCCGCCCAAGCAGTCCTTCCGCTCCTGGCTGGCCTCGGCCGAAGGGGCGGAGACGATGCGGGCAGCGGCCGACGAGGGCGCCCGGCTCACGGCCGAGACCCCCGAGGAGGACCAGTGACCACCTCTCCCACCGCGCGCGACACGGTGCTCGGCCGGATCAGGGACGCCCTGGCCCTCGCACCCACCCCCGAGGTCACGGTCCCCCGCGCCTACCGCACCGGCCGCACCCTCCCGGACGGCGAACGCCTCGCGCTTCTGACCGACCGGCTCGTCGACTACAAGGCACAGGTCCACCCCTGCACCGGGGACGACACGGCCGAGGTGATCGCCGAGGTCCTGCGCGAGCGCGGAGCCCGGCGCATCGGCGTCCCGGACGGGCTGGACGAACAGTGGCTCACCGCCTACGACGGCGAGGTCCAGCGGGACTCGGCGGACATCCCCGCACCGAGCCTCGACGCGCTGGACGGCGTGGTGACGGCCTCCGCCGTCAGCTGTGCCGAGACCGGCACGATCTTCCTGGACGGATCACCGGACCAGGGCCGGCGCGCCCTGTCCCTCGTCCCCGACCTGCACGTCTGCGTCGTCGACCTGTCCTCGGTGGTGGCAGGTGTCCCGGAGGCGGTTGCCCGGCTGGTGCCCGAGAGGCCGACGACCCTGATCAGCGGACCGTCGGCCACGTCCGACATCGAACTGGAGCGGGTGGAAGGCGTCCACGGGCCCCGCGACCTCGTCGTGGTGATCCGGACCGATGCCTAGCCAGGACCTCGCGTTCGGATCATGCTGGGCTCGCGGGGCCTGCCCCCGCTCCCTGATCCAGCCTGATCCGAACGAAAGACCCTGGACGGGTGCCCGACCCTGGTGCCCGTGCCCCCCTCGCGGGCACCAGGGGCCGGCCGTGCGTCAGGCGCCGATGTCGTAGAGGGTGAACTCTTCCCAGGAACCGGTGATCTCGGTCGAACGGGCGCGCAGCGCGTACTGGAGCGATCCGCTATAGCCGTTCTCCATGGCGACGAAGAGCCCGTTCAGGGTGGACTGGAGCGCCCAGCGGTCGAGCTGCTCGTTGTAGTACAGGACGAACCGCTCCCAGCCGCCCGCACTCGTGGAACGGGCGCGCAGCACGTTCTGCGCCGTGCCCGTGTAGTTCTTCTCCACCGCCACGTAACGGTTGTTCGCCAGTGACTTCAAGGCGTACGTCTCGGAAGCCTCGTCCCACTCGAAGGCAAAGCCCTCCCAGGCGCCGCCCACTTCGGCGGAACGGGCCCGCAGGACACCGGTGTTCGGGGCGGCGTAGTTCACCTCGGTCGCGGTGAACCGGCCGTTGCGGGCCGACTGCAGGGCCAGGAGCTCGGGTTCCACGGCCGCGGTGGAGGCCTCGTCACCGGTGGCCGACGGAGCCTGACGGGCGCCCGCCTCCCCGGTGATGCGGGTCAGGCCGGTGCCGTCCACCGCCTCCCATCCGCTGGGTACGGCGGCCGGCCTGTCGGCCGCCGGTGCGGCCCCGGCCGCGGGCGAGGCCACCGCGGAAGCCGCAAGAACGGCACTCAGGGAAAGAAAAACTGACGTAATACGTCGCACAGGTATTCCTCACTCGTCGTCAAAAGAATTCCGGGGCCTGGGAAACGGGTCCACGACGGCTTTCGGTCGCCTCGTCAGGAGAATCGCCGAATGAACGGCGGGTCCCGACGGGTGACGTCTGCTGTCAACCGGTTCCCGCGCATGGCTAGGCCGTCTCCGAATTCTTCACACCCCCGAAGGCTGCGTTCCACGCCCCTCCCCGGGCGTTTCGGCAGTCGCTGCGCCAATGGGCGAAGCGGCCTCAGCGTATCTGTGTGAGCTGGGTTCCGGAAATGAATTGAGGAGATTCTGCGGGGTATTGGAAACGGTCTCACTGCATTACCGGTTCCGCAGTTCTCCGTTCATGCGGGTGACGCTCTCTGTTTCCGTGGCGAGCAGGCGTCCACCTTCCCGGCGCCTCGCGGTCCCTCGCACGAAAGCAGTCGGCGGCACCCTCGAAAGGCTGCCGCCGACTGCCGTCGAGCCGGGCTCAGGTCATCGGTGCCCGTGGGTGACCTCCAGAGGGGCGAATCCGATGCGGGTCGTCGAACCGTCGTCGGCCCAGGCGACCTCGATCGTGTCCCCGTCCACCTCCACCCCGCTCACGACCGTGGAGAGCGGTGCAGGGTCCGGCTCGGCCGTGAGTGACGCCAGCGCCACGAGCATTTCCGTGCCCTCCACCTCGGCACCCAGCCGGGGGAGCACCGCCCACCGGGTGAACGCCGTGCCCTGCGGGGCCCGCACGTCCTCCGGCTGGGCCCAGCCGTGCAGCCCGTGCAGCGCGGAACGCACCGCGCCTCCGGGGTCCGTCGCCCAGCCCGTCTGCTCGGCCAGTGTCCCGGCGGGGGCGCCCAGGATCCGGTGCACCCGTAGTTCGTACCGGCCCAGGACGACGGTGACGCTCTCCACCCGCAGGCCCGGCCAGGTCGGCGGGCCGTCCGGGAACACCGGGCAGTGCCAGGACGCGGCCCAGCCCCAGCCGTCGCCGTGGCCCGCGCCCAGCGGCTGGATCCGGACACGGCTGCTGCGGGAGCCCCCGACCCGCAGTGACAGATGGTTGTCCGCGGTGTTGGCGGACGACGTGGGCCCGGTGGCCGTCGAATACGCCAGGCGCGCGTAGAGCGGGTCCGACACGTCAGCCGTCTCGCCCTCGTGCGGACGGACGTGGTCGCTGCCGTGGTTGTGCAGCCGCACGATGCCGTCCGCCCGCGTCGACTGCACGAGCAGCCCCGGTGACGGCAGCGACAGCACCCGGTCAGGGCCCTCGCTCGGGGCGGGCTCCTCCTCCGCCGTCCACAGCGGGTGCTCCGCCGGGGCGAGCAGCGCGACGAAGGCCTTCGACGCCCAGTACGGCGACGACGGACCGGAGTAGACCTGGAGCGAAGCGTCGTGCGGGCCGTGCCAGCCCAGACTCAGCAGGCCGTCGTCCCCGGCCGATCCGCGCTCCAGGAAGTACCGCAGTGAGCCGCTCACCAGCCGGCGCGATACGCCCGGCGACAGGGGGGTGTGGCCGGACACCGCACCCATCCCGACCGCCGCGCCCGCCGCGAAGCGGTAGGTGAGGGAGCGGCCGAAGTGAACAGGGGCGCCGTCCGAGCCGAACATCAGCGAGAAGCTCTCCAGATGCTCGCTCAGACGTGCGCCGTAGTGCGCGGACAGCTCCGCGTCGCCCGACAGGTACGCGTCCAGCACCGGATACAGGTGCAGGGCCCAGCCGTTGTAGTGGTCGAAGGCGCGCCCGTCCCCGTCGGAGTACCAGCCCTCGCCGCGATACCAGACCTCCAGCAGGTCGAGCGCCCGCTGCCTGGCCCGGGCCGTCTCCGCGTCGCCCCGGCCGACCGATTCCAGGAACCCGGCGACGGAGAAGGGGAAGAGATACCAGTTGTTGGGCGCGGGAGTGTGACGCAGGGCGCCGCGCAGCCATTCCTCCGCCCGGTCCTGCGTGGCGGCGTCGAGCCGGTCCCACAGCCAGGGACGGGTCAGCCGCAGTCCGATCGCCACCGACGCCGACTCCACCATCGGCTGGCCGAACACCGTGTGGTCCAGGATCAGCGGCCAGGACTCGGCGTCGTCCCGCCCGGCCGTCCGCGTACCGGCGGTGAGCCCGTCGGCGTACCGCTCCAGCCAGTTGTGCGGGTCCTTGCCCTCCGCGCCGGCGACCCGGAACGCGGCGGTGAGGAACGTACGGGCGTAGCCCTCCAGGCCGTCGGACCTGACCCCGGAGCGGGAGGGGCGGCCCGGCAGGTCGAGGAGGGCCCGGCCAGGGGTCGCCCACTTCCAGACGGCGTCCAGCAGGCCGTCCGCCACCGCTTCCCAGTGGGCACGGGTGCAGCCGGTGTACGGGCTCGTCACACGGTCTTCGGAGGGGAGCCGAAAGGGGAGGGAGGTCATGCGAGGAATGCCAGCCTTTCGCGTTGTACGGGATGGGCGAAGCCGTCGCCGGCGGCCCAGCGGGCGACCTCGCCGACCGCCAGATCGGCCAGCCGACGCAGTTCGTTGCCCTGGGACCCCGCTAGATGGGGGGTGATGAACGCGTTGTCGCAGTCCCACAGCGGATGGCCCGCCGGCAGCGGGTCGGGGTCGGTGACGTCGAGCACCGCCCGGATCCGTTCCGCCCTGAGTACGTCGGTGAGGGCGTCCTGGTCGACGACCGCACCCCGGGAGGTGTTGATGAGAACGGCGTCGGGCCGCATCGAGGCGAGGAGACCGCGGCTGACCAGACCTGTGGTCGCGGGCAGCAGCGGTGTGTGGACACTGACCACGTCGCTCTCCGCGAAGAGCCCGGCCAGGGTCACGGGGCGGACGCCGAGCCCGGCGGCCTCGTCGTCCGACACGTACGGGTCGTGGAGCAGCACCCGCAGGTCGTAGGGGCGCAGCAGCTCGATCATGCGCCGGCCGATCAGCGAGGCCGACAGGATGCCCACCGTGCGGCGGTAGTTGCCCACATCGGGCGGGGTGGCGAGCCAGGCGTCGCGCACACGGGCGGACCGGTGGTCGCGGGCCCGCTCCAGGACCCTCTTGCCGGACAGCAGGATCATCGCGAGGGTGTACTCCGCGACCGGGAGCGCGTTGGCCGCCGCGGCCGACGACACCTCGATGCCCCTGTCCCAGCAGGCGTCGGTGACATGGCCGCGTACCGTGCCCGCCGTGTGCACGACGGCCCGCAGCGACGGCGCGGAGGCCAGGACACCCGCGTGGATCGGCGGACATCCCCATCCGGTGACCAGGACCTCGGTGTCCGCGAGTACGGCCCGGGCCGCCTCGGTCGCGAAGTCGTCGATCGCGGGCCCGGGGGCGAGGGTGCACACCCCGGCCAGCGCCGCCAGGGAGTCGGGGGAGAGGACCGCGGCTGCGGCGTCCGCTCCCATGGCGAGCGCGGCGCGTGGCCGGCGGTGTGCGGGGGGAGTGCTGGGCATGGTTCTCCTGTGCGGTGGTCCGGGCGGGGCGGCACGGCTACTTGACGGCGCCCGCCGTCAGTCCGGACCGCCAGAAACGCTGGAGCAGGGCGAAGGCGAGGATCAGGGGCACCACCGCGAGCAGCGAGCCCATGATGACGACGGGGTAGTACTCGGGCGACACGGACGCGGAGCTGTTCCATGAGTACAGGCCGAGGCTGACCGGATACAGATCCTGGTCGGAGAGCATCACCATGGGCAGGAAGAAGTTGTTCCAGATGGCCGTGAGCTGGAAGAGGAAGATGGTCACCAGCCCCGGTCCCAGCATGCGGAGCGCCACCCGGAAGTAGGCGGCCAGTTCGCCCGCGCCGTCCATCCGCGCGGCCTCCAGCACCTCGTCGGGCACATAGCCCTGGCTGAAGATCCGGCCGAGGTAGACCCCGAACGGATTGAACAGGACGGGGATGAAGACGGCCCAGAAGGTGTTCACGAGACCGGCGGACGAGGCCATCAGGTAGAGCGGGAGGGCGAGCACCGTCTGCGGCACCATGACGGCCGCCAGCACCAGACCGAACAGCTTCTCCTTGTGGGCGAAGCGGTACTTGTCGAAGGCGTAGCCGCACGCGATGCTGATCAGAGCGCCGAGCGCCGCGCCGAGCACCGCGTACAGCAGGCTGTTGCCGTACCAGCGGCCGTACAGTCCGCCGTCCATGGCGAACAGGTCCTTCATGTTCTGCACGAAGGAGAAGTCGGTCAGCGACAGGAAGTCGCTGCTGAACAGGGCGTCCCTGTTTTTGGCGGAGGCGAGCACCAGCCACAGCACCGGCAGCAGGGTGTACAGCACCGAGACGAAGACCACGAGGTTGACGACCGACCGGCCGAGGAGCCGGGGCCGCAGGGGTGAGGCGGGGCGGGACAGGGTCGACGCGCTCATCGGGCACCCTCCTCTGCGGCGTTGGCACGGTTGGTCCAGCGGGTGACGCCGTAGGAGAGGGCGATCGTGCACAGGAGCAGGATGACCGAGGCGGCGGCCGCGAGACCGTAGTTGTTGCGGGTGAAAGCGGCGTCGTAGATGTACATGCTCGGCGAGAAGCGTGAGTTGATCATCGGGGTCGACTGGCTCAGCAGCATCGGTTCGGTGAAGAGCTGGAGCGCGAAGATGAGGGTGAACATCGCGACCATCACGATCGAGGACCGCACCAGCGGGGCCTTGACCTGGAGGGCGGTTCGGACGGGGCCCGCGCCGTCCACGACCGACGCCTCGATCACCTCGCGGGGGACCGCCTGCAGCGCGGCGTAGAACACGACCATGTTGTAGCCGAGGTTGCTCCACAGCGCGATGTTCACGATGGACGGGAGCACCGTGTGCACCCCGAGGAAGTCGATGGTGATGTCGGCCCTGCCGAGCAGTTCGATGACCGGGCTGATGCCGGGCGTGTAGAGGTACAGCCAGATCAGGGCCGCGATGATCCCCGGCACGGCGTGCGGCAGGAACAGCGCGAGCTGGACGGTGCCCCGCAGGCGGACCACGCCCGAGTCCAGCAGCAGCGCCAGCACGAGGGCGCCGGTCACCATCAGCGGGATGTAGACCACGCAGTACAGGGCGACGACACCGAGACCGCCGAGGAAGGTCGGGTCGGCCAGTACGGCGGCGTAGTTGCGGAGCCCGGCGAAGACCGTCCGCTCGGGTCCGAAGCCGAGGCCGGGCTGGTCGTCGCTGAAGAAGCTCAGATGGACGGCGGTGGCGACCGGGATGAGGAAGACGGTCGCCAGAAGAGCGAAGAACGGCGTCATCAGGACGCCGCAGGCGCCGAGTTCACGCCGCCGGGCGGACCCGCTGGCCTTGGGTGCCCGCGGGGCGGCGGCCGGGCTCTGCGGTGACGGACGGGCGGTGGCGTCCGTCGGTACGGACACGGGGGTGGCGCTGGTCATGGGTGTCACCTGCCTCTCTGCTGCTGGGAACGGGATGCGGATCGCCGGTCAGGTGGAGCGCCGGGTGGTGGAGAGACCGAGTGCCTTGAGGTCAGGCATGGTGCCCTCCTGTGCCGCCCGGACCGCCCCGAGGATGGAACCCTGGCCTCCGCTCGCCCGTGCCAGCCCGTCCTTCATGAGCTTGCCGGTGGCTGTCATCCGGGGGCCCCATATCCAGCCCGCGCGGATCTTCCGGGCCTCCTGCTCGAAGAGGGTGTAGATGTCCTGGCCGCCGTAGTAGGCGCGGTCGAAGGCCTCGCGGCCCACGTCGACGAGCCCGGGCGCGGCGGGGTACTGGCTGCTCGCACCGCTGGAGAGCCGGGCACGCAGCGCGTCGGGATGGGACACCTGCCACTCGATGAACTCCATCGCGGCCTCCGGGTGCGCACTGTCCTTGGTGACCGCGAAGGTCGAGCCGCCGTGCGTCCCCACACCCGGGTCGGCCGGGTCCCACTGGGGGAGTGGCGCCAGTGCCCACCGGCCCTTCTGACCCGGGCGGGCCTTCATCTGCGCACCGGCGTCCCACGCGCCGCTGAGCCTGCTGAGCACCAGACCGTTGCCGATCTGGACATCGCTCTGCCGGCTCTCCACCGCGTTCATGAAGACCAGGTCCTGGTCGGTCAGCCTCTGCCAGAAGGCGGACACACGCCGGGTGGGCGCGTCGGCGAGCGAGACGTTCCAGGCGCCGCCCGAGGTGTCGAACCACTGGGCCCCCGCCTGCCACGCGAACGCGGCGAGATGGGTGTCACCGTCCGTCGGGAACAGCGCCATCCGACGGTCACCGCTCCTGCGGCGTACGGTCCTCGCCGCGTCCTCGAAGTCCTCCCAGGTCCGGGGGACGGCGAGGCCGTACCGCTCGAAGAGGTCGGTGCGGTAGTGCAGCACCATGGGTTCTATGTCGAGAGGGACGCTGAACACCCGCTTCTCGAAGGTGGTCAGCCCCAGCGCCTGCGGCAGCAGCTTGGCGCGCAGCCCTTCGCCGACCAGGTCCGTGATGTCGCGGCAGACCCCGTCGATGGCGAAGCCCGGGACCTGGGGGTACTCGATGGTGGCGACGTCCGGGGCGTTGCCGGCCCGGGCCGCGTTGCTGAGCTTGGCGTAACCGCCCTGGGCCCCCGATGGGACCTGCTGGTAGTCGACCTGAATGGTGTCGTGGCCGCGGTTGAAGGCGTCCACGACCTCCTGACTGCCCCGCAGGGCGGACCAGAAGGTGATCCGCGTCTTCCTGCCGGTCCTGCTGCTCACGCTTGTTCCGGTACTGCTCGTACCGCCCGACCGTGTGTCTCCGCCACCACCTCCGCAGGCGCTGAGCGCGCCTGTCAGAGGCAGTGCGGCGATCGTGGCGAGCACGGATCGACGGCTCTGTCGACCAGGCATGTGCGCCTCCCGCGGCTCCTGATTCGAGACACGGGGAATACTGATCGGCTGATCGATAGCGGTCAATAGATCGATCAAAAGAAGCTTGAAGTGTTCAAACGATCAGATTGCCGGGTGAGGCAACTCCTGGGTCGATCCGCGCACTTCGAGGCGGGGGAGCAGCTCCGTCCGGCGCACCGGGCCGGTGGCACCTGCCGGGTCCGCCAGCCGGTGCAGAAGCAGCTCGGCCGCCGCCCGGCCGATCTCGGCCCGCGGCGGCGCGACCGCGGTGAGAGCGGTGCTGCCCAGAGCCGCGACGACATCGTCGTACGCCACCACCGAGCAGTCCCGCGGTACCCGGATGCCGCTCTCCGCCAGCCGCTGCACCAGCATCAGGGCGTCCTCGTCGCCGTGCAGGACGGCACCTGTCACCCCGCGCTCCCGCAGCAGGGCGGTGAGATCCGGGACCGGCTCCCGTGCACCCGGCTCCCCGGGGCCCGCGTTCGGGGAGCTGAGCACCACCGACCAGTCCTCCACCTCGGGCCGGGCCGCGGCGATCTCGGCGAACGCCGCCCGTATGGAGCGCGCGGTCGGGCTGTCGTTCCTCGCGGCCAGCACGAGCCGGCGGTGGCCCAGCGAGACCAGGTGGTCCACGGCCAGGTGGATCCCGTACCAGTGGTCCGAGCAGACCGAGTCCAGGGCGTGCAGCGCGCTGCCGGGCCGGGGCCGCCGCTCCATCAGGACCGTCGGGACCCCCACCCCGGCGAGCCAGCCGTAGTCCGCCTCCTCGCCGGCGGCGCTGCGCCACCGGGGGGCGATCAGCAGCCCGCGCACGCCGGCGGCCAGGGCCCGTTCCACCTGGGGACGTTCGGCCCCGGCCGCCTGCGGGGCGATGTACAGGGTGATCCGGGTCCCGGCCTCCTCCAGGGCGGTCCTGGCACCGTGCAGGGTCTCGTAGAGATACGAATGCCGCTCCGGGACGACGAGGGCGACCGCGCCTTTGTCCGCATCCGGTTCACGGCCTCGGGCGGCAGGCACCGCGGCCGTGTGCCCGGCCTCCCCCACGGGGCGGACCACGCCGTGACCACGCCGCAGCATCCCCGTCCTGGCCAGCTCCTCGACGTCCCGCCGGAGCGTGACCGGCGAGACGTCCAGCTCCTCGGCGAGCGAGCTCACCTTGACCGCGCCGCGCGCGTGCACCACCGCGAGGATGCGCTTCCGCCTCAGCTCGACCGGCTCCCGCATGCTGGCCCCCTTGCCTACCGCCGTGCGGTGTTCGTTTGAACGTTTCCGTGAGCGATCGCAGCATAGCGAGACGCCCTCGCTCCCCGCGGTCACAGGACGGACGTTCATCCGCCGAAAGGAAGTTGTGTCTACCATCTGATCCGGTATGGACACCATCACACTCTGGCAACTGGCCGCGCTCGCGGCGGCATCCACCCTCGTCGGCTTCTCCAAGACGGCGGTCAGCGGTGCCAACACGATCAGCCTCGCGGTCTTCGCTGCCGTCCTCCCGGCCCGCGAATCGACCGGGGTGCTGCTCCCGATCCTGATCGCGGGCGACATCCTCGCCGTGCTCGTCTACCGCCGTCACGCCCACTGGCCGACCCTGCTGCGGCTCTTTCCCGCCGTCGCCGCGGGCGTGGTGGCGGGTACGGTCTTCATGGTGTGGGCCGACGACGCCGCCGTACGCACCTCGATCGGCGCGATCCTGCTCTTCATGGCGGGCGTCACGGTCTGGCGCCGTCGTGCCCGGCCCGAGCCGGCGTCCGAACAACAGGACGAGGACCGTCCGACGCGCGGAGGGCGACTCAAGGCACGCTCGTACGGGGTGCTCGGCGGATTCACCACCATGGTCGCCAACGCGGGCGGCCCCGTGATGTCGCTCTATCTGCTGTCGGCGGGCTTCCGGAAGCTGGGCTTCCTGGGGACGTCGGCGTGGTTCTTCCTGATCGTCAACACCTCGAAGGTGCCCTTCAGCGTGGGACTCGGTCTCATCGACGCGCGGTCGCTGCTGCTGGACGCCGCCCTGGTGCTGTTCGTCATCCCGGGTGCGTACCTCGGCCGGGTCTGCGTCGGCCGGATCGACCAGAGGCTCTTCGACCGGATCGTGATCGGAGCCACCGTCCTGGGCGGCCTCCAGCTGCTGCTGAGCTGAAGACCGTCCGGGGAGGGGCTGTCAGACGATGCCCTCGGCGATCTCCGCCTGCTCACGCGCGTTGCCGTACGCGGCCGGAGTGCTGTACGAACGGCGCGCTACGAACCACCACACCGTGGCCAGGACCAGCACGGCGACCAGGGCGATCGACGCGTAGTTCATCGAGTCGATGGTCACGGGCGAGGACTGAGGCAGCAGGAACAGCACGCTCACCAGGGCGACCCACACCACGGCGATCCAGCCGATCGGCTTCGACCAGCGGCCGAGGTGCCAGGGGCCGCGCTCGAACCGGTCACCGGCTCGCAGCTTCAGGTAGATCGGGATGGCGTAAGCGGGCGTGATTCCGATGACGTTGATCGCGGTGACGGCCCCGTACGCGGTCGCGGAGTACAGCGACGGAACCGCCAGCAGCGCGGCGACACCGACCGACAGCCACACGGCGGGCACCGGGGTCTGGGTGCGTGCGCTCACCTTGCGCCACAGCGCGGAGCCCGGCAGCGCGTTGTCACGGCTGAAGGCGAACACCATCCGGCTGGCGGCGGCGACCTCGGCGTTGCCGCAGAACAGCTGGGCCGCGATCACGATCAGCAGCATGGCGGTGGCGCCCGCCGTGCCCAGCGCGTCGATCAGGATCTGGGCGGGCGGGACCCCGGTGGCGCTGTTCTGGGCGCCCGCGTAGTCCTGGATGGCGAAGGTCAGTCCGGCCAGCAGGACGAAACCGGCGATCCACGAGACCCAGATCGCCCGGACGATGCCCTTGGCCGCCGTCACCGACGCGTTGGACGTCTCCTCGGACAGGTGCGCGGAGGCGTCGTAACCGCAGAAGGTGTACTGCGCCAGGAGCAGACCGATCGCCGCCACGTAGATCGGGTTCTCCCAGCCGGTTCCGTTGACGAACTCCGTGAAGACGAAGGACGGCGACTGGTGGTTGGAGGGCACGATGGCCAGCACCGTCACGATCACGGCCACACCGCCCAGATGCCACCAGACACTGATGGAGTTGAGCACACTGACCAGGCGCACGCCGAAGAGGTTCAGCACCGCGTGCAGCAGGAGGATGCACAGGAAGATCAGCATCGTGGAACCGGGGGTGGGATCGAACCCCCACTGCAGATTCAGCAGGGCGCCCGTGAACAGCGCCGCCCCGTAGTCGATGCCGGCGATCGCGCCCAGCAGACCGAGCAGGTTCAGCCACCCGGTGTACCAGCCCCATTTGCGGCCACCGAGCCGGTCCGCCATGTAGTAGAGGGCCCCCGACGTCGGGTACGCGCTCGTGACCTCGGCCAGGGCCATGCCCACACAGAGCACGAACAGGCCGACACCGGCCCAGCCCCAGAGCATCACGGCCGGGCCACCGGTCGACATGCCGAAGCCGTACAGCGTCATGCAGCCGGAGAGGATCGAGATGACGGAGAAGCTGATCGCGAAGTTCCCGAAGCCGCCCATGCGACGGGCCAGCACCGGCTGGTAGCCGAGTTCGCGCAGCCGCTGCTCTTCGTCCCTCTGCGGTGCGGGCTCCGTGCTCGACGGGGCCGAGGCGGATATGGACATGGGGATGACCTCCGGGTGTGGGATGGGGGGACGGGAAAAGTACGTGGGGCGGGTGCCGGCCGGTCAGCCGTGCGGGGGTTCTCTCCGCGGCTCCTGCTCGGCGGTCAGGCAGCGGCTCCGGGCCCGGAGGAACACGTCCTCGGCACCGGCCGGATCCTGCGGGGTGCGCGTGCGGTGGGCCCAGGGCACCGACGTGTAGTACGGGCCCATGGCCCGGAACACCGGTGCGGCGTCCGCGAACCGGAGCGAACCCCACAGCGCGTGGGCCAGATGGTTGAGATCGAGCAGCGGCCGGGCGGCCGGGTCGGCGGCCGCGAACCAGATCTCCAGGGCGCGCCGGGCATCCCGCTCGCCGTCCTCGGTGACCCAGTGCAGGTCCAGCGCCCGCTCGTTGCCGTTTTCGCGGCGGTAGCGCTCCACCCGGACATAGAGCGGCAGCACATGGAGCGGCGAGCCCTCAGGAGCCGAAGAGGCCGCCCACTGTACGAAGTTGACCGCCTCGGAGAGCGTGCCGTTCGCCTGCCTCGCGTAGACGAACTGCAACATCCGGTGATAGGCCTCGCGATTGAACGGATCACGCTTGTCCGCCTCCGCCAGCAGCCCCCACGGCCCGGGAAACAGCATCGGGCCCGGAGGCAGCAGCCGGTGCTCCTCCAGGCGCTGCCCCTCGTCGAGCTGGGAGAGCGCGAGCAGGCAGACCCAGGGCACCGGGTCGGCGGGCGAGGCGTGCGCGGCGGAGCGGCACCCCTCCCACGCCTCCTGCCACAGCTCCTGCGCTCTCGGATGCTTCTCCCGGTGGGCGCGGACGGCCCGCTCCACGGTCACCCGGGCCAGCATCACCGTCGCCGCCACACTCCGCGGCTCCTCGGCGAGCCAGGTGTGCACCGTGTCGGAGCCCGCAGCCACGGCCGCGAGGACCTGGGTCCGCTGGGTCCACAGCGTCCAGTCCGGTGTGCCCTCCAGCAGATCCCGCATGGCCAGCCAGCGGCCGGTACGCAGATCCTGTAACGCGATCCGCAACGCCTGATCGTGTCCTGCGGGGTGGTAGACCGGCCGGAAATCACCGGTAGCCATGTGTGCGCCCCGACCCTGAACGCGCGGTGGGAGCAGGGCGGCAGGCCGGGCGCGGCGGCACGGCGACGGTTCTTCTGGTCATGAATCCTCATGGAGCGTGGGGGGTTGGGCCGTTCGGTGATGAACTGCCGGTGGTCATCATCCGGTTGTTCACCCGGCGGTGAGTGTAGAGCCCCGCACGCCCGCCTTTCGGCGACTCTGCGGATCTTACTCAAGTCGGCCACATACACCGGACGTTGATCTCTCGCCGAGGCGCCGGACAGGATGTTCCGGCGAGGGTTGACGCAAGGCGTGGTCTGCACGACTGTGGGGCCCAAGGACCAGATGATCACGATTCCGCCCGGGTCCGGGCGGTCCGCACGGCTGGAGCGTCGATTGACAGAGCCGGTACTCGCCATCGACCAGGGGACGTCCGGGACCAAGGCGCTGGTGATCTGTCCCGAGCGTGGGGTGATCGGTTCCGGTTCAGCGCCCGTGCGCCCGAGGTACGGCGCCGGTGGCCTCGTGGAGGCCGATCCCGCCGAGCTGATCGGATCGGTCCTCGACGCCGGCCGCCAGGCGCTCGCGGACGCGGCCGAGCCCGTGGCGGCCGTCGGTCTGGCCAACCAGGGCGAGACGGTGCTGGCCTGGGATCCCGCGACCGGCCGGCCGCTCACCGACGCCGTCGTCTGGCAGGACCGGCGCGCGGAAGGCATCTGCGGCGAGCTCACCGCACACGGGGACGAGCTGAAGCGGCTCACCGGGCTGCCGCTCGATCCGTACTTCGCCGCCCCGAAGATGGCGTGGATACGCCGTGAGCTGACCCGGGAGGGTGTCGTGACCACCAGCGACTCCTGGCTGGTCCACCAGCTGACCGGAGCCTTCGTCACCGATGCCGCCACCGCTGGGCGCACCCAGCTGCTCGGACTCCGCGACGTCGACTGGTCGCCGGCCGCCCTGGAGGTCTTCGGCCTGTCCGACGAGCGGCTCCCCGACGTCGTCGACTGCGCCGGACCGGTGGGCACCACCACCGCGTTCGGCGCTGAGGTCCCCCTGACCGGCCTCCTCGTCGACCAGCAGGCCGCCCTGCTGGCGCAGAACGCCCTGGAACCCGGCCAGGCCAAATGCACGTACGGCACCGGGGCGTTCCTCCTCGCCCAGACCGGCCGCAGGCCCAGCACCGGCTCCAGCGGCCTGGTCAGCTGTGTCGCCTGGCGCCTCGGCGGGCGGACGGACTACTGTCTCGACGGCCAGGTCTACACGGCTGCCTCGGCCGTGCGCTGGCTGACCGACCTCGGTGTCATCTCCGGCGCAGCGGACCTCGATCCGGTGGGCGCCTCGGTCAGCGACACCGGCGGAGTCACCTTCGTCCCCGCGCTCGCCGGCCTCGCCGCACCCTGGTGGCGCAGCGACCTGCGCGGCTCCCTGACCGGCCTCGGCCTCGACACGACCGCCGGCCACCTGGTCAGGGCCCTCTGCGAGGGCATCGCCGCGCAGGTCGTCGCCCTGGCCGACGCCGCCGCGTCCGACCTCGGCTCCCCGCTGACCGCACTGCGGGTCGACGGCGGCCTGACCCGCTCCTCGCTGCTCATGCAGACCCAGGCGGACCTGCTGCAACGTCCGGTCGAGGTCTCGGCGCTGCCCGATGTGACCGCGCTCGGAGCCGGAGTGGTGGCACGGCTCGGGCTGGACCCCCGGCTGCCGCCGAGCAGTGCGACACCCGAGTGGCGGCCCTCCGCCGTGTACGAACCGCGGATCGGGCCCGAGGAGGCGTCGGAGCGCCTCGCGGGATTCCGTGCGGCGGTGGACGGCCTGCGGGAGCGCGCGTGACCGTCACCCTCACCACGTCCGGCCCCCTGCCTCCGGAGAAGGGCGCGGAGCACACGTACGACGTCACCGTCATCGGCGCGGGCGTCGTGGGAGCGGCCATCGCCCGGGAGCTGTCCCGCTACCAACTGCGCACCGCCCTGATCGACGCAGCGGACGACATCGGCAACGGCACGTCGAAGGCCAACACCGCGATCCTGCACACGGGCTTCGACGCCGTACCCGGATCGCTGGAAGCCCGCCTCGTACGCGAAGGGCGGGACCTGCTCGCCGACTACGCCGCGGACACCGGCATCCCGGTCGAGCGGGTCGGCGCCCTCCTCGTGGCCTGGGACGAGGACCAGCTCGCAGCCCTGCCCCTGCTGCGCGACAAGGCCGTACGCAACGGCTACCACGCGTCCCGCATCATCGACGCCGACGAGCTGCGGGCCCGCGAACCGCATCTGGGACCCGGCGCGCTCGGCGCGCTCGACGTACCCGACGAGAGCATCATCTGCCCCTGGACCACCCCGCTCGCCTTCGCGACCCAGGCGGTCCGGGCGGGCGTCCACCTGCACCTGAACTGCCGGCTGCGGGACGTCCGCAGCGACGCCGGGGGCCATACGCTCACCACCTCGCGCGGCCCGCTGCGCACCCGCTACCTGGTCAACGCCGCCGGGCTGTACGCCGACGAGATCGACCGGCTTCTCGGCCACGACGTGTTCACCGTGACCCCGCGCCGCGGGCAGCTCATCGTCTTCGACAAGCTCGCCCGCGACCTCGTCGGCCACATCCTCCTCCCCGTGCCCGGCCCGGCCGGCAAGGGCGTACTGATCGCACCGACCGTGTTCGGCAACGTCCTCCTCGGCCCCACCGCCGAGGAGCTCGACGACAAGACCGCCACCGGGTCCACCGCCGAAGGCCTGCACCTGCTCCGCGAGAAGGGCCGCCGGATCGTGCCCGGGCTCCTCGACGAGGAGGTCACCGCCGTCTACGCGGGCCTGCGCGCCGCCACCGGACAGGAGGACTACCGCATCCAGGAGTACCCCGCCCTCCGGTATGTCGCCGTCGGCGGCATCCGCTCCACCGGCCTCACCGCGTCCATGGCGATCGGCCGCCACGTCATGGAACTCCTCGCGGCGACCGGCCTGGACCACGGCGAGCCCCACCCCCTCCCGCCGCTGACGATGCCCGGCCTCGGAGACGCCTCCCCCCGGCCCTACCTGAGCGCCCGCCTGATCGCCGGGGATCCGGCGTACGGCACGCTCGTCTGCCACTGCGAGCAGGTCACCCTCGGCGAGATCCGGGACGCTCTCGCCTCGACGATCCCGCCGAACTCCCTGGACGGTCTGCGGCGCCGTACCCGTGCCCGGGGCGGCCGGTGCCAGGGTTTCTACTGCGGCGCCGCCGTACGCGCCCTGTTCGAGGAGGCACGGCCATGACCAGGAACGCACGCGAGGTCGACGTCCTGATCGTCGGCGGGGGGCCCGCTGGTCTCGCGGCCGGAGCCGAACTCGCCGCCGCGAGAGCGGGCCGGGTGGAGATCCTGGAACGCGAGCGGGAGGCCGGCGGGATTCCCCGCCACTGCCACCACGGCGGATTCGGCGGACGCCTGGACCGGTCCGCGTACGCCTGGGCATCGGCGGCGGGGTCCGCGTACGCACGGAAGGGGACGAGCGGGCCCGTCTACGCCCGGCGGAGCGTGGCCGCCGCCCTGGACGCGGGAGCGGCCCTGCGCACCGGAGTCACCGTCACCGGCTGGGCGGGACCCCGCACCGTCGAGACCAGCGGGCCGGCCGGACTCGAGAGGATCACCGCCCGCGCCGTCGTCCTCGCGACCGGCGCCCGCGAACGGCCGCGCAGCGCACGGCTGATCCCCGGTACCCGGCCGCCCGGCGTCTACACCACCGGCGAACTCCAGCAGGCCGTTCATCTGTACGGCCAGCGGATCGGAACCAGGGCGGTCGTCGTCGGTGACGAGCCCGTCGGTCACGCCGCCGCGGCCACCCTGCGCGCCGCCGGAGTCGAGATCGTGGCCATGGTCACCGGCCGGCCGTCCCCGCCGTTCCGGCTGCGGAGCCCGCGCACCCCTCTGCTCACCGGGGCCACCGTCACAGGACTCACCGGCAGGACCCGGCTGTCCGGGGTGGAGCTGCGCCACGACGACGGCCGTGCCACCACACTGCGCTGCGACACCGTCGTCCTGACCGGCGACTTCGTCCCCGACCACGAACTGGCAAGGCGCGGCGGGCTCGTTCTCGACCCGGGCACCCGGGGGCCCGCCTACGACGCCGCGTACCGGACCTCGCGGCCCGGTGTCTTCGCCGCCGGGAACCTGCTGCACGCCGTCGAGCGCGCGGGGTTCGCGGCGGGGGAGGGCCGGGCCGTGGCGGTACCCGTACTGCACCGCCTCGCCGGAACCGATCACCCCGCGGGAGGCGGACGGCCTCTGGTCGTCGACGCGCCCCTGCGGTGGATCGCCCCCAACATGACGGGGCCGGACGGGGAACGCCCGCACGGGGGCCGCTTCGTACTGTGCACCGCGTGGCGGCTGCCCCGGCCGCTGCTCCTCGTCTCGCAGGACGGGCGCGAACTCCACCGGGAGCGGCAGCTGCTGACCGCCGGCCCCGGCAGACCGCTGACCCTGGGGGCCGACTGGGTGGACCGGGTCGACCCGGACGGCGCAGCCGTGCGGATCACCGTGCTGTGACGGGCGGGCGGGAGCGGCTCAGGGAATCAGCAGCCAGTCCGCGCCGACGGCCGCCACCAGCCCGGCCCCCAGCAGCCAGCTGCCGAGCCGGGTCCTGCCGTTCCTGCTGAGCTCGATCACCACACCGCAGAGGATGAGCGCGAGCCCGTAGACCCCGACGACCAGGACCGAGGAACGGCTCGCTATCCGCAGGGCCAGGACGACGGCCGTCGCCGCCATTCCCGCCGAGGAGAGGAAGATCCGCAGCCGCCGCGCCTGACGTGGAGTGAGTCTCTGCTCCTGCGCGGCGGCCCCGGAAATCTCCGCAGGGCTCTCGCCCGCCTCGTGGTCCTGCTGCTGGTCCCGGTCCTGGTCAGAAGTGCTCATGACGCCGGATCGTAATGGGCTGCGCACCGGGATGTTCGCGGGACGGGGGATCACGCCCGTGACCGGAGGGGCGGAATCAGGCGATCGACGCCGCCACGATGGCCGAGACTGCCAGGTTGCAGGCAGCCGTCACCCACACCGCCGGGTGCGGCTCCCGCTCCACCAGGGTGGCACCCAGCTTTCCGGGCGTGACCAGGTCCACGACGAGGAAGGCCACGGCCATCATGATCAGGCCGAGCAGCCCGAACGCGGCTGTCGAGGCCAGCCCCTTGCCGAAGTCCTCGTACGTCGTCCAGATCGACGTGAACACGATGCCGCCGATGCCCAGCAGGGCCGAACTCAGGACCAACGCCGCGTTGCGGTTGCGCTCCTCCCATATCTGGCGGCCGAGCTTGCCCGGTGTCAGGGCGTCGATCAGAAATATGCCGAGAACGAGCAGTACGACGCCGAGGGCCCCGTATGCGGTGGCACGGCCGAGGCCGTTGATGATGTCGGTCATCGGGGCGTCCGTCTCCAGAGCGAGTGGTCGAAGAATGGAACATGAATGTGACGGGCGTGATCGACACGCCGTCAAGAGGGAGCAAAACCTATCGCATTCAGCTACTCACTCCGCGTCCCGGTCCCCCTGCCGCAAGCGGGGTGCCTCCGCGGCCGCGTCCACGACCGGAGCGCCCGGGGCCTCGCGTCGCGGGCCCCCGGTGTCATGGGCCGCGTCCCGTCCGTCGTGTGACGGGTCCCCGGTATCCCTCCGCGCGCCCGCGGGGGCCGCGGAGTCCAGGCGGCCGGCCAGCTCCCGCGCCCAGTTGACCAACGCGTCCACACCGATGCCGTGCGGATCCGACGTACGGAATCCCTCGACGACGGCGGAGCCCCGCCGCAACAGCCGTGCCCCGCCTGCCGTGTTGCCCCGGGCAGCGTGCGTGAGCCCCACCGACATCTGCGCGAGGCCCCGCCACAGATCGCGCTCCGCGTCCGGCCCCGACTTCCAGGCGTCCTCGAACACCTCGTGGGCATGGAAGGGCATGCCCGCGTCCAGCAGCCGCTGGGCCTCGCGCACCGTGTCGTCGGGGGAACGGACCACCCCTTCGGGCTGCCGCTCCACCCCCGGAGTCCCGTACGGCAGGGGGCGCCCCAGCCCGTCCCGGGGGCGCGCATTGCGCGCCCGCCCTTCCTCATCGCGGTCCCTGCGAGATTCGTCCACCCGGCGATTGTGCCCCGCACCTGCGAAGAACCACGGGAACCCTGTCCCTGGGCACCCGCGCGCGACTAGGCTCGGTGCTCTCCGCAACCATCCTGGGAAGGGGAGGGCATGAAGCCGTCCCGGCCGTTGTACGAGCGCGAACCGGAACTCGCCGCCGCCGCGAAGGCGTTGGACGCCCTCTGCGGTGGTCAAGCAGTCGGCGGGCTGCTGGTCTTCAGCGGCGAAGCCGGCATCGGCAAGACCGCGCTGCTCGGCGAGATCCAGGCCATGGCCGCCGACCGGTGCACCATCTGGTCCGCACGCGGCGGCGAGACGGTCACCTCGGTGCCCTTCCACGTCGTACGTCAACTGCTCCAGCCCGCGCTCGACCGGTTCCCCGCCGACGAGACCCGCGCCCTGTTCGGCGACTGGTTCGAGATCGCAGCGCCCGCTCTGGGCCTCGCCGATCCCAGCGGCCCGCAGCCCGACCCGCAAGGTGTCAGGGACGGCCTCGACTTCGTCGTGTCCCGGCTCGCTTCCCGCCTCAGCCACCGGCCGCTGCTCCTCATAGTGGACGACGCGCACTGGGCGGACGGTGAGTCCCTGGCCTGGCTCTCAGGCTTCACCGCGCGGCTGTCGGAGCTGCCCGTGCTGGTCCTCCAGGCGCACCGCCCCCAGGAGTTCGCCGACCGGGACGCCGACTGGGCCATCGCCCGCACCCCTCGGAGCGGCGGCACCGAGGGCCACCCGGCACTGACCCGGGTGGCGTTGCGCGCGCTCACCCCCGATGCCACGGCCGACCTGGTCCGCGCCGGCCTGGGGGACCACGCGGACGATCCGTTCTGCCGCGAAGTCTGGGCCGTCACCGGAGGCAATCCGTACGAGGCCGTCGAGCTCGTCGCCAAGGCGCAGGACCGCGAGCTGGCCCCCGTCGAGGAGTCCGCCGGGCTCCTGCGCGAGCTCGGCGCGTCGGCCCGTGGCAGCGGACTCGTCGCCCGCCTCGAACGCCTCGGCACCAACGCGAACCGCTTCGCGTGGGCGGCGGCCGTGCTCGGCACCGAGATCTCCCAGGAACTCGCCGCCACCCTGGCCGGAATGAGCTCGGCCGAGGCCGCGGACTGCACGGCGCGGCTGCGCGACGCCCGTATCGTCAGCGGCTTCGACCCGCTGGAATTCGTCCACCCGCTCATCGCCAGCGCCGTCTACCGCTCCATCCCGCCGGCGACCCGCACCGCCATGCACGGACGGGCCGCCTGGGCGATCACCCAGGCCGGACTCGGTGCCGCGGCGGCCTCCCGCCATCTGCTCGAAGTCCACCCGGACGACGATCAGGAGCTGGTCGCGCAGCTCCGCGAAGCAGCCCGGCAGCACCTCGCGGTCGGCGCCCCCGAGGCAGCCAGACGCTGCCTCGAACGCGCCATGGACGAGCCGCCGCGCCCCGGCGACCGCGCGGCGCTGCTGTACGAGCTCGGCTGTGCCACCCTGCTCTCCTCGCCGGCCACCACGGTGCAGCACCTGCGCGCAGCGCTCGACACGCCCGGGCTCGACGGGGCACTCCGGATCGACGCCACATTCCGGCTCGCCTCCGCCCTGTCCCACAACAACCAGCTGAAGGACGCGGCGCTCTCACTGGCGGCCGAGGCGGCGCGAACCGCTCCGGGCCCCGGCCTGATGCGTCTCCAGGCCGCGCACTTCCTGTGGGAGGGAATGCAGGCCGCCGAGGACGACGGCCCTGGGCGGTCGGCCCGTCTGGCGCGCAACGCGGACCACCTCAGGGGCCGCGACAACGCCGAGCGCGCCCTGCTCACCCTGAGAGCCTTCGACGCCATGCTCCGTGGCGAGAACGCACAACTCGTCGTGGACTTCTGCGAACGCGCGCTCGTCGACGGCAGGCCCGCTCGCGGGCTCGGCTGGACGGACTCCGAATGGGGCTTCGAGCTCCCAGCGATGGTGGGTATCACCTACGCGTTCACCGACCAGCTCGACCGGGCCGAAGCGCTCTTCGGCGAGGCCGTGCGGGCCTTCGAGATCTCCGGCTGGAGCGGCGCGCACCTCGCGTTCGCGCACACCCTCCTGGGTCTCGTGCACCGACGGCGCGGCCGTCTCGCCGAGGCCGAGGGCTTCCTGCGCGAAGGGCTGCGCCTCGCCGACCGGGCCGGCAGCGGACTGCCCGTCCACTGGGACGCCACCTGTCTCCTCGTCGACACCCTGCTCGCCCGCGGCCGGACGGCGGAGGCCCGGCTGGTCGCCGACCGGTACGACTTCGGCCCGCCGTACCCCAGCGCGATGGTCCTGCCGGACGCCCCGTGCGTACGCGGACGACTGCTGCTGGCCGAAGGGCGCACGGAGGAGGCCGTGGCCGAGCTGGAGTCGGCGGGAGCAGCGCTGGAGCCGCGGGGCCGCTTCAACGGGGTCTGGGCTCCCTGGGCCGGGGATCTCGCCCGCGCGCTGGCCGACACCGACCCGGTCCGGTCCGCCCAGCTGGCGACCAGGGCGCGTGTCCATGCGGAACGCTTCGGCACGGACACCGCGATCGGTGAGGCTCTGCGCTGCCTGGCCCTCTTCGTGCCGGCTGAGGAGGCCACGCTCCTGCTGGCCGAGTCCGTACGCCACCTCGAAACGTCCTCGTCCGCGTACGAGCACGCCCTGGCCCGTTTCGAGTACGGCATCGCGATCCGCTCCGAGCGGGAGGTCGCCCGTGCCGAGAAGCTCGCCACCGCATGCGGCGCGGAAGGGCTCGCGACCCGCGCCCAGCAGGTACGCGCGTCGATCCGGTCCTCCGAGTGAGGTAATGTTTGTCCTGCGCAGCCGCCCGGGAGCACCGGGAGGAAACGCATCGGGACGTAGCGCAGCTTGGTAGCGCACTTGACTGGGGGTCAAGGGGTCGCAGGTTCAAATCCTGTCGTCCCGACTCGTAAGAGTCGCAGATCAGGGCCGGTTTCGGAGAAATCCGAAACCGGCCCTTGATCATTTTTGGGGACCAGTTGGGGACCAGCGTCCTTGACCGGGTCAGCGGGTCCTGGCAAGAGGGCTCGGTAGCGAGCGCGGTGCGCGCAGCGCGCTGAAGTGGGCCGAGTCCGGGGTCCGGCCGCAGCCGGGGGCGGCCGTGCCGGCGAATGCGGCAGCCGTGCGGGAGGCCGTGGCCGGGGTGTTGCCGCTCTGGACGTGACGCAGTGCCGTGTCGCTCACGCGCGCGTCCACTTCTGGTTGGCCTGGCCGTTACAGGTCCACAGCACCAGCGGGGTTCCATTGGCGGTGCCGGACCCGCTGGCGTCGAGGGGCATCCAGCCCCGGGCAGTGAGAGGTCAGGCGCTGGCCCGGACGGTCAGGCGGGTGGGGAGAACCAGGGGAGTGGGGTCCTGCCCGTTGACGAGCGCGACGAGCATGCGCGCCATCTCCCGCCCGAGAGCCTCTACAGGCTGATGGACGGTGGTGAGCGGCGGATCGGCGACCTGGGCGACCGCCAGGTCGTCGAAGCCGACCACGGCGACGTCGGCGGGGACCCGTCGGCCGGTCTCCCGCACGATGCGCAGCGCTCCCGCCGCCATGTTGTCGTTGGCGGCGAACACTCCGTCCACGTCGGGGTGTTCCGCCAGCAGCGCGGCCATGGCTGCGGCCCCGCTGCGCTCCGTGAAGTCCCCCTCCGTCGGCGGGAACGGATCGAGACCGGCGCCCAGCATGGCGTCCCGGTAGCCGCGGTACCGGGCGCGCCCGGCCTCGGTGTCCAGACGCCCGCAGATCACGGCCACGCGCCTTCGGCCGAGTGAGACCAGATGCTCGGTCGCCTCACGCGCTCCGCCGACGTTGTCCACGTCCACGTACCACCGGGGAGCCGAACCGACGGGGCGCCCGCCGAACACGACGGGCATCTGCGCCTCGTCGGCCATCCGGGTCAGCGGATCGTCCTCGCGCAGCGCCATCAGCATCACACCGTCCGCGCCCCTGGACCGCAGGAGCTCCTCGACCCGTTTGCGGCCCCGGTCGGACGCGGCCAGGCACAGCATCAGATGCAGGTCCGCCGAGTCCAGGGCGGCCGACGCTCCCACGATCACCCGGGCGAAGAACGGATCGGCGAAGATCGACGGATCCTCCCCCGAGATGACCAGGGCGGCCGCTCCCGTCTGGCGGGTGGCCAGCGCGCGGGCGGTCGAATTGCGTGCGTAACCGAGTTGCCGCACGGCCCGTTCGACGGCCTCGCGTTTTGCGCGGCTCACGTGCGGTGCGTTGTTGAGGGCACGGGAGGCCACTGAGCGGGAAACGCCGGCGTGTTCGGCCACCTCGTCGAGCGTCGGATGCCGACGCGGCGCTGCTTCTGCCATGACTCGTGAGTCTTTCACAGGCGGGGAGGCTCAGGGACGCACATATTGGGACCGCTTCCGGTGCAGTGGCCTACAGGGGGCCTAGTCCCTCGGTGAGAATCGAATGCTGTGCCGAGTATTGACAGCCCAACCGCCCACCCGGACGATTGGGACCGCTTCCAGTGGGAGCGCTCCCAAAGCGCACGTCCTCTGAAATCGAGGTACTGTCTTGAGCCGCAAACTCCGCACCCTGATGGCAGCGCTCTGTGCTCTGCCGCTGGCGTTCGCCGCCGCACCCTCCGCCCACGCCGCCGACCCCACCACCATGACCAACGGGTTCTACGCGGATCCCGAATCGAGCGCGAGCCGGTGGGCGGCCGCCAACCCCGGCGACGGCCGGGCCGCCGCGATCAACGCCTCCATCGCCAACACACCCATGGCCCGCTGGTTCGGCTCCTGGAGCGGCGCCATCGGCACCGCGGCAGGCGCCTACGCCGGAGCGGCGGACGGCCGGGACAAGCTGCCCATCCTCGTCGCCTACAACATCTACAACCGTGACTACTGCGGCGGGCACTCCGCCGGTGGAGCCGCTTCGCCGTCCGCGTACGCCGACTGGATCGCTCGGTTCGCCGGAGGTATCGCGGCCCGCCCGGCCGTCGTCATCCTCGAACCGGACTCTCTCGGAGACTACGGCTGCATGACCCAGGCCCAGATCGACGAACGCGAGGCCATGCTCACCAACGCCCTCGTCGAGTTCAACCGCCAAGCTCCCAACACCTGGGTCTACATGGATGCCGGCAACCCGCGCTGGGCCGACGCGGCGACCATGGCCCGGCGTCTCCACGAAGCCGGCCTCCGACAGGCCCACGGCTTCTCGCTCAACGTCTCCAACTACATAACCACCGCCGAGAACACCGCCTACGGCAACGCCGTCAACAATGAACTGGCCGCTCGCTACGGCTACACCAAGCCGTTCGTCGTGGACACCAGCCGCAACGGCAACGGCTCCAACGGCGAGTGGTGCAACCCCTCCGGCCGCCGCATCGGCACGCCCACCCAGACGGGTGGAGGCGCCGAGATGCTCCTGTGGATCAAGACTCCGGGCGAGTCCGACGGCAATTGCGGTGTCGGATCCGGCTCCACGGCCGGCCAGTTCCTCCCCGAGGTCGCCTACAAGATGATCTACGGCTACTGATCCGGGGAGTCCCGCCGCCCGCACGGGCGACCGCAAACCGCCGGCGGGGCGGGCACTCCCCCGACCATCTCACCGGAGAGGGGCCGACGTGACCCCCTCTTGGAGAGCCTGGCCCCGCGATTTCGTGAAGCGGGCTGTCCGGCAGACGGGCAGGGGAGTAGAAAGCGCCTCTGAGCAGCAAGAATGATGATTGTCGAGGTCTTTGTTCCTGCCACCGTCGGAGGCACCTCCACGGTGATTACCCACTCGGGCGAACTGGCGGCCTGGCACCGGTCTGTGAGGAGCAGTGGTGCAGCAGTCGTTCCTGGCAATGGCAGGACACCGTCTGCGAGCTCAGCGCAAGGCTGCCAGGTCTCATGCCGTGACGGGGCCTGCGAGCAGGCCTCTTGACCCGGCGGCGACCCTTGGGCGTACGTGTCACGGACACGCCCCAGGGGGACCAGTTGGAGTCGCAGATCAGGGCCGGTTTCGGAGAAATCCGAAACCGGCCCTTGATCGTTTCTGGAAGCCGCTGGGGACCAGCTTTCTTGACCGGCGTCAACGGGTCATGACGATCGGGCTCGGCAGGGAGCGCGGAGCGCGCTGAGCTGTGCGGAGAGGACTGCTGGACGAACCCCAGCACCCGGCAGCAGCCGGAACATCATGCTCCCCGCCATTCGGAACCAGCCCGAGCACGTCAGGGAGTGAATGCACGGGAACACCCCGCGTCCTGACGGGGCGGCCGTCCCACGCGCGAAGCTCCTGGTCCACGACACCGTGGGCCAGGAGCTTCGTCATGACGCCCGCCCGAAGCAAGAACGAACCGTACGGCAGGCGCTCAGCCGTCCAGCCGGGAGCGGATCCTCCCCAGCACGTGAGCGGCGTGCGCATCGAGAAAGAAGTGCCCGCCGGAGTACGTGTTCAGCTCGAAGCCGCCGGTGGAGAAGGCGTCCCAGGCCTGCGCACCCGCCGGGGTGACCTGCGGGTCCGCGTCGCCGGTGAACACCACCAGCGGGCAGGCCAGCGGCGGACCCTGGGTGTGGCGGTAGGTCTCCACCGCCCGGTAGTCGTTGCGGATGGCGGGCAGGAGCATGTCCACCACGTCCGGGTCCTCCAGCAGGGTGCCCGCGGTGCCGCCCAGTTCCCGTACCTTGTCGAGCAGCCCCTCGTCGCTGCGCAGGTGGACGCCCTCGTCACGCGAGAGTGAGGGTGCGGAGCGCCCGGAGGCGAAGAGGGCGACCGGCTTGACGCCCTCCTGCTCCAGCCTGCGGGCGACCTCGTAGGCCACCAGCGCACCCATGCTGTGGCCGAACAGGGCCAACGGCCGGTCGGCCCACTGGCGCAGCTCCGCCACCAGTACGTCGGCCAGTTCGGTGACACTGGAGACGAACGGATCCTTGCGCCGCTCCTGCCGGCCCGGGTATTGGACCGCCAGCACGTCGGCCACCGCCGACAGTTGCCGCGAGACCTGGAAGAAGTAGCTGGCGGCGCCGCCCGCATGCGGGAAGCACACGAGGCGGACGCCCGCTTCGGAGGAGTGGAAGCGCCGGATGGAACTGTCGGAGCGTTCCGTCATCTCGGGCATGGTTGTGCTGACTCCCTGGTGATCGGGTAATCGGATCTGCGGAGCGCGCCTGAGCGCCCGGTCATACGACGTCGGATGCCTTCCGGCGGTCGTTCCACCGCTCCACCCAGTCCTCCAGGACGTCGACGGCCGCTTCGGTGCCCTTCTCGGCGCGAACGGCCTCTCCGACACTGGCCGCCCGTCGTGCCATGCCCTGGTCGGTCAGTGCCCTGCCGAGTGCCTCGTCGAGGCGCTCGGCGGTGAACTTGGAGAACGGAATGGGCTGCGGCGACACCCCCATCCGCTGGACCTGAGCCGCCCAGAACGGGCTGTCGCCGAACGTCGGCACGACCACCTGGGGAGTACCCGAACGCAGGGCCTCACCCGTGGTGTTGCAGCCGCCGTGATGGATGACGACCGAGGAGCGGGGGAACAGCCAGGGGTAATGCACGTCGTCGACACGGAACACGTCGTCCGGCACGTTCTCCGGGCCACCGCCCACCAGCACCAGCCGCCGGCCGTGCGAGCGGACCACGCCGAGCACCTTCTCCAGCGTCTTCTCCGGCTGGTGCACCGGCCAGATGCTGCCGAACGACAGCGACACCGGGGCGTCCCCCGACTCCACGAAGTCCACCAGCTCCGCCGACGGGCTCCATTCGCGGTCCCAGAACCAGTATCCGGTGAACCGCGACAGTGCGGGCCAGTCGGACGGCTCGGTGAACATCTCGCGGGTGACCGGGCACAGCAGCGGTACGTCGCGGCCCAGCTCGCGGTAGGGCGCACCGAAGGGCAGCGTCGACATGTCCGCATCCTTGCGGTAGCCCCGGACGGAGATCCAGTCCAGCAGCCCTGCCATCCGGTGCGTCAGCCGGTTGTAGAGCGGACCGAGCCTGGACTGCGGGGCCATCATGGCCGGCCACTGTCCCGTCGGGTTCAGCGGCCACCAAGTCAGCGAAGCCCAGGGTGCCTTGCCGTTGTCCTCGAACAGGATCCGGCTCAGGACGCTGTTGACCACCAGGTCGGCGCCCTTGCACACCTCCTCGATGCGGGAGGCCAGCAGCCGGATGTGCTCCTGCGTGTGACGCGGCACCTTGCGGGCCGCCTTGAAGAGCGAGGCACCCTGCTGCAGTGCCTCGGCGAGCGCCGGATGTGCCAGGAAGTCCTTGGGGCTGCCCGGCAGTTCGGCGAAGTCCAGACCGGACTCCCGCACCAACTTCTCGAAGTCTCCGTGGGTGGCAAGAAGGACCGAGTGCCCCCGGGACATCAGGGTGGTGCCCAGTGCGATGAAGGGCTGGACATCACCCCGTGACCCTGTAACAACGAGTGCAACCTGCATGAGTCCTCCGTACGAAAGGGACGAGTGAGGGGGGGAGCCGCCCGGTTGCTGCGGTGTTTCAGTAGTAGGGGACGTAGCGGTCGAGCATGCGGTCGAGGTAGTCGGCGTCGGTCACGGACTTCATCTCGGGCAGCAGTCCGCAGAGCTTCTCGACCGACACACGGGTCATGGAGAGGGGCCCGTCGACGATCTCGTGCCGTGCCGAGACCCCCAGCCGCTCCTCGATACCGTGGATCACCGCCTGGACCGGCAGCGGCCTGCCGGAGGCGACGTTGACCACCTCGTTGTCGACGCCCTTCTCGAGCAGTGCGTCGACGGCCCGGGTCAGGTCGGCCGCGTCGATCAGGTCGCGGTGCGCTCCCTGGTAAAGCCGCACGCTGCCGCTGCGCACCTGCTGTACGAACGCGGGAAGCAGCTGGTGCGGGCGCTGCCAGCGGCCCATCGCGTGACTCACCCGCAGTACGAGCCAGGGCGCGCCGGATTCGGCGACGATGCGTTCCAGCCGGAGCTTCTGCCTGCCGTACGGCGAGGTCGGCAGCAGCTCGGCGTCCTCGGCCATCGTCGTGTCCCCGGTGCCGTACAGGGCGTGGGACGCGCTGGACAGGAACACCACGAGGCGGCCGTCGGCGCGGCACCTGCGGGTGACCTCGTCCACCAGGGCGGCCTCGCGGGCGAACTCGGCCTCGGCGAGGACGCTGGTGCTGGAGACACCGGCGGCCAGCACCGTGGCGTGTGGATGGCGTTCACCGACGGTGGCCAGATTTCGGGCGATGAAGCCGTTACCGACGATCTCCATCAGATGTCCTCCGTGGCGGTGACGCGGATCGCCGACTTCGCTATGCCGTCGATCAGTTCGGCGGTTCGTACGGTCGTGGCGGCCCAGCTGTCGTGGTCCCGGTCGGCTCCCACGGCGACGGTCTGCCGCACGGCGGCGGCGAACGCGGCCACCGAGTTGGCGAACTGGTGCTCGGCAGGCAGGACGATCTCCTCGGCGTGGTTCTGCCCCTCGATGCGCAGCAGGGGCACCGCGGTCGGCGGCGGAGTGAAGGCACGGTCCACGGAAAGCCGCGCGTCGCTGCCCCACAGGGTGTAGCGGGAGCCGTAGGTGTGGAGGAAGCCGAAGCTGAGCGTGGCGATCTGCCCGGTGGTCGACGCGAGTACCGCGCTGCCTGCGACATCGACGTCCGACGCCGGGTCGTGGCGCAGTACGGCCCCGGCGACGGTGAGGTCGTCGCCGAGGAAGTACTGGGCGAGGCGCACCGGGTAGATGCCCGCGTCCAGCAGGGCGCCGCCGCCGAGCTCGGGCCGGTAGCGGACGTCCTGCGTGGGCAACGGCGGGAAGCAGAACGCCGCGTCGACGTGCCGCAGTTGACCGATCCGCCCCTTCGCGACCAGGTCGGCCACGCTCCGGTGGAACCCGTGGTGGACGAAGGCGAGGTTCTCGCGCAGCACCAGGCCGCGCTCCCGTGCGAGCCGGGTCAGCGCGGTGGTGTCCGCCGCGCAGGTAGTCAGGGGCTTCTCGGCCAGGACGTGCTTGCCCGCTTCGAGCGCGGATCGTACCCAGGAGGAGTGCAGGGCGTTGGGGACGGACACGTAGACCGCGTCGATGTCGTCCCGTTCGAGCAGCCGCTCGTAGCCGTGCACGGCCTCGCAGTCGAACCGGGATGCGAAGGACTCGGCCTTCGCCTGCTCCCGGCTGGCGATGGCGGTGATGACGGTGTCCGGTGTCTCGCGCAGCGCGGGCAGGGTGCGCCGCGCCGCGATCGAGGACGCGCCGAGCACGCCGACCCGCACGGGGCCGGGTGAGGGGGAAGTACTCAAGTGCATTCTCCTCCGGCTGGGCCCAGCAGGCTGTGCAGGCACGCGAGCAGGGTCCTGGCCTGGATGTTCAGGTAGTTGCTGTGCTGCACGAGGTCCGACAGCTGGTGAACGGTCAGCCAACGGAAGTCGTCCGGCTCCACCAGCTCGCGCTCCGCGCGGAGTTCGACGATCAGATAGCGGCTGCGCGTGTGGAAGAACCGACCGCCCTCCTCGGACAGCACGGTGTCGAAGTGGACGGCGTCGGCGGGGGCGTGCAGCACCTCGTCCAGGAACGGGGGAGCGGCCTCGGACGGAAGAACAGCGTAGTTCTCCGGAGTGCACTGCACGGTGGGCGCCAGTTCGACAGCGTCCATGAACCCGGGTTCGGAGCCGACCCGGACCAGGACGTGCAGTACGCCGCCGATCCGCTGCACGAGGAAGGCTGCGACGCCCTGACCGCGCGCCTCGATCATCGGCTGGGTCCAGCTGGCGACCTCGCGGCTGCCGGTCCGGACGTCCACTGCCATCACGTCGAAGAACACTCCACGGTCGTGCGAGATGCGGTCCTCGGAGCGCTGCCAGTTGCGGACGCTGCCGAGATCCACCAGGTGCGCTTCGCCCGTGAAGCCGCCCCGCGCCCCTGTGAACCAGTTGCGGACGGAGCCAGGGGAGTGCAGTGCGCCGTATCCGGGATCCAGTGATCTGGCCAGTGCGGAGCCGATGCTTGCGTCCTCCACCGGCCAGGGCGCGGCCGGTGCACCGTCGAAGGCCCACGGGCCGGAGGGCGAAGGGGAGGTGAGCGGGAAGCAGGCCATGACCGAGCGCGAGTCCATGTTCACCAGGTCGTCCACCGACAGCAGGGCGTGCAGCTGTCCTACGGACAGCCAGTAGAAGCCGTCCAGTAACTCCACGTCATCGGATGTAGCGACAATGATGTTTCGATTCCGTTTCCGGTAGAACCAGGATCCTTGCTCCGACTGGAGAACATCGGCCAGCACCTGGTGCCGGGATGCGTTCCGGAAGAAGTCGAGATAGGGAACCGGCCGGCCGCCGTGCACCCGGGTGTAGTTACTCCGGGTCGCCTGCACCGTGGGCGATATCTGTACCTTGTTGTGATTGCCCGGCTCCATCTTTGCCTGCATCAGGCAATGCGGTATGCCGTCGAATTCCTTGACCAGGATGCCCAGTACGCCGACTTCGGGTTGATTGATGATCGGCTGGTCCCATTCGGGCACCGCCCCGGAGGCGTTCCGAAACCGTAGACCCTGGACCGAAAAGAATTTCCCGCTCTCGTGGACGAGGTTTCCGTGCGGCTCCTCGAAACGCCAGCCTTTCAGCTTGTTGAACGGGATGCGGCGTATCTCTGAACTTTCTCTTTCGACGTACGCGGCGAACCATGCGTGAAATTCCCGCAGGCTGGAGACAGCCCGGTCGGCTTCTCGTATGGAGCGGGCTATTCCGGCTGCTGAGCGGGTCTCCGGCTTGGTTAAGGCATCGGCGCTGCCCGGCAGGGCGTGCGTCATCAGTAGTCGCTCCTTGTTCCCTGGCTGTCCCCTGGCGCGGATTGTAACCAGTGTGTAACTAGCGGAGGAAGGCATTCAGTAGGGACGGCTGCGGCGCGGCGCCCCTTCAGGTACTGCCAACTCCTGCTATCGCCCGGATCGTGTCTGGGCATACACTTCCTGAGCCCTGCTAGTCCTACGTCTCCGGTGCTCAGCTGTCAACACTTTCCAGGGCGCGCTGCGGGCGAAAAAAGCGCAAATTTTGCGGGTGTTTCCATGCCCCGAACAGCCGTCCCCGTGCTGACAGGGACCGCACCTGGAAGACTAGTTGAACAGCTTGACGTGATCCACGTCACATTGCCTCTGTTTGATGGCCTATGGCAGTATTGATGTTGCGCTTCTCCGCTGCTCTATAGCTGTGATTGGCTGGGGTTCACTTTGTCCAGGAGTTCTCGTTCGCTGCGGCGCGATAATGAGGCCGATCAGATTGCTGTGATCGGTCTTTCCTGCCGTCTGCCGCGGGCCGACTCATCGGCGCGATTATGGGAACTCCTGCGCGACGGGGTCGACGCCATTACCCCGCTGCCCTCGGGGCGGTGGCAACAGCGCTCCTCCGAAGAAGTGGAGGTGGTCTGCGAACGAGGCGGATTCCTCGACCGGGTCGATCAGTTCGACGCCGACTTCTTCGGCATCTCGCCGCGCGAGGCAGCGGCCATGGATCCTCAGCAGCGCCTCGCGCTCGAACTCGGCTGGGAACTGCTGGAGAACGGCGGCATCACCTCCGAGCGCATGGCCGCCCTGCGCGCCGGCGTCTTCGTCGGCGCGATGAACGACGATTACGCGACCCTCACCCGGCAGCGCAGTTCGCAAGCGGTCTCGCACCACACTCTCGCCGGTCTGCAGCGAAGCATGATCGCCAACCGGCTCTCCTACCTCCTCGGTGTGAACGGCCCCAGCCTCACCATCGATTCGGGCCAGTCGTCCTCCCTGGTCGCCGTCCACATGGCATGCCAGAGCCTCCGCGCGGGAGAGTGCGAGATCGCCCTCGCCGGCGGGGTGAACCTCAACCTCAGCTTCGACGGCACCCTGAGCGTCTCCCGGTTCGGCGGGCTCTCCCCCGACGGCCGCTGCTACACCTTCGACGCCCGCGCCAACGGCTACGTACGGGGCGAGGGCGGCGGCTTCGTCCTCCTCAAGCCCCTGGCGCAGGCGCTGCGGGATGGCGACCACATCCACGGCGTGTTGCGCGGCAGCGCCGTCAACAACGGCGGCGGTGACAGCCTCACCACCCCCAGCCAGCAGGCCCAGGAGGATGTACTCCGCCGGGCGTACACCGCGGCGGGAGTACGCCCCGAGGACATCCAGTACGTCGAACTCCACGGCACCGGCACAGCTGTCGGCGACCCCATCGAGGCCGCGGCGCTCGCCACCGTGCTCGGCTCCGTCCGCCCGGCGGACGCACCCTTGCAGGTCGGCTCGGCCAAGACGAACGTCGGCCACCTGGAGGGCGCCGCTGGCATCGTCGGCCTGCTCAAGGTCCTGCTCTCCCTGGAGGCGGGGGAGCTCCCCGCCAGCCTCAACTTCGAAACACCCAACCCGGCCATCCCGCTGTCTGACTGGCACCTCCAGGTCCAGACCGAGCGCTCGCCCTGGCCGCGTCCGGACATATCGCTGGTGGCCGGTGTGTCGTCGTTCGGCCTGGGCGGGACGAACGCGCACGTGGTGGTGGAGCAGGCTCCCGTGGTGAAGCGGGCCCCGGTGGTGGAGCAGGAACAGATTCACGTGGCGGAGCCTGCGGGGGGTGTGGTGCCGTGGGTGATTTCGGGCCGGTCGGCTGCGGGGTTGCGTGGGCAGGCGGCGCGGTTGCGGGAGTTCGTGACGTCGTCGGACGTCTCGCTTGCGGATGTCGGCCATTCGCTGGTGTCGTCGCGGGCGGGGATGGAGCACCGGGCGGTGGTGCTGGGGTCGGATCGTGAGGAGTTGGTGGCCGCTCTGGAGGCGGTGGCGGCGGGTGAGCCGGCTGAGGGTGTGGTCTCCGGAGTGCGGCGCGAGGGTGCGTCGGGCGTGGTGTTCGTGTTCCCGGGGCAGGGTGCGCAGTGGGCGGGCATGGCTGTCGGGCTGCTGGTCTCCTCGCCGGTTTTCGCGGGGCGGTTCGGTGAGTGCGTGACCGCGTTGGAGCCATACATCGACTGGGTGCCGGAGGATGTGCTGGCAGGGCGGGAGGGTGCACCGTCCCTTGAACGGGTGGATGTGGTCCAGCCGTTGCTGTGGGCGGTGATGGTGTCTCTCGCGCAGGTGTGGCGTGCTCACGGGGTGCAGCCTGCTGCTGTGGTGGGGCATTCGCAGGGTGAGTTGGCGGCTGCGGTGGTGGCGGGGGTGCTGTCGCTGGAGGATGCGGCGCGTGTTGTGGCGTTGCGGAGTCAGTTGATCGGGCGGGAGTTGGCCGGTCGGGGTGGCATGGTGTCGTTGCCGTTGGCGGAGGATGCCGCGTCGGAGCTGATCGGTCCGTGGTCGGGTCGGGTCAGTGTGGCGACGGTGAACGGGCCGCGTTCGACGGTGGTGGCCGGTGAGGCGGTGGCGCTGGATGAGCTGATGGCGGTGTGCGAGCGTGATGAGGTGCGTGCGCGCCGGATTCCGGTGGATTACGGGTCGCACAGTCCGCAGGTCGAGCTGCTGAGGGACGCACTGTTGGAGCTGGCTGCTCCGGTGGTGCCGCGTTCGGGTGACGTGCCGATGTATTCGTCGGTGACTGCGGAGTTGCTGGCGGAGGGTGTGGCGGACGGGGATTACTGGTATCGCAATCTGCGTCAGCCGGTGCGTTTCGAGGAGACGGTTCGCGGGCTCATTGCTGACGGTCACACCATGTTCGTGGAGGTGAGCGCGCATCCGGTGCTGACGTCTCCGGTGGAGGAGACCGGTGAGGCGATGGGCATCGAGGTGTACGCGGGCGGCACCCTGCGCCGTGATCAGGGTGACCGCCGTCGGTTCCTGTCCTCGCTGGGCGAGTTATGGGCCAACGGCGGCACGCCCGACTGGTCGGCGGTCTTCGCCGGCATCGATGTCCGCCGGGTCGCGCTGCCGACCTACGCCTTCCAGACCAAGCACTACTGGCTCGACAGCGCGGTCGCGTACCCCGAGGCCGGGGGCGCCACGTCGGCGGCAGTCGGCACGTACGACAGCAGTGACACCAGCGGTGCGGACGACGTGGCGCCGAACGTCTCGCACGCGGTGCGGGCCCACACGGCAGCCGTGCTGGGGCACGGCGCTGCGGAGGAGGTCGACGTACGGCGCTCGTTCAAGGACCTGGGCTTCGACTCGATCATGCTCGGTGATCTGCGCAGTCGGCTGAACACCGTGCTGGACCAGCGGCTGACCACGGCCGCCCTCTTCTCGCACCCCACCCCGGCCCGGCTGGCAGGACACCTGGAGTCCGTACGCGGCAGTGCCGGAGACCGGCGGCCTGCCGCCGTCACGGTGCGTGAGCCTGACCGCGACCGTGCGGCGGACTGCGCGGAAGATCCGATCGCCATCGTGGCAATGAGCTGCCGCTTTCCCGGCGGGGTGAGTTCTCCCGAGGACCTGTGGCGGCTCCTTTCCACGGGCCAGGACGCGATCTCGAGCTACCCCGACGACCGCGGCTGGGACCTGGAACGGTTGCTGAGCCCGGACGGCCGGGGCCGCGTCTCCACCGGAGTCGGCGGCTTCGTCGACGGCGCCACGGACTTCGACCCGCGCTTCTTCGGGATATCCCCGCGCGAAGCGCTGGCCATGGACCCGCAGCAGCGGCTGCTGCTGGAAACCTCGTGGGAGCTGCTGGAGCGCGCCGGCATCGATCCGGAGCTTCTGCGCGGCAGCAGGACCGGCGTGTTCGTCGGCACGATGGACCAGGAGTACGGCCCCCGGCTGCACGAGGCCCCGGAGACGCTCGACGGCCTGATGCTCACCGGCAAGACGACCAGCGTCGCCTCGGGCCGCATCGCATACGTGCTCGGACTGACCGGGCCCGCGCTCACCGTCGACACCGCCTGCTCGTCCTCACTGGTGGCGCTCCACCTGGCCGTGGCGTCTCTGCGGCGCGGCGAGTGCTCGCTGGCCCTCGCAGGCGGCGCCACCGTGCTGTCGACACCGGGCATCTTCACCGAGATGACCAGCCAGCAGGGGCTGGCGCTCGACGGCCGCTGCAAGGCCTTCGCCGGCGCCGCCGACGGGACCGGCTTCTCGGAAGGTGCCGGGATGCTGCTGGTCGAGCGGCTCTCCGACGCACGCCGCAACGGCCACCGTGTGCTCGCGGTCGTACGTGGCTCCGCGATCAACCAGGACGGCGCGTCCAACGGCCTCACCGCGCCCAACGGGCTCTCCCAGCAGCAGGTCGTAAGGGACGCCTGGGCCAGCGCCGGGCTCGGCTCCGCCGACGTGGACATGCTGGAGGCCCACGGCACCGGAACCGCACTTGGCGACCCCATCGAGGCGGATGCGCTGCTGGCGACGTACGGTCAGGACAGGGCCGAAGACCGGCCGCTGCTGCTCGGCTCGCTCAAGTCCAACATCGGCCACACGCAGGCCGCAGCGGGTGTCGCGGGCGTCATCAAGTCGGTACTGGCCATCCGGCACGGCCTCGTGCCGGCCACGCTCCACGTCGACGAACCGACGCCCGAGGTGGACTGGTCCACCGGAGCGGTGCGCCTGGCCACGGAGAGCACCCCCTGGCCCGAGGCCAGCCCGGTCCGGCGGGCCGGTGTCTCCTCGTTCGGCATCAGCGGGACCAACGCCCACGTCATCGTCGAGCAGGCACCCGTCGACGCTGCGGCCTCCGCGGCGGCACCCGTGCCCGGCGCGCGGCTGCGCGAGGACGGCCCGCTTCCCTGGATCGTCTCGGGCCGCACAGCGGCAGGACTGCGCGCACAGGCCGCACGGCTGCGGCGGTTCGCCGCCGACAGCGGGGCGACGGACGAGGAGCTGGGACGCGCCCTGGCCATCACCAGGTCTGCGCTGGAACACCGCGCCGTCGTGGTGGCGGAGGACCGCGAGACGCTCCTGGCCGGACTCGGCGCGCTGGAGACGGGCGAATCCGCTGCCCATGTGTTCAGCGGCCAGGTGTCCGGCGAGCCGGGCGCCGTGGTGTTCGTGTTCCCGGGTCAGGGTTCGCAGTGGGTGGGTATGGCGGTGGGGCTGTTGGATTCGTCTGGGGTGT
>NZ_MAPV01000150.1 GCF_001700505.1 Streptomyces mutomycini
GTGGTGGTTGGTGGGGCGACGACGGGGGCGGCGGCGGATGTGGTTCGGGCGGCGGCGACTGACTGAGCCGTTTTCATCCTGAACAGCTGCAGGTCAGCAAGGTGTGGACGATCGTGCTGATGCGGCGGGTGGAGCATCTGGCTCGCCGGGGCAGTCGCCATGACTTCAACTGGGCGAAGGCACGCTCGCCCGGAGCTCGGAGTCGGGTGTGGTCGCGGTTGAACTGCTGGTAGTGCTCGGGCTGTTCGCGGTGGTGGTAGTAGGGGGTGCGGAAGGTGGCGCCGGCGCCCTGGTAGGCGCGATCGGCGAGGACGAGGATCTGCCGGGTCAGGCAGGCCTGGACGATGCCGTGGGCCCGGGCCGCGGTCAGGCCGTGGGTGCGGCCGGGTGTCGCGCGGGAGAACCACAACGGTGTGCCGTCGGGACGGGCGATGACCTGCACGTTCATGCCGTGCTTGCGGTGCTTTATCGAGTAGTACGGCTCATCCGCGGCGATGCGGTCGATGGGAGTCAGGGTGCCGTCAACGAGGACGTGGTCGCCTGCACCGAGCCCGGTGAACGCTGCATGAAGGCCGGGCGCCCAGTCGGCCAGCACGTCCAGGGTCTCGTCGACGTACCGCCAGGCGGTGGCCTGGGATATCCCGAAACCGGCTCCGAGGTGCGAGAACGTCTCGTTCTTTCGGAGATGGACGAGGGTCAGCAGCGCCTGCTTGAAGCAGCCGAGCTTGCGCCGGCATGTGTGGCGAGCCTGGCGATGCTCGTGCAGCAGCCAGGCGACCTGCTCGAACAGCTTGTACGGGACGTCGAGCGGGGCTCGATACGGAACCGACAGGGCCCCTTCGGTCGCCGGTGTGATGAGTGGAATCACCACGCCGACGACCAGGGGCCCTGCCTCGTTGCCACCCCCAGTGACCAGCCCGTTTCACCCTCCAGCACAGGATGAAAAAGGCTCCCTACGCTTTCCTGCGGGATGTGGTGAGCCCTTCGTATGGTTGACCCGCCCAGGGGTGCCGGGTGTGGTTCAAAAGGCTCTGCCGCTTGTGGCTCTCAGTGATTGGCCGCCCGGCGCCCCACGACGACTCGGCTGCCAATTAGGAATTGCGAATGATCGCTGAGTAGGGAATCGACAGCGAGGTCGTCCGTGGCAGGCACCGGCACCACACCGCACGGAGGCATCACATGACCATGATCTGGGCCGGCATCGACGCAGGGAAAACCCATCATCACTGCGTCGCGATCAACGAGGACGGCCGCCGGTGCTGTCCCGGCGCGTCGCCAACGACGAGCCCGATCTCCTCGAGCTCCTCACCGACGTCCTGGCCCTGGGCGAGACGGTGGCCTGGGGGATCGACCTGGCCGACGGCGGCGCCGCGCTGGCCATCGCCGTCCTCGTCAACCACGCCCAGCCGGTGCACTACATCTCCGGCCGGGCCATCCACCGCGCCTCCGAGAGCTACCGCGGTGAGGGCAAGACCGACGCCAGGGACGCCGCCGTCATCGCCGACCAGGTCCGCATCCGCCGCGACCTGCACCCCTTACGGGTCGGCGACGACACCGTCACGGACCTCAAGATCCTCACAGGGCGTCGCGCGGACCTGGTCGCCGACCGCACTCGCACCATCAACCGTCTCCGCGCCCAACTGAGCGGCATCTTCCCCGGTCTGGAGCGGGCCCTGGACCTCACCAACACTGGTCCGCTCGTGCTGCTGACCGGCTACCAGACCCCGGCCGCCCTGCGCCGGGTGGGTAAGAAACGGCTCGAGACCTGGCTGCGCAACCGCAAGGTCCTGCGAGCCGACCGGCTCGCCGAGACAGCTCTGGACGCTGCCGCACGCCAGCACACCAGCCTGCCCGGGGAGAAGCTCACCGCCCAGATGGTGCACACCCTTGCAGCGGAGGTTTTGGCGCTCAGCCAGCAGGTCACCGAAGTCGACAAGGCGATCGAGGCCCGGTTTCGCGACCACCGCGACTTCGCAGTGATCACCAGCATGCCGGGCATGGACATCATCCTCGGCGCCGAGTTCCTGGCCGCCACCGGCGGAGACATGACCGCCTTCGGCACCGCAGACCGACTCGCCGGCTTCGGCGGTGTCGCCCCCGTCCCCCGCGACTCCGGCAAGATCAGCGGCAACCTTCGCCGGCCACGCCGCTACAACCGCAGACTCCAACGCGTCTTCTACATCTCCGCGTTGTTCAGCATCCGCCACTGCGACGACTCTCGCCGGTTTTACGAACGCAAGCGCGCCGAAGGCAAACGCCACATCCAGGCCGTCCTCGCACTCGCCCGCCGCCGAGTCAACGTCCTCTGGGCCCTCCTCCGCGACGGACGTGCCTACGAACCCCTGCCGCCCACACCTCTCGCGGCTTGACAGACCGCATTAGGAATCACTGAGAAGGACCCCCTGCGTGTGATGGCATCCGAGAGATATGGAACACCGGTAGGCGGACCTCCTCGCCACTGAAGTTCCATGACCGCGCCAGACGTCGAACCAGTCCGCGCGCTCAGCCCAAGCGCGGGGTCACAACCCATGCCGCGTGGCGCGAGGTTAAATCTCAAGCTAGCGGTGCGGAACCGCCACGCCGCCGCCTCGACGGCCGTGCGTCGTCACGTCACGCGACTCAAGCACAGGGCTGCAGCCCGACGGCTTCGAAGACCCTCCAGCAACACGCTCCGAGGATGACCAGACTCGTTGCCGCGCGCGCCACGAAGCGTCTACTGGTCAGAAGGGATCGGTGAACGAGATCGGCTTGCCCGTGGCGTGGGCGTATGCGATCTCCCTGCTCGTGGACTCGCCGATATACCCGCCTGGGTTGACGACCAGAACCCGGTCAGCCAGGTCGATCTTGCGCAGGTGGAGGGCGTCCAGCGCGGTTTTCTGCTCGTTGGTGATCAACTTGTCTGCTTCGTGATCCTCGGCGCGCAGGAAGACGCCTGGCGCGACGACGATGACACCTGCGAAGGTCAGCTCACGGTTCGCCGCGCTCATCTCGTCCACGAACCGGGTAGAGCCGCAGATGCAGACGATCTCAGGTCGGTCGGGCACGGCTCAGTCCTTCGGGTCGAACAGGAAACCGTCAGTGTGCGCGTAGACATCACAGACGGGCATACGAACCAAAAGTCTACGCAGCGAGATGGACACCACGCGGCTGCACCGTCGCAGGCCGGAGGCATGGCCCGTGCTGGGAATGACGCTGCTGCATTCGCTTCGTCGCGTCCGCCATCGCCGGTACCGCCACCCTTGCCGTCCTGGCCCCGGCCACCGGTCACTTGAGGGGTCTCACGTTGCTCTTCTGCCCGGTGACATCTCTCTGCGGGCCGAGCGCATCGAGCATGCGCTCGACGTTCACGCCTCCGCAGCTACGCGAGGACGGGCCGCGGGCCTTCCGCCCACCCCACCGAATCGGGCACAGGATGTCGGGTCCGGCAGGGTGGGTCCTTCCTAACGTGAGGAAGGACAAGGGAAGGAGTCCGGAATGCTGGAACGGCTGAACCAGGCCATGGAGCACATCGAGTCCCACCTCGACCAGCCGCTCGACGTGGCCGGTCTCGCGCGCACCGCGGTGACGTCGGAGTACCACTTCCGGCGGATGTTCTCCGCGCTGGCGGGCCTCCCGCTGTCGGAGTACATCCGGCGCCGTCGGCTGACCGTGGCGGGCGCCGAGGTGCTCGCCGGTGAGCGGACGCTGCTGGACATCGCGACGCGCTACGGCTACGGCTCGGGCGAGGCCTTCGCCCGGGCGTTCCGCGCCGTGCACGGTGTGGGCCCGGGCGAGGCCCGACGCACCGGCGCCGCGCTGCACTCCCAGCCCCGGATGTCCTTCCGCCTCATCGTCGAAGGGAGCAGCAGCATGCGATACAGGACCGTGGACAAGGACGCCTTCCGTGTGGCCGGCAGGAAGGCCCGCGTTCCGCTCGTCCACGAGGGGGCGAATCCGGCGATCGCCGACTTCATCCGCGGCATCGCACCCGACACCATGCGACGCATCGCCGCACTCGCCGACCAGGAGCCGGCAGGGATCGTCGGGGTCAGCGACCAGCTCGACCCGAGCCGGGCGGAAGGGACCGAACTCGACTACTACCACGGGGTGGTGACGGGCGCCGACGTGCCCGACGACCTGGACGCACTGGACGTCGCTCCGGGCACGTGGGCCGTCTTCGAGAACTCGGGGCCCTTCCCGCAGGCACTGCAGTACCTGTGGCGGGACGTGTTCACGCAGTGGTTCCCGTCGAACCCGTACGCGAGCAGGCCGGGGCCGGAGATCCTGAGCGTCCGGCTGTCCGAGGACGGGGCGCGGGCGGACGCGGAGCTGTGGATCCCGGTGGAGCGGTCCACCGTCTGAGGGGTGCGGAGAGGAGTGCTCCGACGGCGGTTCGGGAGGACCGGGCCGCCGTCTCCGGTGAGAGCCGGCTCGCAGGGTTGAAGTTGTCGCTGCGGCAGCTTCTACCGTCGTGACCAGGGCCGGAGACGCCGGCCCGTTGACGCTTTCGTGAGGGAGACGGCGATGGACTGGCCTATCGCGGAGGTCGCCCGGATGTCAGGCGTGACGGCCCGGACCCTGCGGCACTACGACGAGATCGGTCTGCTGCCGCCCGCCCGGATCGGCACCAACGGCCACCGCTACTACGGAGAGCACCAGTTGCTGCAGCTGCAGCGGATCCTCGTACTGCGGGCACTGGGCGTGGGACTTCCCGAGGTCGGCCGGGTCCTGGCCGAGCAGGTCGACGAGGCGGACGCCCTGCGCGGTCACCACCGGCAACTGCTCGCCGAGCGGGACCGGCTCGATGCCCTGGCCGGCACCGTCTCCCGCACGATCGCCGAACTGGAGCAGTCCAGGAAGGACGGCACACCCATGACTTCCGTCAACCGGCCGCAGAATCTGTTCGAGGGCATCCGGCCCTCCCAGTACGAGGAGAGCCTGCAGGACTTCCCCGAGCACGCCGAGGAGGTCGCCCGCAGGGTCGCCGGGATGACCCCGCAGGACGTCGAGGCGGGGCAGCGTGAGCGCACGGCGCAGATGATCCGGCTGGCCGAACTGATGGCCGCCGGTCACCCCGCCGACGCCGAGCCCGTGCAGGCGGAGACCGACGCCCAGTACCAGGCCCTCATCCGGCTGCGGGCCGTCTCCGCCGGGGAGTACCGCGCCATCGGCCGCTCCTGCGTCGACAACGACGTCTGGCGCGCCGCGTACGAGGCGATCGCACCGGGCCTGGCCGCCTACCAGCGGGACGCCATCGAGGCGTACGCCGTCACCCGGCTGGGCTGACCCGGTACGGGGCCGCTCCACGGGAACCGGCCGCAACCGGCCCGTGCAAGCGGCCCCGCCCAGACGCCCCGACGGGCTCACCTCGCCCGGCCCACCGGAGACCGGGCGAGGTGCTGCCCGTTCTCGACACCTTCGGCCCAGCACCGGGCAGGTGCCTGTCGGCGAGCCGAGCAGTCGCTGACGGCGCCGGTGGACAGAACCGGCCACACCCTGCCCCGGCCCCGGGCCGGTCCCCGCTCCGCGCCGTTCACAGACGATCCACAGACTCCGGGAACCGCGTCGCCCGTTTCGGCCGTCCTCACGCCCGAACTACCGCACGGGTCACAGTGGGTGCCCTGCGGGACACGTCAGGTATCCAAGGAGCAGCATGACCGTGCACGGCAGTACGCGCCCCCGGAACAGCCACCCGAGAAGCACCGGTTCCCCGTCGGCGCGCAGCACTCGCACGGTGCTCCAGGACTGCGCGAAGGGCGTCCTGCTGCTCACACTCGTACTCGGGGCCACCACGGCCTGCGGCCCGTTCTCCGACGGCAGCACCTCGTCGAAGAGCCGCGGCGGGTCGTCGGACGGCGGTGGCAGCCAGGAGGCGAAGGACTGGGAGGTTGGCGACTGCGCCGGGCCGGACACGAGCGAGTCGAAGGACGGCTACCGGGCCTTCGACTGCGACGACCCGAAGGCGACGATCAAGGCACTCGCGGTCAAGGACGGCGAGATCTTCGCGGGGGCCGTCGAGTGCCCGGCCGGAACCGACGAGATCATCTCGGTGAAGGTGTCGTTCGGCGGGAACGCGGCCAGCAGCGGCATCCCCAGCAAGACGGTATGCGGCCGCAACCTCTCGGGCGAGCACCCCGGGGACGCGGGCGCGGGCGGCGGCCAGCTCGTGGTGGGCGACTGCGTGGACGACCAGGCGAAGGAAGTGGCCTGCGCGAGCGGCGGGAACAAGGTCCTCGCCCTGACCAAGACCGCCGAGGAGTGCCCGGCGGACGCGGACAACCCCATCGAGCTCTTCCCGAGCCCCGGGCGTCCGTACGACGCGATCTGCACCAGCAAGGCCTGACCGAGCGAGGCGGGGCCCGCACCCACGGGTGGGCCCCGCGGCAAGGGCCACACGAGACGCGGCCGGCCCGCCGAAGTGTGCCCGATGCCTTGACGTGCCCCTGGCGAGATGGCTTTATGGGAGCGCTCCCACATCTCTGCCCACGCGTACGCATCCCCGGCGCCCACTTTCTGGAGTCGCAGTGAGATCAGCAACGAGTACGGCACGAAAGAGCCCCTTGCGCGCCCTGTTGAAGGGTCTGGCCACCCTTCTCGGCATCGTCCTGCTGGGCGCCCTCGGCCCAGCAGCGGCGCAGGCCCGGCCCGCGCAGGCGGAGGCCGCCGCCACCGGCCTGCACATCAGCGACGGCCGCCTGCTGGAGGCCAACGGCAACGACTTCGTCATGCGCGGCGTCAACCACGCGCACACCTGGTACCCGGGCGAGACCCAGTCGCTGGCCGACATCAAGGCCTTCGGCGCGAACACCGTGCGCGTCGTCCTCTCCGACGGCCACCGCTGGACGAGGAACGGGCCCGAGGAAGTCGCGGGCATCATCGCCGACTGCCGGACCAACCGGCTGATCTGCGTACTGGAGGTGCACGACACCACCGGCTACGGCGAGGACGCGGCGGCGGGCACACTCGACCACGCGGCCGACTACTGGATCAGCCTCAAGGACGTACTCGCGGGCCAGGAGGACTACGTCATCGTCAACATCGGCAACGAGCCCTGGGGCAACACCGACCCCGCCGGCTGGACCGCGCCGACGACAGCCGCCGTGCAGAAGCTGCGCGGCGCGGGATTCGCCCACACGATCATGGTGGACGCGCCCAACTGGGGTCAGGACTGGCAGGGCGTCATGCGCGCCAACGCCCAGGCCGTGTACGACGCCGACACCACGGGCAACCTGATCTTCTCGATCCACATGTACAGCGTCTACAACACCGCCCAGGCCGTCACCGACTACCTGAACGCCTTCGTCGACGCCGGACTGCCCCTCCTCATCGGTGAGTTCGGCGGCCCCGCCGACCAGTGGGGCGACCCGGACGAGGACACCATGATGGCCACGGCCGAGCAGCTTGACCTCGGCTACCTGGCCTGGTCCTGGAGCGGCAACACCGACCCGATCCTCGACCTCGCCATCGACTTCGACCCGAGCCGGCTGAGCTCCTGGGGCGAGCGCATCTTCCACGGAGCGAACGGAATCGCCCAGACCTCCCGGGAGGCCACCGTCTTCGGCGGCGGCGGGAATCCGGACGACACGGAGGCACCCACCGCCCCCGGCACCCCGGCCGCATCCGCGGTGACGGCCACCTCCGCGACCCTCACGTGGCCCGCGGCAGCAGACAACGTTGCCATCACCGGTTACGACGTCGTCCGTGTCAGCGGCGGCACCGAGACCACCGTCGCCTCCTCCACCACCAGCAGCGTCACCCTGAGCGGCCTCACCGCGGACACGGCGTACACGTTCGCCGTCTACGCCCGCGACGCGGCCGGCAACCGCTCGGCCCGGTCCGCCACGGTGAGCGTCACCACCGACGAGAGCGGGCCCACGCCGGGCGTCGGCTGCTCCGTCGGCTACCGGGTGGTCGGCGACTGGCCCGGCGGGTTCCAGGGCGAGATCACCATCCGCAACACCGGCACCACCGCCATCAACGGCTGGAACCTCGGCTTCGCCTTCGCCAACGGCCAGACGGTGTCCAACATGTGGGGCGGCACCGCCACGCAGAGCGGCGCCACGGTCAGCGTGGCCCCCGCCGGATACACGGCGACGATCGCCGCGAACGGCACGGTCACGGTCGGCTTCACCGGCACGAAGGGCTCCGCCAACACGGCCCCGACCGCCTTCACGCTCAGCGGCAACACCTGCACGACGGCCTGATCCCGGCCCGTTCCGCAGGCCGGCAGAGCACCTGCCTCCGCCGGCCTGCGGATGCCCCTTCCCCGGCCCCCGGCGGTCCGTCATGATCCTCGGATGCAGACCGACAGCAAGGCGGAACAGCTGGCCCGGGCGGCCGAGGCGGGCGACGCGGACGTGGTGGCCCGGCTGCTGGGCGAAGGCGTTCCGGTCGGCACCTGCGGAGGTGGACGCACGGCCCTCGACCTGGCGGTGCGCCACGGCCACGACGATCTGGTCCGCCTGCTTCTGGAGGCCGGCGCCGACCCAGAGCAACAGGCGGGCGAATACGGGGAGCTGACACCCCTGGCTCAGGCGGCGATGCACAGCAGGACGGAGATCGCGCGCGTCCTGCTCGACGCCGGCGCACATCCGGACACCCGGTGCCGGATCGGGTTCCCGCTCCTGTTCGCCGCCACGTCCGCCGTCCCCGCCCCGAACTGCCCGGAGATCGTCGACCTGTTGCTGGACCGGGGGGCCGACATCACCCAGCGGCTGAGGGATCTCACCACCCTGGAGTGGGCCGTGTGGTTCGGACAGGTGGACATGGTGCGTCAACTGCTCCGCCGGGGCGCGGACCCCTCGGCCAAGGCCCTGGACCTCGCGAACGAGCGGATCCGGCGCCACCCGGACGCCCGGCAGGACTGCGAGCACGTCATCGAGGCCCTGCTCGCCGCGGGTGCCCCGGGAGCGGCGACACCCTGAGCTCCACGAAGTCGTCCGGGACCTGCCCGCAGGGGGCATGTGAACAGCGGGCACGAACCGCAGACGTGAAGCCCCAACTCATCCGCGCAAAGCACCGATTACTTCTCCGGCATGCGGCAGTCTCTTAGCCGTACACCCGTGAACGGAAGAGGAGCGAAACCGTGCGCATCGTCATCAGCGAGTTCATGAGCCTGGACGGCGTCGTGCAGGGGCCCGGCGGGCCCGAGGAGGACACCGAGGGCGGGTTCACGCAGGGCGGCTGGTCGCACCCCTTCTTCGACGAGGTGGTGGGCGGCGCCTTCGACGCGGCCCTGAAGGACGCCGATGCCCTGCTATTCGGGCGGCGTACGTGGCAGACGATGGCCGGGGCGTGGCCCGAGCGGGCGGGTGACCCCTTCGCCGACCGGATGAACTCCATCCCGAAACACGTCGTCTCCAGCACCCTGGGGGACGACAAACTGACCTGGTCCAACACCACCCGCATCCCGGGCGAGACGGCCGTCGACCGCATCCGGGAGCTGCGCGCGGCGGAGGGTGGCGACCTGCTCGTCATGGGGAGCGCCACGCTCGCCCGGACCCTGCTGCACGAGGGCCTGGCCGACGAACTGCGGCTGATGATCATGCCGGTGATCGTCGGTGGCGGTAAGACGATCTTCCCCGGCGACGGTGCGCTGCGCCCGCTCGAACTGGTGTCGACTGTGATCAGCGGCACGGGCGTCCACGTGTGCACCTACCGTGCGGCCGACCAGGCTTAGACGTGGTGTCCGCGGGCCCGGTGGCGCCTCTGCTGAGAGGCTGCCGTCATGGCCTCTCTGCCCCGGATCGCCCCCATGCTCGCAACCCCCGGCCACCTGCCGCCGGCCGCCGCCGACGAACAGTGGGCGTACGAGGTGAAGCAGGACGGCCAGCGCGCCATGGCCTATCTGCCGGGGGACGGCTCGCTCGAGCTGCTGGCCAGGTCCGGGGCCGTCATCACCCCGGCCTATCCGGACCTGGTGGCGCTCGGGCCCGCCCTCGGCGGCGTACCCGCGGTGCTGGACGGCGAGATCGTGGCGCTGGACGAGCAGGGGCGCAGTGACTTCGAGCGCCTGCAGTCGCGGATGGGGCTCTCCGGATCACCCGCGAAGGCCGCCCGCATGGCGGAGCGGGTACCGGCCCACCTGGTGCTGTTCGACGCCGTGTTCCTGCGCGACCGGAGCCTCGTACGGCTTCCCTACACGGAGCGGCGGGCGGCGCTGGAGGGGCTCGGGCTGAACGGGCCGCGCTGGTCGACGCCCGCCGTGGTCGTGGGCCACGGCGAGGAGGCCCTGGCCATGACACGGGAGGCCGGACTCGAAGGCCTGATCGCCAAGCGGCTGACCTCGGTGTACGAGCCCGGGGTCCGCGCCCGTACGTGGATCAAGATCCGCCATGCGCACACGGCGGACGTGATCGTCGGGGGCTGGGTGCCCGGACGTGGCCGGCTGGGCGGCCTGCCCGGTGCGCTGCTGGTGGGCGAGCGGGGACCGGGCGGTGGCCTGCGTTATGCGGGCAGCGTCGGCACGGGGTGGAGCGATGCCGAGCGCACCAGGCTCGCCGAGCTGCTCGGCGTCGCCGGCATCGGCACATGCCCCTTCGACGAGACGCCACCGGTCGCCGGTGCCCGCTGGGTGCTGCCGCGACTGGTCGGCGAGGTGCGGTACTCGACCCGGACGAAGGCGGGGCGGCTGCGGCACCCCTCCTGGCACCGGCTGCGGCCCGACCTCGCTCCGGACGACATCGGGTGACGTGACGGAACAACGGCGGCAGGAGGCCGACGTCAGAAGGCCCGGGTCAGGAGGCGGTCCGCTTCTTCGCGGCCGTCTTTCCGGACGCCTGTTTCTTGGCCGCCGTCTTCTTCCTGGTCTTGGGGGCCGCCTTCTTCGCGGCCGGGGCGGACTTCTTCCGGGCGCGGGGCTTGCCGGGCGTCATCTCGTGCACGGTCGCGTCCTCGCCCCGTGTCTCCTTGGCCGCCTTCACCGAAGCGTTCAGCGCGGCCATCAGGTCCATGACCTTCCCCGGCTCCTCCTCCTCGCCCCCGGGCACCGCCGGAAGCGCCTTGCCCTCGGACTTGGCCGCGAGCATTTCCTCCAGGGCGTCCCGATAGCGGTCGCGGAAGCCGGAGATGCCGTCCAGGGCCATGCTGTCGGTGAGCTGCACGGCGCGTTCGATCTCGTCCTCGTCCAGCTCGGTCTCCCGGGGGGCGAGGGACTCGGGGCTGCGGATCTCGTCCGGCCAGCGCATCGAGTGCAGCACGATGGCGTCCTCCCGCACCCGCAGCAGACCGAGCCGCTCACGGTTGTGCCAGGCGAACTTCGCCACGGCGACCTTGTCGCTGCGTTCCAGCGCCTTCCGGAGCAGGGTGTACGGCTTCGCCGCGACCTGGCCGTCGACCGCGAGGTAGTAGCTGTCGCTGATGCGTACCGGGTCGATGCTGTCGGCCTCGACGAACGCGACGATCTCGATGGCCTTCGCCGTCGGCAGCGGCATCCGGTCGAGCTCCTCGTCCGTGACGGGCACGGTCCGGTCCCTGGCGACCTCGTAGCCCTTGCCGATCTCGTCCTGCGAGAGGACCTCGCCGTCGAGTTCGCACACCTTGCGGGTGCGGATCCGGCCCATGTCCTCCCGGTGGTACTGGTGGAAGGAGACCGCGTGGTTCTCGGTGGCGGACACCACCTTGACCGGGATCGTGACCAGCCCGAAGCTGATCGCTCCTGTCCACAGCGGCCGCGGCATCCGGTTCCTCCAGACCCCCCTGGTGGCTTGGCCGGGAGGCGGACCGGAGCGCCTGGAAGGGAGAACCGGCCCGAGAGGGCCTTGGCGCGACCGGGCCACCGCCCGTATCCCCGATCCTCGCGCCCCCGGCCCCGCACCGCATGTGGATCACCGGGGCCCGGTCACCCGCGCGGCAGGTCCATCTCGCCGACCACCTCGTCCTCGCTCATCTCGCCGGTCCTGCGGAAGCCGAGCCGCCGGTAGAACTCCTCGGGGCCGCCCTCCCCCGGCGTCCAGGTCACGGTCACCCGCTTCTGCCCGCGCCGCAGGATCTCCTCGCACACGGCGTCCACCGCGAAGCGGCCGTACCCCTTGCCCTGCTCGTCCTCGGCGACGGCCAGCCGCCAGAGACCGGAGCGGAGCCGGTCCTCGGGGTTCGCCGGGTCGAACCGTACGTCGAAGAACGCCATCACGAAGGCGACCAGCCGGTCGCCGTCGTAGACCAGCCGGGGCCAGGCGGTCCCGGGATCGGCGTATGCCTCGGCCAGTGACCGTGCGACCGGGGAGACGAACCGTTCCTGCGCGGGCGCGACCCTGAGCCGGCACGCGGCGAGCACATTGTCCGGGGTCACCTTTTCCAGGCGGAGCTGCGCTGTCATGGACGCACCGTACGGCCACGCCCGGACGCCGGGCCATCGAATAGTCACCGGCTTCGAGATCACCAGGCGGCGGGGCCGGCCGCGCCGAAGAAGCCGCCGGTCGGAGCGTCGGCGCCGATGAGGGCCATACGAACGCGACGCCGGCCTGCCACCCGCACTCCAGGACACGCAGACCCGGAGGCAGCCCCCACGCCCTGCCGATTCGCCGGAGCCAGGAGGACGGTCCACGGAAGGCGCCCCGCCCCCGACCAGAGGTCTCCGCTCTTTTCCAATCTGCTTCAAGCAAGCTATAAATGAGCAACTTCGAGCATTTCTCGCCCGGGGTTCACGCACCCCGCACCCGCGAAGGAAGCCCATGCCGCTCATATCCACCGGTGACATCACGCACGGCGCCCGGACCGACTCGACCGGCGTCGGGGCCTTCAACGTCGTGCAGATCGAACACGCGCAGGCCATCGCGAGCGGGGCGGAAGCCGCGGGGCTGCCGGTGATCCTGCAGGTCAGCGAGAACACCGCCCGCTATCACGGCGGCCTCGAACCCATCGGGCTCGCCTCGCTCGCCGTCGCGCGGGCGGCGCGTGTGCCGGTGGCCGTTCACCTCGATCACGCGGAGTCGGCGGAGCTGGTCCGGGAGGCCGTCCGGCTCGGCTTCACCTCCGTCATGTTCGACGCGTCGGCGCTCCCGTATGCCGACAACGTGGCCGCGACCCGCGAGATCACCGCCTACTGCCACAGCCAAGGGGTCTGGGTGGAGGCGGAACTGGGCGAGATCGGCGGCAAGGACGGCGCCCACGCACCGGGGGTGCGCACCGATCCGGACGAGGCGCGGGCATTCGTCGAGGCCACGGCGGTCGACGCGCTCGCCGTGGCCGTCGGCAGTTCGCACGCGATGCTGACCCGCGACGCCGTCCTCGACTTCGCGCTCATCTCCCGGCTGCGCGACGCCGTCGGCGTCCCGCTGGTCCTGCACGGCTCCTCGGGCGTCGGGGACGCGGGTCTCACGGCGGCGGTCGGCGCCGGCATGACGAAGGTCAACATCTCCACGCACCTGAACAAGCTGTTCACCGGGGCCGTCCGCGCCTACCTGGACACCCACCCCGAGGCCGCCGACCCCCGCGCCTACCTCGGACCGGCCCGCGACGCGGTGTCCGCCGAGGTCGCGCGCCTGCTGGGCGTCCTGGCAGGGGCCGGGCGATAGGGTTGCTCCGCGAGCAAGGAGGGCCGGGTGGCGGCACACACACGATGGACCAGGCTGCTGGAGATACTCAGTGACCAGGGGCACCTCGACGTACTCGACGCCGCCGAGCGGCTCGGCTGTTCCGCCGCCACCGTCCGCCGCGACCTCGACGAACTCGCCCGGCAGAATCTGCTGACCCGCACCCGGGGCGGCGCGGTGGTGAGCGCCGTCGCCTACGACCTGCCGCTCCGCTACAAGGCGGCCCGGCGTGCCGACGAGAAGCAGCGCATCGCGAAGGCCGCTGCCGAACTGATCCCGGCGGGCTCCACCGTCGGCCTCAACGGCGGCACGACGACCTCCGAGGTGGCCAGGGAGCTCGCCCTGCGGCCGGAGCCCCCGGGCGGGGGCGTGGCGCTGACCGTGGTGACCAACGCGATCAACATCGCGAACGAGCTGGCGGTCCGCCCCCAGGTGAAGATCGTGGTCACCGGCGGGGTGGCCAGGCCGAACTCGTACGAACTCGTCGGGCCGCTGGTCGACTCCGTCCTGCGCACCCTCGCCCTGGACTACACGATCCTCGGTGTGGACGCCGTGCACCCGCGCTTCGGCGCGGCCACGCACGACGAGTCCGAGGCCGGCGCGAACCGCGCCCTCGCCGAGTGCGCGGGCACGGTCGTCGTGGTGGCCGACTCGTCCAAGCTCGGCCGCCGGGCCTTCGCCCAGGTCTGCGAGACCGGCGCGGTGTCGGTCCTGGTCACGGGCAAGGACGCCCCCGAGGACGTCGTCGGGGAGTTCACCGCTCTGGGTATCGACGTCCTGCGGGTGTGAAGCGGACCGCCCGTCAGCGGTAGTCCTCCGGGTGGTCCTGCATCCAGGTGTTGATGCGGTCCCGGGTGCCGATCAGCTCGGTGCGGTGCTTCTCCAGGTTGGGTGTGGAGACGTCACCGTCCAGCGTCGTACGCAGTGTGCCGATCCAGGCGATGGGCCCCTTGAAGTGGGCGGGGCCCTTCTTGTCGGCCTTCATCGCCTCGTCCAGACGGTTCAGTTCGTCGTTGACCCGGCCCAGGAAGTAGGCGCAGTTCCCGTCCCCGGGGGTGCAGTTGTCGTTCAGCGTCGCCTGGAGCCCCGCAAAGGCGTCGCGGACCAGTTCCGGCGCGTCCGGGTCCTCCTGGATGACGAGCGTGGGCGTGGGCGGCGGCGTGGGCATCAGGGACGCCTTGTCGGCCGCCTCCGCGGCTGCGACTGCCGCGGACGGATCCACCTGCGGGACGTCACCGCCGGGACCGTCGGTGGTGGTCGCCGCGCTGCAGCCCACCAGGAACGCTCCCAGAACCACGGCCGGTATCGCGGCGCGCAGGCCGGTACGGATCAACATGAGGCCCCCCTCGTCGTCAGGCCCAGACCATATCGCCACCGGTGGGCAGGCCCCCCACCAGACCCTGCGGCCCACGGGGCACCCCAAGAGGGCATTTGCATATACATGCGAGCGAGTGCATACTCTTCCTATGTCTAAGGTTCTCACCTCCCTGCCCTCCGGCGAGCGCGTCGGCATCGCCTTCTCGGGCGGCCTCGACACCTCCGTCGCGGTCGCCTGGATGCGCGACAAGGGTGCCGTCCCGTGCACCTACACCGCCGACATCGGCCAGTACGACGAGCCCGACATCGTCTCGGTGCCCGGACGTGCCAAGGCCTACGGCGCCGAGATCGCGCGCCTCGTGGACTGCCGGGCGGCACTGGTCGAGGAGGGCCTGGCCGCGCTCGCCTGCGGCGCGTTCCACATCCGTTCGGGCGGACGTGCCTACTTCAACACCACGCCGCTCGGCCGCGCCGTCACCGGGACCCTGCTGGTCCGGGCGATGCTCGAGGACAATGTGCAGATCTGGGGCGACGGCTCGACGTTCAAGGGCAACGACATCGAGCGGTTCTACCGCTACGGCCTCCTCGCCAACCCCCACCTGCGCATCTACAAGCCCTGGCTCGACGCCGACTTCGTCACCGAGCTGGGCGGCCGCAAGGAGATGTCGGAGTGGCTGGTGGCCCACGGGCTGCCCTACCGCGACAGCACGGAGAAGGCGTACTCCACCGACGCCAACATCTGGGGCGCCACCCACGAGGCGAAGACGCTGGAGCACCTCGACACCGGCGTGGAGACCGTCGACCCGATCATGGGCGTCCGGTTCTGGGACCCGTCGGTGGAGATCGCCCCCGAGGACGTCACGATCGGCTTCGACCAGGGCCGCCCGGTGACGATCAACGGCAAGCCGTTCGACACCGCGGTCGACCTGGTGATGGAGGCCAACGCGATCGGCGGCCGCCACGGCCTGGGCATGTCGGACCAGATCGAGAACCGCATCATCGAGGCGAAGAGCCGCGGCATCTACGAGGCGCCGGGCCTGGCGCTCCTGCACGCCGCGTACGAGCGCCTCGTCAACGCGATCCACAACGAGGACACCCTCGCCCACTACCACAACGAGGGCCGGCGCCTCGGGCGGCTGATGTACGAGGGCCGCTGGCTGGACCCGCAGGCGCTGATGGTCCGCGAGTCGCTGCAGCGCTGGGTCGGCTCGGCCGTCACCGGCGAGGTGACGCTGCGGCTGCGGCGCGGTGAGGACTACTCCATCCTGAACACCACCGGCCCCGCCTTCAGCTACCACCCGGACAAGCTCTCGATGGAGCGCACCGAGGACTCGGCGTTCGGCCCGGTGGACCGCATCGGCCAGCTCACCATGCGCAACCTCGACATCGCCGACTCGCGCGCCAGGCTGGAGCAGTTCGCCGGCCTCGGCCTCGTCGGCACGGCCCAGCCCTCGATCGGCGCCGCGCAGGCGGCGGCGACCGGCCTGATCGGCGCCATGCCGGAGGGCGGCGCCCAGGCCATCGCCTCGCGCGGCGAGGTCTCCGGCGACGACGAGCTGCTGGACCGCGCCGCGATGGAGTTCGGCACCGACTGACGGCGTCCCGCACCGAGGACAGGGGCCCGCGCGGGCCGGCTGACCGGCCGGCCGGCGCGGGCCCCTATCCTCGGATCAGCGGCGGATACGCCGATGAACGCGCGGAAGAGCGAAGGTGGCGGCAGTGGCGAAGGTACCGGCAGCGGCAGTGGCGGCGGGCGGTCTCGTCGGCGGATACGGAATCGCCCGCTGGACAGGAAAGCGCCCGCTCGGCGGCGTCGCACTGGCCGCCGCCGGGTCGGTGGCGGCGTACGAGTGGAAGCGGCAGGCCGGGCCCCTCGCGGCCACCGGGCTGACCGTCGCCTATGTCGCCGCCTTCGCCGGCTCGCACCCCCTGGCCAAGAAGGTCGGCGCGTGGCCCGCGGTGTTCACCGTGGCCGGCGGGATCGCCGCGGCGTCATGGGCGGTCACCCGGCGCGGCGCACGCTAGACCCCGGCGCGGCGCACGCCGGGCTTCTGCGCCTCCCGGCGGACGGCACAGCTTCCGGGAAAGTCCAGGGCAAGTCCAGGGAAAGTCCGGTCCCGGGTATTGAACACGGGCGCCGCCGGGTGCGTACTGAAGAGCAACTCCCCGCGTGACCCGGGGGCGTGCCCGTGCGACAGGACGGGCACGCCTCCGGTCAGCCTCCCAGCGCGTGTGACACCGAATGGATCGCCAGGCCGGCCAGCGCGCCGACCACGGTGCCGTTGATCCGGATGAACTGCAGGTCACGGCCGATGTGCGCCTCGATCTTCTTCGACGTCTGGTCCGCGTCCCAGCCCGCGACCGTGTCGCTGATCAGCGAAGTGATCTCCGCCCTGTACGTCGTGACGACATAGGCCGCCGCGTCCTCCAGCCAGCCCTCCAGCTTGCCCTGCAGCCGCTCGTCCGTGGACAGCCTGGCGCCCAGGGACATCAGCGAGGCCCGGGCCCGCATACGCAGCTCGCTCCGCTCGTCCTCGGCCGCCGAGATGATCATCGCGCGTACCGAGGACCATGCCGAGGCGATGACGTCCTGGACCTCACCACGACCCAGGATCTCCGACTTCAGCCGCTCCACCCGGGCCCGGGTGTCCGTGTCCGTCTGGAGGTCCGCGGCGAAGTCAGTGAGGAACGTGTCGATCGAGCCGCGCGCCGGATGCCCCGGCATGTCACGCATCTCCGTGACGAAGCGCAGCAGCTCCTTGTAGACCCGCTCCCCCACCCGCTTGTCGACGAACCGCGGCGTCCAGCCCGGTGCCCCGCCCTGCACCGCGTCCATCACGGAGTCCCCGTGCAGGACCAGCCAGTCGTGCGCCTTCACGCAGACGAGGTCGACGACCCGGCGGTGGCCGCCGTCCGAGACGATCTTGTCCAGCATCTTGCCCATGCCCGGGCCGACTTCCACCGCATCCGCCCGCCGGGTGATCGCCTCCCCGACCACCGCCTGCACATCGGAGTCCCGCAGCACGGTCAGCGCGCCGCGCAGCGCGGTCGCCAGCTCGGCGGTGACCCGGTCCGCGTGTTCCGGCCGGGCGAGCCAGGTCCCCAGCCGCGAACCGACCCCCAGAGCGTGAATTCGGTCACGAACGACGTCCCCCGAGAGAAAATTCTCGCCTACGAAGGAACCGAGTGACTCTCCCAACTGGTCCTTCTTGGTGGGAATGATGGCGGTGTGGGGGATGGGCAGGCCGAGCGGGCGCCGGAAGAGCGCCGTGACGGCGAACCAGTCCGCCAGCGCACCGACCATTCCCGCCTCGGCGGCCGCTGCGACGTAGCCCGGCCAGCCGCCCACACCCGCGTTCTCCGCCCAGGTGGCGAGGACGTACACGAGCGCGACGAGCAGGAGCAGACCCGTGGCAGTGGTCTTCATACGGCGCACACCACGCCGCTTCTCCTCGTCGGCGGCGGTGTACGCGAACCCGGCCGGCTCCGGCCTCGGCCGCCCGCCGGGAGCCCCGGATACCGTTTCCTGTCCCGCGTCCTGTTCCATCCGCTCCACCCGTCCGCTCACGCGTCACGCCGTGCCGTACGCATTGTCCCTACCTCACCTACTCCCGGGCCGCATGTGGAGTTCCCCGCGGCCTGACGCATCATGAGAGCAGCCCGAACAACGGGCCGAACACCGCAAGGAGAAACACCGCAGATGCCCAGGCGCCAGGGATACGCCCTGCCCATCGCCCTCGTGACAGGCACAGCCGTGCTCGCCGGCGCCGTCGCGTTCGGCACATCGCTGATGACCGCCGCCGAGCGGCAGGCACCGCTCAGCGGGTCCCAGAGCCACCCGGCGGCCCGCAATCCCGCAGCCCCGGCCAATGCCACCGGTACCTGGGTCGCGACATGGACCGCAGCCCCCGTCAGCGCGGAGCCGAACGGCGGACAGGGCTACCCCGGTAGCACCATCCGCAACATCGTGCACACCAGCGTCGGTGGTGACGCTGCCCGCATCACCCTGTCCAACCTCTTCGGCACCGCCCCGCTCGTCATCGACCAGGCCACCGTCAACACCCGTCCGGTGACCTTCCGGGGCCGGCCCACCGTCACCGTCGCCGCGGGCCGGCAGATCGTCAGCGACCCAGTCGTCGTGCCCGTCGCCCCCGACGCCGACCTGGAGGTCACCCTCCGCACCCCGTACGCCACCGGGCCCGTCACCCAGCACCCCAACACGCACCAGACGTCCTTCCTGGCCGACGACGCCGGCACATGGAGCACCACCCGGTGGCGTTACCTGACGGCCGTCGACGTACGCAACGAGACCTCGCCCGGTGCGATCGTCGTGATCGGGGACTCCCTCACCGCCGGCAGCGGCTCCACCACCGACGCCAACAGCCGCTGGACGGACGTCCTCTCCGACCGGCTGCGGCACGCGTACGGGATCGCCAACCAGGGCATCGCGGGCAACCGCCTCCTGCGCGACAGCCCGCTCACCCTCGGCGGCGTACGGAATCTGGGCGGCCCGAGCGGCGCCCACCGCTTCGAGCGCGACGTCCTGTCCGTCGCCGGAGCGAAGACCGTGATCATCGCGCTCGGCATCAACGACGTGCAGCAGATCCCCCAGGAGCCCGACCCCCAGCGCATCATCGCCGGGCTCCGCACCCTCACCGAGCGCGCGCACGCCCGGGGACTGCGCGTCGTCGGGGCGACGCTGACGCCCTTCCAGGGCAGCACCACCTGGACACCCGAGAGCAACAGGGTCCGGCTCGCCGTCAACGAGGAGATCCGCTCCGGCCGGATCTTCGACTCGTACGTCGACTTCGACCGGGCCGTGCGCGACCCCTACGCACCCGACCGGATCCTGCCCGAGTACGACTCGGGCGACCGGCTGCACTTCAACGACGCCGGCTACCGCGCCCTGGGACAGTCGATCGAGCTCCGCGCGGTGGACGGAACACCGAAGGCCGACGCCTTCTGACCCGCCCGGGCAACGGCGCGGCGCTCAAGAAGGGTGCGCGGCGCTCAAGAAGGGTGGCCGGGGCGAGGCCCGCGGCCGCCCTCGTGATCCGGCCGGCTCAGCCGAGCTCCTTGCGCCCGTCCCCCGCGTCCGGATCCTCCAGCCGCTCCCGCAGCCGCCGCTTCTCCGCCCGGCTCCGCTTGCGCTCCACACCGACCCCGCCCATCAGCGCAAACCCGGTGACCCTCACCCGCGGGCTCTCCGGATCGGGCTCCGGCTCCTCGTCGAGCTTGGAGTGCTCACCGAAACCACCCATGATTCCGAAGCCCCTGACCTGCACGTTGAGGTCCGGCGGCACCGTCACCTGCATTCCGCCCATGATCGTGTAGCAACGGATCACGACGTCGCGCTCGGCGAAGTGCGCCTCACGCAGGTCGATCTCGCCACCGCCCCAGATCGCGACCGCGGTGAACTGCCGGCCGACCGTCCAGCGGCCCTTGCGGCTGAACCCGCCCCAGAAGGCGAACGCCCCCGACGAAGTGGGCTCGCCGCCGATCCGGGCCGGCCAGCCGGCGGACGACCCCTTCCGCGCGGTCACCGCGCCCGGCACCGGCAGATCGCGTACGAGCGGCACCAACTCCCCGTGCGTACGCGCCTTGAACGTCGCGTCGAGCCGCTGCTCGAACTCGTCCATCTCCAGCCGGCCCTCGGCCACGGCCTCCCGCAGGGTCTCGGCGACCCGTTCACGTTCGGCGTCGGAGGCACGCATGTCCGGGCTCTCACTTGTCATACCGCGCACCCTATAGAGCAACCGGGGAACGGCCCTAGGAAAGAGCGTTTGTCTCGCGCGCCGGAGCCGGGGAGTATGACAACTCGCCCTGGGGGCACCCAGGAATACGGAAAAACGGGGAGGTTTCACGGATGGCGTGGGACGAGTGGGAGGGCCTCAAGGCTGATGCAGCAGCGCGCGGTTCCGCACAGATGCAATTGAATCAGTATCCGGCCGACCAGGGGGGTGGGGCTCCGGCAGGTGCGGCTTCGGAGGATCTGAAGTCGGACAAGAAGGCATGGGTGAAGGCCGGCGAAGGTGTGACGGGCCTGAAGGACGGCATCAGCAAAGCGTTGACAAAGCTGGGCGACGGGCAGGCGGGGCTGGGTGACACGGGTGGGTGCCAGAGCGCGGCGGCGCAGAAGGAGCTGTACGACTCATGGAAGAAGTACGTCGGCGATGTGAGCAGCCGCTGTGACGAGCTGGGCGGACTTCTGGAGAGGTCGGGTCACGATCTGTCGATGTCCGACGAGTCGGTCATGGGGGAGCTGGACAAGCTCAAGGTCAAGTACGAGGACACCGAGGCCGTCGGCGGCCGGGCGAAGGAGAAGTGATCCGCGGTCATGAATCTTGCGACACTGAAAGCCTTCAAGCCGTCGGAGTACGAGGACGCCGCGGACGGCTACAGGGGGACCGGCGACATGGCCAGTGCGGCCAAGGACACGGTCGACAACCAGATCTGCGCGGGGATGCGCAACCGGCTCGAGGGGAAGGCGGCTGCGGCCGCCCTGCGGGAGCTGCAGAAGCTGTCGAAGAACTTCCACTACGCGCAGACCGAGTGCGGTCTGGTAAGCACCGCCCTGAACGGCTTCGCCTTCGACATGGCGGCGGCCAAGCGGAAACTGGACACGGCGATCGAGGACGCTCACGCCGACGGCTGCAAGGTGAACCCCGACGGCTCGGTCACCTATCCAGCAGGTGCGAAGCCCGGCGACGAGAAGATCGCTGATGGCGGCACGGTGACCGGGAGTGCCGGGGGCAGCCCGACGTCCGACGGCCTTGAGCGCCAGGCCGTGAACATCCACCCGAACCCGAACTACGGCAAGGCGCTGGGGTACGCGAACCGGATCGCCGACGCTTTGAAGGAAGCCACGGACGCGGACACCAAGTGGGCGCCGAAGCTGCGCGCGCTGAAGGCCGACGACGACCTGACGGTCTCCAAGCATGACTGGGCCGACGCGCAATCCGACATGGGCGGGGTCCGCGAGGCGGGTAAGAACTACCTCGACTCCCTGCCGGAACCGCCGAAGGACGGCAGTCCGAAGGACAACGCATCGTGGTGGAAGGGGCTCAGCCCCGAGGAGCAGTCCGCCTACCTCGCCACGGAGCCCGCCGCGGTCGGGGCGCTGGACGGGTTGCACGCGGAGGTCCGTGACGAGGCCAACCGCATGGTGCTCGCCGAGGCCCGGGGTGTCGCTCAGATCGAATACGACACGTGGCTCAGGAAGAATCCGGAGCCCCCACGGCAAACGGATTACATCAACCCCATGACCGGCACCATCATGAAGGGCGTCAAGGTCGACAGCGTGGCGTGGAAGAAATGGGAAGAAGCGCGTAAGAGCGCCCACAAATCCATCGACGGCATGGACGCGATCCAGACCCGCTTCGACCAGACCGGCACGAAGAGACTGCCCGAGGCGTATCTGCTGGGCTTCAGCACCGAGGGCGACGGCCGCGCGATCCTCGCCAACGGAAACCCGGACACCGCGGATCACCAGGCGGTCTACGTACCGGGGACGGAAGCAGAGCTCGGAAATTTTGAGGGCAACATCAACCGCTCGGTCAATGTGTGGAACTCGGCCGACGCCAAAGCCGTTGGTGAGTCCGTCTCCACCATCAGCTGGCTCGGATACGACGCACCTGATTCCGTATACAAGGACGCACCCTTCGAGCACTACGCCTACGACGGCGCACCGGCGCTCAACCGGTTCTTGGACGGCCTGGAAACGTCACACACCGGCGATACGGCACCGCACCGCACCGTGATCGGCCATTCGTACGGGACGACCCTGGTCGGTGCGGCTGCCCAGACAGGGGACCTCAACGCCGATGACGTCGTCTTGGCGGGCAGCCCCGGTGTCAAGGTGTCGAGTGCCGAGGAGATGGATGTCCCCAAGGGGCATGTGTGGAACGCGGAAGCCGAAGGGGACGTGGTCCCGGATCTTGGCCGTTACGGACACGGCGGGGACGGCTTCAGGATTCCGAGCGATGAGCAGTTCGGTGCCAACCAGATGACCACGGACACCGAAGGCCACAGCGGTTACTGGGATGAGGGGTCGGACAGTCTGAAGAATCAGGCCCTGGTGGTTGCGGGGAAGGGGGAGGACGTGGCCTTGAAGCCGCCACCCAACCCATTGACGAGTGAAGAAGTACTGCGTTCGAAGTAGGAGAGCTCAGACGTGAAGACCAGAATGCGTGCCTCCGTGCTCGCCGTACCCCTTGTACTCACTGTCCTGACAGGATGTGGCATGACTGACGAGAAGAGCGACGGCGTCCCGTCCGCAGGCACGAGCACCTCGCTTGACGCCGCCGACACGATGGAGAGGGTCTCCAGCGAGATCTACGATCTGCTGGGCGTGAAGGGAAAGGCGTCAGAGAACCTTCCAGGAGTGATGGACTGCGCAGGCAAGGACACAAAGACATACTTCCGCATCTTCCATCCGTGGAGCTTCACCCCTGCCTCGGCGAGCGACCTCGACGAAGCGATGGAGCGGCTCAAGCGAGAACTGCCCAAGCACGGGTGGGAGATCGTCGAATACGGACCGAATACCAGCAAGAACAAGAACATCACCCTGACCGCCGACAACGACAAGAAGAAGGTCAGCGTCAAGGTCACCAACATGGCGAAGAGCGACCCGCCGGTGCTGAGCCTGGACCTGGTGTCCGGCTGCTACGAGGTCCCGGACGGCGAAGAGGTCGAACGCTTCTGAGGGGCCATACGGCGTAGCGACCATCAGCGATGGGGGTTGTCCCTAATCCCCCGGTGGGTCGGCTCAGCGCGCGGCGTCGGACGCAGCGCCCCGCAAGGCGGAGGGGCGCTCGCATGCGGAAGGCATGCGAGCGTTCCGACAACGTGGCGAGGTGCCGTAGCTGTCGCCGTACGCCCGCCGGGGATTGCGGGACAGCCCTCAGTGAGCAGAATCCGACACGTACATCCTCGCGATGACGGACTCGATGTCCGGCTCCCGCACCGAAAGGTCGACCAGCGGATAGTCCGCCGCGATACGCGCCACCAACGGTGCGGCCGACGCCGCCGCCGGGAACGCGAGCCACTGCCGGGGGCCTTCCACCTTCACGACCCGCACCGAGGGCTCGGACCCCAGCTCGATCGGCGGCAGTTCCCGCTCCAGGTCCACGACCAGCGTCCGCTCGCTCTCGCCCACCTCGTGAAGCCCCGCAAGCGCGCCGTCGTACACCAGACGGCCGTGGTCGATGACCATCACCCGCTTGCACAACTGCTCGATGTCCGTCAGGTCGTGGGTGGTGAGCAGCACCGTCGTCGACCTCTCCGCGTTCAGGTCCCTTAGGAATCCCCGCACCTTGGCCTTGGAGACCACGTCGAGCCCGATCGTCGGCTCGTCCAGATACAGCACCTCCGGATCGTGCAGCAGCGCCGCCGCGATATCGCCCCGCATCCGCTGCCCCAGCGAGAGCTGCCGCACCGGAACCTCCAGCAGTGGCCCCAGATCGAGCAGTTCGACGCACCGGTCCAGATTCTCGCGGAAACGGCTGTCCGGAATCCGGTACATCCGGTGCATCAGCCGGTACGAGTCACGCAACGGCAGGTCCCACCACAGAGTCGTACGCTGCCCGAACACCACACCGATCCGGTGCGCCAGCTTCGTACGCTCCCGGGAGGGATCGATCCCCGCGACCCGCAGCCGGCCACCGCTCGGCGTGAGGATGCCCGTCAGCATCTTGATCGTCGTCGACTTGCCGGCCCCGTTCGGACCGATGTAGCCGACCATCTCACCGCGCGGCACCCGGAAACTGATGCCGTCCACCGCCCGCACCTCACGCCTCTCCCGGCGCATGAAGCCCGTCCTGCGGCGCACGTCGAAGACCTTCTCGACGCCGTCGAGCTCGATGAAGTCCATGTCGTCCACGCCCACTCCTCAGCTTCCCGTGCTGCGGTACGCCCGCAGCCCCGTGCGCCACGCCAGCCCGGCGATCACCCAGCACCCCACTGCCACCAACGGCGGCAGGAACGCCACCCACCGGGGCAGGTCCAGCGGATAGTCCCGGCCCAGTACGTACAGGGCCGGCAGCCAGCTCACGAACGCCAGCGGCACCACGAACGTCACCCCGCGCACCAGGTCCTTCGCGAACACCGACGGCGGATACTGCAGCAGCGTCGTCCCCCCGTAGGTGAACGCGTTCTGCACCTCCGAGGCGTCCTGGGCGTAGAACTGGAACGCCGCCCCCACCACGAACACCGCCCCGAAGATGGCCGCCCCGCTCAGCACCATCAGCGGCAGCATCACCACCTTCAGCGGTGTCCACGCGATGTCCAGCGCAAGCAGCGCATAGCCCAGCACCAGCAGCCCCTGCGTGATCCGCCCCAGCCGGCGCAGTGCGAACCGGTCGGCCGCCACCTGCGCCAGCACCGGGACGGGCCGCACCAGCAGCGTGTCCAGCGTCCCGTCCCGCACCCGCCGCCCCAGCCGGTCCATCGACCCCAGCACCAGGTCGGACAGGCCGAACGCGGTCGCCGATGCCCCGTACAGCAGGGCGACCTCCTGCAGCGTGAAGCCGCCCAGCACGTCGACGTGCGCGAACATCAGCATGATCGTGACGAAGTCGAAGCCCGTCGCCACGAAGTTCCCGACGGCCGTCATCACGAACGACGCACGGTAGGCCATCGTCGAGCGCAGCCACATGGCCACGATCAGCCCGTACGCCCGCACCCCCTCGACCAGCCGCGACCGCTCGCCGAACGGGGTCTCCGGCACCGCCGCGACGACGCGCTCCTCCCGGACCTCAGCCACCCTGGACCACCACCCTCCTGGTCGCCACCGACTGCAGGAGCCGCCCCGCGAGCAGCAGCGCCAGCGCCCAGCCGGCCTGGAAGGCGTACGCACCCGCCAGATCCCAGCCCTCGTACGTACCGAGGAACACATCGGCGGGCACCTGCAGCAGCGACGACCACGGCAGGGCCCGCGCCACGTCGCCCAGCACCCCGGGGAACAGGTTCAACGGCAGCAGCATCCCGGAGAAGAACAGCCCGGCCAGCCAGGCGATCTGCATCGCGCCCGCCCCGTCCATCAGCCAGAAGGCCGACAGCGCCACCAGGAAGCGCACCCCGAAGCTCACCACCACCCCCAGCGCCACCGACACCAGGAAGGCGAGCCAGGTCCACGGCGAACCCGGCAGCGCCAGATCGAAGGCCAGGGCCCCCAGCACCATCGGCACGATCCCTCGCCCCAGCAGATGGAACGCCGCCCGGCCCAGGTCCCCCGCCAGCCACCACAGCTGCAGATCGGCGGGTCTGTACAGGTCGACCGCGATGTCGCCCGTACGGATGCGCTCCATCAGCTCGTCCTCGAAGCCGCCGCCCATCATCGCGCAGGTCATCAGCAGGGCCTGACCCAGCCACACATAGGTCAGCGCCTGCGACATGTCGTAGCCGCCGAGGTGCGGACGCTCGTCCCACAGGGCGATGTAGGTGTACGCCATGATGAATCCGAAGACGGTGTTGGTGAACACTCCCGCGACCGTCGCCACCCGATAGGTGGCATACCGCCGGAAGCCACCGGCCGCCACCACGGCATAGAGCCGCACCTCGTCCCCCCTCACTTCCGCCAAAGCGAGGGACCTTAGACCACGGCGCTCCGCCGCCGCGACCCCTTTTTGCCTGGAGGGTCCGAGGGATATCCGTCCGAAAAGTGCACTATAGGAAAATCATCCGCAGCCGAGGAGCCGCACCGTCATGAGCCAAGAGCCACCGCAGTACAGCGGAGACCCTGGTCACCAGGGCTCCGAGGGCTGGGCCCCCCGAGACCCCTCGGCCGCGGCCCTCACCCC
>NZ_MAPV01000151.1 GCF_001700505.1 Streptomyces mutomycini
CTCATCCTCAAGGACCGCGCCACCGCCTTCCGCGCCGACCCCGCCGTCCAGGAAGCACTCACCGCCTCCCGCCTCCACGAACTCGCCCGGCCCACCGCCGACGACGGCCTCAAGGCACTCCTCGCCGACACCTCCGCCTACGAGGACTTCGACACCACCACAGCAGCGGAACGCTCCATGGCCTTCGAAGCCCTCGACCAGCTCGCCATGGAACACCTCCTCGGCGTCCGCTGACACCCACGGTGTCCGGCGGCCCGCCGTCGCCGGACACCGGCAGCCTCCCCCTCCGTGACACCGCCGGATCCGTACAGGGGCTTGACTACCGCCCTGTGGGAGCGTTCCCATGGGCCCGGCCACCCTCTTACCGCAAGGGCACCACCGTGACAGAACCTTCCCCGGACGGACGGATCCGACGCCGCGTCCGCCGCCCCAGGCGGATCGGCGTCCCCCTCACCGTCGTATCCGCGATCGTCGCCGGCACCGTTCTGTCGGGGTGCGGCCAGCAGCGGGACGAGGACGTCTACACCGTCATGAACTCCTCGACCGACGAGTCGTACCACCGCTGGGACGGTGACACCCTCGAGCGCTGCAGCAAGGAGCTCGGGATCACCATCGAGCAGCAGAGCGTGCCGGCCGCGCAGTTGATGACGAAGGCGCTGCGCATGGCGTCGTCCAAGTCGCTGCCCGACGTCCTCCAGCTGGACGCGTCCGAGATGCCGACCTTCGCCGAGGCCGGCGGGCTCATACCGCTGAAGGACCTCGGGCTGACCACGACGGACATCCCCGAGGGGATCGTCGACTTCGGTTCGTTCGACGGGAAGTACTACGGGGCCGCGCGCACGGTGAACACCCTGGCGCTGTTCTACAACAAGGACACCCTCGACAAAGCCGGTCTGAAGGTGCCCACCACCTGGGCCGAGATGCGGTCGACCGCCAGGAAGCTGACCCAGGGCAAGCGGTACGGCCTGGCACTGAGCGCGGGCGGCGCGGAGGACGGTGTCTTCCAGTTCACCCCGTTCATGTGGTCCAACGGCGGTGACGAGTCGAAGCTCGACACCCCCGAGGTCGCCGGAGCGCTCGACTATTGGAAGGGCCTGCTGAAGGACGGCTCGCTCTCCAAGTCCACGGTCAACTGGACCCAGGCCGACGTGAACGACCAGTTCATGGCCGGCAACGCGGCCATGATGATCAACGGCCCCTGGCAGGTCGAGACCCTGAACGCCAAGAAGGGGCTCGACTGGGGCATCGCCGAGATCCCGGTGCCCGAGGCGGGCGACGACTCGGTCGGCCCGCTGGGCGGCGGGGTGCTGACCGTGCCCAACACCGGTGACACCGAGCGCGAGAAGACGGCCGCGAAGATCATCGACTGTATGGCAGGCGAGCAGGAGCAGATCACCTACGCCCTGAACAGCTGGATGGTCCCGGCCAACACCAAGGCCGCCGCCGTGTGGCGTACGAAGGCCCCGGAGCTGGCTGCCCTGGCCGGGCAGGTCGCCACGGCACGCTCGCGTACCGCCAAGGTCGGCGCGCAGTGGTCGTCCGTGTCGCTCGCCCTGCAGAGCGCCTTCCAGTCCGCGCTCACCGGCGAGTCCAGCGAGGCCGCTCTGAAGCGTGCCCAGCAGCAGGTCACGAGCGGGAACTGAGGTAACGAACCATGTCATCCACCACAGCCCCGGCCGCCCCGCTTCCGGCCGACCCGAAGGCCCCAGCGGCCGAGGGGATCAGGAAGCCCGTGGACCCGCGGACCACCAAGCGGCGCAGGACGCTCGCCCAGTGGGGGTTCATAGCCCCCGCCGTGATCTTCATGGCGCTGTTCTTCGGCTACCCGCTCGTCCGCAACATCGTGATGAGCTTCCAGGACTACTCGCCGTCCACGTTCTTCACCGGTGAGGCGCCGTTCAACGGCACGGACAACTGGAGCAACGTCTTCAACGACGGGCTGTTCGGCAAGGCCCTGTGGCAGACGATCCTGTTCACCGTCGGATCGCTCGTCGGCCAGTTCTGCATCGGTCTGGCCCTCGCCGTCTTCTTCACCCGCCGCTTCCCGCTGAACGGCATCCTCCGCTCGCTGATCCTGCTGCCGTGGCTGGTCCCGATGGTCGTCTCCGGCATCGTGTGGCGGCGCATCTTCGACCAGGACACCGGTGTCCTCAACTCCTTCCTGGGCACCATCGGCCTCCCGGGTGACACACCGTGGCTCACGAGCACGGGCATGGCGCTGATCTCGGTGATCCTGGTGAACATCTGGATCGGCATCCCGTTCAACATGGTGATCCTCTACGGCGGCCTCCAGGAGGTCCCCAAGGAGCTGAACGAGGCCGCCGCGCTCGACGGCGCCTCCGCCTGGCGCACGTTCCGCTCGGTCACCCTGCCGATGCTCAAGCCCGTGATCACCGTGGTGCTGGTCCTCGGCTTCATGTCGACGGTCAAGATCCTCGACCTGGTGCTCGCCCTCACCGACGGCGGCCCCGCCGACTCCACCCAGACGCTCGGCACGCTCACGTACCAGAACTCCTTCGTCCAGATGGACTTCGGAGCCGGTGCCGTGGTCGGCAACATCCTGATCCTGATCTCCGCCGTCTTCGCGGTGTTCTACCTGCGGGTCAACCGCAACGAGGGGAAGTGACCGGCATGGCGACCACCACCCATATCCCCGCCGCCCCGGCTCCCGCCGTCCACCGGCCGAAGCGCCGCTGGGGTGCGACCGTCTTCGGCGTCGTCGTCCTCGCGGTCATGCTGTTCCCGCTGTACTGGATGATCAACACCGCGCTGCAGCCGGACGCGAGCCTGGTCGACGTGGGCCCGGTCCCGACGGGCCTGGACTTCTCCGGCTTCACCTCCGCCATCACCGAGCAGGGCACCAACCTGCTGACCTCGCTGGCCGTGGCGCTGGGCGCCGTGGCCATCTGCCTGGCGGTCTCCGCACCGGCGGCGTACGGGCTGGCGCAGTTCAAGCTGCGCGGCAGCAGGACGATCGTCTTCGGCACGCTCATCACCCAGATGGTGCCGGGCATCGTCATCGCGAACGCCCTGTACAGCGCGTACGTGGACCTCGGCCTGGTCAACTCCTACTTCGGCCTGATGCTGGCGGACGCCTCGCTGGGCATCCCCTTCGCGATCGTGCTGATGCGTTCGTTCATGGTGTCCATCCCGCGTGAGGTCATCGAGGCCGCCGAGGTGGACGGAGCGGGACGCCTCCGTACGTTCGTCCAGGTCGTCCTGCCGATGAGCCGCAACTCGCTGATCACCGCCGGGCTGTTCTCGTTCCTGTACGCCTGGAGCGACTTCATGTTCGCGCTCACGCTGAACACCACGGACGACGTCAAGCCGATCACGCTGGGCATCTACCAGTACATCGGCGCGCACGTCGGCGACTGGGGTTCGGTCATGGCCGCGTCCGTGCTGTCCGCGGTGCCCGCCGCCGTCCTCCTCGTCCTGTCCCAGAAGTACATCGCCGCCGGGATCACCGGTGGCTCGGTCAAGTAAGGGTATCCATGAGTGAGTTCCCGGTCTTCCCGCCCGGTTTCGTCTTCGGCGCGGCCACGGCCTCGTACCAGATCGAGGGCGCCGTGGAGGAAGACGGCCGCGGCCCGTCCATCTGGGACACCTACAGCCACACGCCGGGCCGGACGGACGGCGGCGACACGGGTGACGTCGCCTGCGACCACTACCACCGTTATCCGCAGGACGTGGCGCTGCTGCGTGACCTGGGCGTGGAGTCGTACCGCTTCTCGATCGCCTGGTCCCGGATCCAGGCCACGGGCAGCGGAGCAGTCAACCCCAAGGGGCTGGACTTCTACTCCCGGCTCGTCGACTCCCTCCTCGAGGCGGGCATAGAGCCGGCCGCCACCCTCTACCACTGGGACCTGCCGCAGGCCCTGGAGGACAAGGGCGGCTGGCGGGTGCGCGAGACGGCGGAACGTTTCGGCGAGTACACGGCGATCATGGCCGAGCACCTGGGCGACCGGGTGCCGCGCTGGATCACCCTGAACGAGCCCTGGTGCAGCGCGTTCCTCGGCTACTCGGTGGGCCGGCACGCGCCGGGCGCCAAGGAGGGCCGCGGGGCGCTGGCCGCCGCCCACCACCTGCTGGTCGGCCACGGCCACGCGATGAACGCGCTGCGCGCGGCGGGCGTCCGCGAGGCGGGCATCACGCTCAACCTGGACCGCAACGTCCCTGCCACGGAGTCGGACGCCGACCTCGCGGCGGTCGTCCGCGCCGACACCCAGCACAACCTCGTGTGGACCGAGCCGCTCCTCGCGGGCCGCTACCCGGCCACCGAGGAGGAGACCTGGGGCGAGCTGATCACCGGCCAGGACTTCCGCCGGGAGGGCGACCTGGAGCTGATCTCCCAGCCGATGGACTTCCTGGGCATCAACTACTACCGCCCGATCGTGGTCGCCGCCGCCCCGCACCGCGAGGCGGACCCGGCGCTGCGCGTGGCCACCGACAACCGGTACGCGGAGGGCACCTACCCCGACGTCCGGAAGACGGCGATGGGCTGGCCCGTGGTCCCGGAGTCCTTCACCGACCTGCTGACCGTCCTGAAGCAGACGTACGGCGACGCCCTGCCGCCCGTGCACATCACGGAGAACGGCTCGGCGGAGTTCGACTCCGTCGAGGCGGACGGTTCCATCCACGACGCGGACCGGGTGGAGTACCTGCGCACCCATCTGACCGCACTGCGGGCCGCGATGGACGCGGGTGTCGACGTACGCGGTTACTACGTGTGGTCGCTGCTTGACAACTTCGAGTGGGCGCTGGGCTATGCGAAGCGGTTCGGGATCATCCGGGTCGACTACGACACCCTGGAGCGCACCCCGAAGGACAGCTACCGCTGGTATCAGCAGCTGATCGCGGCACACAAGGCCTGATCGCCGCTCAAGGGTGGGGGCCCGGGCCGGCTGGTGAGCCGGCCCGGGCCCGCACCCGTATCCGGTTCCCCACACGGTGCCCGGGCGGATCCGTCCCGGCTGAACCGGTTTCCGTACGGCTGTGGCGGTTACCGGACTCCCATGGCGCGAACACCGGAACCACAGGCTCACCCCACCCGCGACGGCCATGACGCCGCCGACCGCCACGGATACGGCGCGGACGACGCCACTCGGGAGTCGGCTCGCGTCGGGCCGGACCCGGAGGTGGAACGCAACGCACCCGACGGACCGGCAGCCATGCACAAGAAGTCGTGGTGGGCCGTGCTGAAACGCACGGTGCGGGAGTTCGTGGACGACGAGCTCGGCGACCGGGCAGCGGCTCTGACGTACTACAGCGTGCTCTCGCTCTTCCCCGCCCTGCTCGTGCTGGTCTCGCTGCTCGGTGTCGCGGGGAAGTCCGCCACCCAGAAGGTGATGGACAACCTCCAGGACCTCGCCCCCGGCCCGGTCCGGGACATCCTCTCCGACGCCGTGCAGCAGTTGCAGGGCAACGGCGGCACGGGATCGTTGATGGCCGTCATCGGTCTGCTGCTGGCGGTGTGGTCGGCCTCCGGCTACATCGCGGCGTTCATCCGCTGCTCCAACACCGTCTACGACATGCCCGAAGGGCGACCCGTGTGGAAGGTGCTGCCCCTGCGCCTCGGCCTCACGGTGACCCTGATGGTGCTGGCGGTCTTCAGCGCCCTGATCGTGGTGTTCACCGGGCCGCTGGCCCGGCGGGCCGGTTCGGCCCTCGGGCTCGGCGACCCCGCCATGACGGCCTGGTCGATCGCGAAGTGGCCGGTCCTGGTCCTGCTCGTCACCGTCATGATCGCGCTCCTCTACTGGGCCGCACCCAACGCCCGGGGCCGGGGCTTCACGTGGGTGACCCCCGGCAGTTTCCTCGCCCTGCTGCTCTGGATGGCCGCCTCGGCCGGCTTCGCGCTGTACGTGGCGTACTTCTCCTCGTACAACAAGACCTACGGGGCCCTCGCCGGCGTGATCATCTTCCTGGTGTGGCTGTGGATCACCAACCTGGCGATCCTGCTCGGCCTCGAATTCGACGCGGAGATGGCCCGCCAGCGAGCGATCGAAGGCGGCCACCCCGAGGCCGAGGAGCCGTACGTGGAACCGCGCGACACCGCCAAGTGGACCGAGGAGGACCACCGCCGGCTCGGCTGAGAGGCCCCGGGACGGCTGTGGGACGGCCGGCGGCGTACGCCCTCAACGCAACGCGTACGCCGCCGGGTTCTCCAGTACCTCGTGCACCACCCGGGCCGCCGCGCCCCGCGCCGCGTCGCCGGAGACGGATGACGCCCGCAGCCGGCTGCCGTTCTCGTGCCAGCGGCCCGACACCACCCGGGCGGTGAGCTGGGCGTCCGCCGCCCCCTCCAGCCATGGCATCAGGTTGCGGTAGATCCCGCCGAGGACGACCGCCTCCGGGTCGAAGAGGTTGACCGCCCCGGCCAGGACCACGCCCAGCCGGTCCCCCGCCTCCCGCAGCGCGGTGACGGCCCGCTCCTCGCCGGCCGCGGCCCGCTGCTCCAGCTCGGCGATGCCGCGTACCCCCGTGTCCGGGTCGATGCCGGCCGCCCGCAGCAGGGCCGCCCGGCCCGCGTACTGCTCCAGGCAGCCGTGCGCGCCGCACCGGCAGAGGGGGCCCTGCGGGTCCACGACCACATGGCCGATCTCGCCCGCGAACCCGTGGGCGCCCCGCAGCATTTCGCCGTTCACCACGAGCGCGCCGCCCACGCCGATCTCACCGGTGAGATAGAGGAAGGTGCGTATGCCGCCGAGTCCGCCGAACCACAGCTCGGCCAGGGCCGCCAGGTTGGCCTCGTTGTCGGAGCCGACGGCCAGCGCACGCCCGGCCGGGCGCAGGGTGCTGAGCGCCTGTCCGAAGATGCCCTCGGCGGCGACCCTGCTCCAGCCGAGGTTGGGGGCCTGTCGGACGACGCCGCCGGAGACGAGGCCGGGCAGTGCCAGCTCTACGGCGACCACGCGCAGTTCCTGTTCCCGGGTGGAGGCGATGACACGGTTGGTGAGCCGGGCGGCGTGGGCCAGGACCTCGGCGGGCGGGACGTCGCGGTGGTCGGTGTGCTCGGTGACCCGGACCCGGTCGGTGCCGGTGAGGTCGACGGCGCACACGGAGACGTAGTCGATGTTGATCTCCACACCGAGCCCCGCCGGGCCGGTACGGGAGAGCTTCAGTACGGTACCGGGGCGCCCGGCCGAGCCGCTGGAGGTCTTGCCGGACTCGCTGAGGCAGTCCAGCGCGAGCAGTTCCTCGACGAGGGAGGAGACGGCGGCCCTGGTGAGTCCGACGAGGCTCGCCACCCGGGCCCGGGTGACCTCGCCCTCGTCGCGGACGGTACGCAGGACCAGGCTCAGGTTGTGGCGCCGCACGGACTCGTGTCCGGCCTTGGCCGCCGGTGAGGTGAGGTTCTTCTTCATCAGACCTTCGACCTTGACGGCGAAGGGCCGCACCCCCTGGGTGCGGCCCTTCGCTCACTTCACGGTGCTTCTAGCTGCGGATCAGGCTGCGGAGCACGTACTGCAGGATGCCGCCGTTGCGGTAGTAGTCCGCCTCACCCGGGGTGTCGATGCGGACGACGCCGTCGAACTCCACACCGGTGTCGGTGGTGACCTTGACGGTGCGCGGCGTGGTGCCGTTGTTCAGCTCGGTCACGCCGGTGAAGGAGAAGGTCTCCTCGCCGGTCAGGCCGAGGGTCTCGGCGGTGTGGCCCTCCGGGAACTGGAGCGGGAGGACGCCCATGCCGATGAGGTTCGAGCGGTGGATGCGCTCGTAGGACTCGGCGATGACGGCCTTGACGCCCAGGAGCGCGGTGCCCTTGGCCGCCCAGTCGCGGGACGAGCCGGAGCCGTACTCCTTGCCCGCCAGGATGACGAGCGGGGTGCCCGCGGCCTGGTAGTTCTGCGAGGCGTCGTAGATGAACGACACGGGGGCGTCAGCCTGCGTGAAGTCGCGGGTGAAGCCGCCCTCGGTGCCCGGCGCGATCTGGTTGCGCAGGCGGATGTTGGCGAACGTGCCGCGGATCATGACCTCGTGGTTACCACGGCGCGAGCCGTAGGAGTTGAAGTCACGGCGCTCGATGCCGTGCTCCGTGAGGTACTTGCCGGCCGGGGTGTCGGCCTTGATCGCACCGGCCGGGGAGATGTGGTCGGTGGTGACCGAGTCGCCGAGCTTGGCCAGCACACGGGCGCCGGTGATGTCCTCGACCGGGGTCGTCTCCATCGCCATGCCCTCGAAGTACGGGGGCTTGCGCACGTAGGTGGACTCGGAGTCCCACTCGAAGGTGTTGCCGGTCGGGATCGGCAGCGCCTGCCACTGGGCGTCGCCCGCGAAGACGTCCTGGTAGGACTTGTTGAACATGTCCTCGCCGATGGAGTTGGCGACGACGTCGTTGACCTCGGCCTCGGTCGGCCAGATGTCCGCGAGGAAGACGGGCTTGCCGTCCTGGTCGACGCCGAGGGCGTCCTTGGTGATGTCGACCTTCATCGAACCGGCGATGGCGTACGCGACGACCAGCGGCGGGGACGCCAGGTAGTTCATCTTGACGTCGGGGTTGATCCGGCCCTCGAAGTTGCGGTTGCCGGAGAGCACCGAGGTCACGGCCAGGTCGTGGTCGTTGACCGCCTTGGAGACCTCTTCCGGCAGCGGGCCGGAGTTGCCGATGCAGGTGGTGCAGCCGTAGCCGACGAGGTTGAAGCCGACCTTGTCGAGGTAGGGGGTCAGGCCCGCCTTGTCGAAGTAGTCGGTGACGACCTTGGAGCCCGGGGCGAGGGTGGTCTTGACCCACGGCTTGCGGGTCAGGCCCTTCTCGACGGCCTTCTTGGCCACGAGCGCCGCGGCGACCATGACGTACGGATTCGAGGTGTTGGTGCAGGAGGTGATCGCGGCGACGGTGACGGCGCCGTGGTCGAGCTCGTACGTCGTGCCGTCGGGGGCGGTCACCGGGACCGGCTTGGACGGGGCGCCGTTCGGCGTGTTGGCCGGAGCGTCGGAGGCCGGGAAGGACTCCTTGCCCGACTCGTCGACCGTGTCCACGTAGTTGCGCACGTCCTGCGCGAACTGCTGGGCGGCGTTCGCGAGGACGATGCGGTCCTGCGGGCGCTTCGGGCCGGCGATGGAGGGGACGACCGTGGAGAGGTCGAGCTCCAGCTTCTCGGAGAAGTCCGGCTCGGCGGCCGGGTCCAGCCAGAGGCCCTGCTCCTTGGCGTACGCCTCGACGAGCGCGACCTGCTGCGCGTCACGGCCGGTGAGGCGCAGGTACTTCAGCGTCTCGTCGTCGATCGGGAAGATCGCGGCGGTGGAGCCGAACTCCGGCGACATGTTGCCGATGGTGGCGCGGTTCGCGAGGGAGGTGGCGGCGACGCCCTCACCGTAGAACTCGACGAACTTGCCGACGACACCGTGCTTGCGGAGCATCTCGGTGATGGTCAGCACGAGGTCGGTGGCGGTGGTGCCGGCCGGGAGCTCGCCGGTCAGCTTGAAGCCGACGACGCGCGGGATGAGCATGGAGACCGGCTGGCCGAGCATCGCGGCCTCGGCCTCGATGCCGCCGACGCCCCAGCCGAGCACACCGAGGCCGTTGACCATGGTGGTGTGCGAGTCGGTGCCGACGAGGGTGTCGGGGTACGCCTGGCCGTTTCGGACCATGACCGTGCGGGCCAGGTGCTCGATGTTGACCTGGTGGACGATGCCGGTGCCCGGGGGGACGACCTTGAACTCGTCGAAGGCGGTCTGGCCCCAGCGCAGGAACTGGTAGCGCTCCTTGTTGCGGCCGTACTCCAGCTCGACGTTCTGGGCGAACGCGTCGTTGGTGCCGAACTTGTCGGCGATGACGGAGTGGTCGATGACCAGCTCGGCCGGGGCCAGCGGGTTGATCTTCGCCGGGTCACCGCCGAGCTCCTTGACGGCCTCACGCATGGTGGCGAGGTCCACGACACACGGGACACCCGTGAAGTCCTGCATGATCACGCGGGCCGGCGTGAACTGGATCTCCTGGCTGGGCTGGGCCTGCGAGTCCCATCCGCCCAGCGCCCGGATGTGGTCGGCGGTGATGTTCGCGCCGTCCTCCGTGCGGAGCAGGTTCTCCAGCAGCACCTTCAGGCTGTAAGGGAGGCGCGCGGAGCCCTCGACCTTGTCCAGCTTGAAGATCTCGTACGACTCGTCACCCACGCGCAGCGTGCTGCGGGCGTCGAAGCTGTTCGCCGACACGACAGTCTCCTTCTTCAATGTGCGCGTTCAACCGCGCCGCGCCTCATGTGCGGCCGGCGCCGCCTGCGGCCCCCACCATCCGCTAAGGTAAGGATTAGTTAGGTAACCCTTACCGGCGGCGGCTGCGGTGCGCCTCGGCAGATATCTCGATGTCGAGATAACTCTAGTACATAGCCGCCGCGCGGTCATGCCCGGGCGCCCGTGTCCGACGCCACTGCGCGAGGGGCGCGGCCGGAAGCGGGAGCGGGACCGGACAACACGCACCGAACCACCCCGACGGAGCATGCCCCGCCACCCGCCACGCCTCCACATCCACCTCCACGAACATGTCAGGTAACAGGCCGGAGGCGCGACTCCCCACGGCGGCACGACTCCGACGCCGACTCCGCTCGGCCCGCTCGGCCCGTTCGGCCCGTTCGGTCCGTTCGGTCCGTTCGCCCGCGCATGAGCGTGCGACTTCGGGATACCCGTACTACCGACAGAGGAGGCGCAGATGCCGCTCACATTCCGCAAGAGCTTTCAGATCCTTCCGGGCGTCCGGCTGAACATCAACCGGCGTTCGTGGTCCGTCACGACCGGCGGACGGCACGGCCCGAAGCGCACCCACAGCAGCACCGGCCGGCGCACCACGTCGGTGGACCTGCCCGGCCCCTTCGGCTGGCGGAAGACGACGAAGCGGAGCCGTCGCAGCTGACCTCACCCGTTCGGCGGCGTCCGGCAAGCCGGACCGTCAGGCGGGCCCGATCCTGCAATCAGGCGCTCACCTGCGGTTCGGCACCGAGGTCTCACCCGACCCGCCACACCCCGGGCGCGATCTTCATCTCATATCTGAGATAGCGTGAAGGCATGGACGACGACTACCTCGCACGTATCGGCAAGCTCATCCGTGACGCCCGTCAGCATCGTGGCTGGACACAGAGTCAGCTTGCCGAGGCGCTCGCCACGAGCCAGAGCGCCGTCAACCGCATCGAGCGCGGCAACCAGAACATCAGCCTTGAGATGATCGCCCGCATCGGCGAGGCCCTCGACAGCGAGATCGTGTCGCTCGGGTACTCCGGGCCGATGCACCTGCGGGTGGTCGGCGGGCGCCGGCTCTCGGGGTCCATCGACGTCAAGACGAGCAAGAACGCCTGTGTCGCCCTGCTCTGCGGCTCACTGCTCAACAAGGGGCGCACGGTGCTGCGCCGGGTGGCCCGCATCGAGGAGGTCTTCCGGCTGCTGGAAGTCCTCAACTCCATCGGCGTACGCACCCGCTGGATCAACGACGGCGTGGACCTGGAGATCCTTCCGCCCGCCGAGCTCGACCTGGAGTCCATCGACGCGGACGCCGCACGCCGGACCCGGTCGATCATCATGTTCCTCGGCCCGCTGCTGCATCGCACGGACCGCTTCACCCTGCCGTACGCCGGCGGCTGCGACCTCGGCACGCGCACGATCGAGCCGCACATGATCGCACTGCGCCGCTTCGGCCTGGAGATCGCGGCGACCGACGGGCTCTACCACGCCCAGGTCGACCACCAGGTCCGGCCCGGCCGCCCCATCGTGCTGACCGAGCGCGGCGACACCGTGACCGAGAACGCCCTGCTGGCCGCGGCCCGGCACGACGGTACGACGGTCATCCGTAACGCGTCCTCCAACTACATGGTCCAGGACCTGTGCTTCTTCCTGGAGGCGCTCGGCGTCCACGTCGACGGCGTCGGGACGACGACCCTCACGGTGCACGGGGTGCCGGAGATCGACGTGGACGTCGACTACTCCCCCTCCGAGGACCCGGTCGAGGCGATGAGCCTGCTGGCCGCCGCCGTGGTGACGGAGTCGGAGCTGACGATCCGCCGTGTCCCGATCGAGTTCCTGGAGATCGAGCTCGCGGTCCTGGAGGAGATGGGCGTCGACTGCGACCGCACGCCGGAGTACGCCGCCGACAACGGCCGCACCCGGCTCGTGGACCTGACGGTCCGGCCCTCCAAACTGGAGGCGCCCATCGACAAGATCCACCCGATGCCCTTCCCGGGGCTGAACATCGACAACGTGCCGTTCTTCGCGGCGATCGCCGCCTCGGCGCACGGGCAGACCCTGATCCACGACTGGGTCTACGACAACCGGGCGATCTACCTCACCGACCTCAACCGCCTGGGCGGCAGGCTCCAGTTGCTCGACCCGCACCGCGTCCTGGTCGAGGGCCCGACCCGCTGGCGCGCCGCCGAGATGATGTGCCCGCCGGCCCTGCGTCCGGCGGTGGTGGTGCTGCTGGCGATGATGGCGGCCGAGGGCACGTCCGTGCTGCGGAACGTGTACGTGATCAACCGCGGCTACGAGGAGCTGGCGGAGCGGCTGAACTCGGTGGGGGCGCAGATCGAGATCTTCCGGGACATCTGACGGGCGGGGTGTCGTGCCCCTTGGGGGCACGGGGCACGACACCGCAGCATGCCATCTGACCTGCGAATACTCACCTTCGCAGCCCTTCACTGATCACTGTTGCTTTTCAGCACCTTGTGCAACGCATGTGCAAGATGATCTTGAATGGCTGACTGGACGTCAGACCAACCTGAGTAACCGTCAGCCTTTACGGAGGGTTGTCGCCGAAGCGGCCTCGCAACGTCGGATGTCGTTCGTGCCACGTCGGGCCGGCTATCTGCCTGCGGCCGGTGAGCAGGCCGGGCTCGACCTCGAACAGCATCACCAGCGTCTCGCGCCTGTCGGTTTTCGGTCGGTCAGCACAAAAGCGTCGGGAAGGCCGCGAGAGTGCACACCGGGTACAGCCGCAGCCACAGAAGAACCGCGAGCGGCTGAGAGGCAGTAGATGTACTCAGCCCACCCGGGTATTCGTCAACTGAAGCGCTGGGTGAACGTGTGGGCGGCACGCAGCGGCAGGCCGCTGGGAGCGGTCGGGGTGACGAGGGTGGTCATGAGGGGCCGCGGTGGCGCAGACCGGCGCGGGTCCCCAGATCAGCGGGTCGTACGGTGAGCGGGCGTCGGATGCGTGCCGGGTGCAGAGCTCGAACCCTCCGACGCGTCAGCAACTCCACTCGTAGACTGTGTGGTTCACACCGAATCAGGGGGAACGGTGACGTTCGAAGACGAGTGGGCGCAGCTCACATCAGATGCACGGGATCGCCGGTCCGCGCAGATGCGACTTAATGCAGCCGGGACAACACCGAGTAGGTCCGGAACTCACGGGGACCTGGTGGTCCACCAGGACGATCTGGGTGCTGTCGGCAATGAAGCGTTTCGGGTCCATGGGGCGCTGCAGAAGAGCGCCGATATCGCCGGAGCCGGGATGGACAAGTCGGGCGCCGGGACGACGGCCCGCGCCGCGGCGGAGTTGAAAAGTCGGAATTTTGACCTGGGCACCGAGCTGTACTCCACGCTCGAGGTTTGGACCTCGCAGGTCAAGACCGTCCTGCAGATGTGTGCCCACATCTCCAACCACTTGGACTACTCGAAGAAAAGTCACACCAAGGACGAGGCGGAGGTCCTCGCCGCCCTCACGCGGAGGGACGGCTCCGCAGTCCCGGTGTCCGAGCTACTCAAGTACGTGAAGTGAGCAGGTCGGACCCCGTGGGAACGTTCAGCTATACAGATCTCGTCGAAGTCGACCTCGGAAAGCTGAGAACCGCCGCCGCCGACTGGAATTCCGCGGCCGCGAGCCTGGAGAAGCTGAGGACCGAGGTCTACAGCGGTCTTCTCCTGCTATCGGACGCGGCTCAGTGGGCGGGCGAGAACGCCTCGGTCACCAAGGAGTTCGTCCGGAAGACGGCGAAAGAGGTCGCGGATCTGCACCTGGAGGCCACCAGCGTCTCCGCGGTGCTCGAAGACGCCCACGCCGAACTGACACAGATCCAGAAGAAGGCCCGAGACCTTTCCGCGGAAGCACGCCGGGGAAATCCCACTCGCCGGGCGGGCCCGGATCCTGGCCTGGTGGTGACGGACGGCCCCAACGGCACGGTAAAGGTGACAGAGGCTTTCTGCGATGCAGATGGAACTTCACAGCGGACCAAGGACTTGATGCAGTGGTACGCGGATACCCTTACAGGGTTTGTGGCCCATGCGGCCGAGGTCGACGCAGCGGTGACTCGCGCGCTGAAGCGCAGCCACGGCGGTGACCCGCACAACGCAGGGCATGCGACATACACCTCGCTGGACGAGGACCAACTGCCCCGTGCCACGAAACTCGCGTCGCTCGGCGACGACGCGAACACCGCGCAGCGTGCCGAGCTACGGCGGCTGTGGACGTCTTTGAGTCCCAAGGCTCGCGGGGAGTTGTGGGCAGGACACAAGCACGACCTTCTGGCCGCCGGGTTGCTCGCTCCGTCGGTCAAGCAAGCCGCTGCCGACCGGGGCTCCGGCCCGTACGCCGTCGAGGAGCCGGGCACGGAGGAGCGCAGGAACCGGGAGAAGATGAACCTGGTAGCCGAGTTGGCCGACTGGAAGGGTGACAACGACGCCGCCCGACACATGGCGCACTACCTGGGCAATAGTGGAACGGACATGGACTTGCCCATCGACAAGATGATGTCCGAGGTACCCGAATTCCGCTCGCACATCGACCGCGCTGTCACGGATCACCAGGACGCATGGCGTGACCAGGCACTGGCAGAGTTCAGGAGGAACGGTGGGCAGCCGGTTTCGATACCCGTGGAGACCGAAAACCGGGACTTCAGCTTCACCCCGGATGTCAATGAGAACTGGTTCTACGCGGTGGGTTCGACCAGGTCGAACGTGACCGGAGTCGTCTCGGTCGAGCCCGATGCGAACGGAAAGCCTGTGGTCGGCTTGGACTATCAGGCCAACGCGTGGGATCGCTACAACTGGGACGAGGACAAGGGAGTGACAATCCCCGTTCCGGGAGTCGACGACATGAGCATCCCTGATGGTCAGATGGCACGCTTCCACACCACCGGCATTGCCCGCGAATTCGACATGGCAGGCAGCAGTTCGGTCAAGCACTACGATCTGGGCGTGTCCGCCCCGCACCAGGGCCCGCTGCCGCAGCCCGACGAGCCGGGACGTGCAGGCGATCGTACAGATCCCGGTCGTGAGCAACAGGAAGGGCGATAGAGACTCGTATGAACGGTCCCGGTCATGAAGTCGAGGGTGGACAGTCCAAGCCTCCACGTCCCCTGTGGGTCCCAATCGCCATCGTCGCTCTGGTGTTCTGCGTCGGTGGCGCGGCCGTGGCCGGCGGGTTGTCGTGGGTGACCGACCGCGCGGAGTCGGATCTGCTGGCCCAGGAGATGAACTGCTGCTGGGAGGAGGGGGCGACCCCGGCCTGGATGAGCGAACAAATGGGCATCCGCTTCCCGGAGCAGGCATCGGACCGGCGCGCGGGCTACAAGGTCGGGCAGCGCTACGACACGGGACTGCTTTCCTTCGTGCTGCCGAGTGAAGAAGCTCAGACCTACACGGACCGGCTCGTCCCGGATGACATCAAGATGTCTGGAAACACCCTCATCAAGGGGAAGGACTACCGCCCTGCGGCTACGTTCACTCATCTGGGGCTGCCGGAGCCGGAAACGTTTATCCAGGATCTCCGGAGGACCAGCCTCTGCCCCGAAGGGCTCGACACCCCTGAAGGCGCACAACTTCAGCGCTGCATCGACCTGTTCGTCCACGAGTACAAGCCGGGCACGACGCGGATATACGTCCGGTCGACCATCGAACCGTCGGTGACGCCGCCGCCGGCGGGCATGGAGCAGTAGGTGTGTGCGTACATCCTGAGCAGTGTGCCCGGGGCGTGGGACAGCCCTCCGGCCTTGGCTCTTCGGAAGTGAATCATCCGGTGGATTCCGCTTCAGCCGTTGGGCCTGAGCCAAAGAATCCGGCAATGAACGGCGACGTTCTCTGACCTGACACAACAACTCGCCGAAGATGAGGAACCGGTGGCACTGGGGCCGGCCAAGCCGGTCTTCGACCGGATGGATCTGGCCAGCGCCACCACCAGCAAACTCTACGCCCCAAGGCGGCGGCATCGCCGCGTGGTGCGGCTGGAGCCACCGTGATGGGGGCTTCACCTGCCTCGTCGTTCACCTGGGCCGGCGGAAGCGTCCGCTACACAAGCACCGCCACAGCAATCGGAGATGATACGAACACGATTCAGAATCTGCTGCGGCCCAAGGGCGACTATGGGCACGACGTCATTGTGCACGGCAACGAACAGGGAGAATTCATCTTTGACGGCAAGATAACCCACCCGCAGCAGATCGCCGAACTGGTCAGAGAAAATCCGTATTACAACGGAGGCCCCATTCAGTTGGTCACCTGTCACGGCGCTTGCAAGGCGGCCGGTGAACTCTCCAAGGCTCTGGGTGGCGTGGAAGTGAGAAACGCGAGCGGCCATCAGGTAGATCTCCACCCTCGGACCGGAAAGGTTCGCGAGTGGCCTGAGGGAAGCCAGGGCGACCCGAGGTAAAATCCTCTGAAAACGGCCCAGGAGTATCCGTAAGGGTGCGTCCGGAACGAGACGCCGTGCGCACCTTTACGCACCAGCGCAAGCATACCCATCACCGCCTCCGGCGGTCCTGCTCAGGAAGCCGTCACATGCGCCAGGTCACCCCTCTCGGGTTTTTCAGCAGTATCTCCAGCCAGTCCCGCTTCAGCGTTAATGCGGAGGAAATCAAGAAACTCTCCGGACAGATGCCCGTACACGACTGCTCGCGCGTAGCGGAATACCTGAGAAGAGCTCCCGCGATCATCGCCCTCATGGGATATACGGAGGATGTCGTGGGTAAGAAGTTCGGCGTGATGGGTGGGTCCGCCATTCACAGTGACGGCACCTACTACTGGCGTCGCGACACTGCCGAGTATGTGGAGACCTACAGGACGGGACTCCCTTCTGGATTCATGGAGCACGGTGCGATGATGCAGTGGAGCGTCCCCCATCTCAGCGATGCGGAAATTTTGAAGATCGATGATTTCTTCGAATCGCTTCGTACGCAGAGCTGAGTGGGAACGAGCCTGTTCCATCTGCAACCCCCACGGGCACCTCATGCCCCTTGTCCGACATCGCTGCCGGAAGTTGTTGCAGGACGCCTGCTGTACGGGAACGCTGCCGGACTGGCCTGGCCGCAAGCAGCACTGCACCTCGGACATGACGAACGCGCAGTGGGGGTCTGTCAAACGTTCGTTTGACAGACCCCGGCGACGGCTCAGAGCCAAGGCCCGCGTGTAGCCCGGAGAACGGGTCGTGGGCGGCAGGGACCCTGGGACTTTCGGCCGCATCAATGTGCACGCGCAGAAGACATCTGAAAGATGATTCACGCAGGTCAACGCTCTGCAACCACGTATCGCCGCAGGTCATGGGACTGCGCGGTCTTTTCCGGGACATCTGAAAGCCGTCAGAATTAACACCGCTACACCCCTCCTGACCTGCACGTATGTGAGCCAGGAGGGGATTCGGCTTCGCCTGTGGGACTTCTCAGGGACTTTTGGGCCGAACCGGGAGACTGTCGGTCTCAGGGGCTGAGAGACGCATTGCCCGGCACTACACGTGATGGGTCACGGGCAGGGCGTCGGCCTGAGCGACTCATGGACGAGGACAGGTCGGGCCGGGTTCGCGACTCACTGCCTTACTGTCACGCTCAGACACCCTCCACGAGCCCGTCCCGCTCACTGCAGACGCAAGCTCGCGCATCATGCCCCTTACCGCTCCCCTGCGGTCATATTGGAGGCATGTCCTCCAGCCCACAGCACCCCGCACCCGCGCCGAGCGGCCTCTCGGACGCGGTCGCCGAGGATCTCGCGTTGTACCGGGAGAAGTTCCGACGGCGTCTGCCGGAGTCGCTGGACGAGTTGCAGGGCCCGGCCAAGGGAGTTGTGGAGCTGCCATTGCACATGGCCTGGTCCGGGATGACGTCGTACGACCTGGGCAAGCCTCGCCAGCGCATCGGCCTCTACCGCGCTGTTCTGCATGAGGGCCTGCGCGACGACCTGCCCCGCTACCTCAACCAGGACCTGCTCCTTGAGCTGTGGCCGGTGCTGCGCACCCTCGTCGGCCGCAGCGTGCGCGCCGTTCGGGAAGACGCCTTCCCCCAGCTCGCCTTCCGCCCCCGGGCAGCCGCGTGACGGACATGCCGGGCTGCACACGCGGCTCCTGGCAGATGTCATCGCCCTCGGCTCGCCGTATCCCCTGGTCCTCACCGGCGGGTACGCCGTGCGAGCACATCGCCTCGTGACCCGCCCCAGTCAGGACCTCGATGTCGCCACCGAGAACCCGACGCCCATGGCTGACATCGCCGCCGCGCTCCGCGTCGGCCTGGAGGCCCGCGGCTGGAAGGTGCATGCGTTGGAGACCGCCCCGCTGTCCGCCCGCTTCACCGTGGCCGATCCGGCCACCGGGCAGGAATGCGAAGTCGACATCCTCAAGGAGATCTTCTGGCGGCCGATCGCCCAGAGTCCGTACGGGCCCGTCCTCGCGGAGGAGGACGTGATCGGGACCAAGGTCCCGCGCTCTCGCCGACCGTGGAGCGCCCCGCGACCTGATCGACGTGTTCGCAGCCTCCCGCCGCTGGCCCAATGCCGAGCTCGAGGAGTTCGGCCGCCGTGACGCCCGCGGCCGCTTCGAGCGCGAGGATCTGCAGGCGAATCTCACAGGCGCCGAGTGGACCGACGACGAAGCCTTCGCCGCCTATGGGCTCGATTACGCCACGATCAACGCTCTCCGCGCCTGGGCCGTGGAGTGGGCCGACGAACTTGCGGCCCGTCTCCTCGAAGAAGCCGATGGTCCAGACACCGACTGATCATGTCGGGACAAGACCCGCCTCTTGTGTCACGGTCCGAGATGCACGTACGCCGCCCAACGCCGCCCACACCTCCAGGCTTCCGGTCGTTCGCGGCGATGCTCCCGCACCGCTGCATAGAGGGCGTGTGCCGCGTCGCGGGCTGTCGGGACAAGGGCCGCATGCCCGCGGGCGCCGGAGCCTTCCAGCAGCTTCGCGTAGTTGTCCAAGTGGAGGGCTGGGCAGAGATCCGCAGGCTGCACCGGGCCGAGGAGATGCCGATCCGGGCAATCGCCCGGCATCTGGGCATCTCGAAGAACACGGTGAAGCGGGCGCTGGCCACCGACCAGCCGCCGACGTACTCGCGGCCGCTCAAGGGCTCGGCGGTCGACGCGGTCGGACCGCAGATCCGGGAGCTTTTGAAGCAGACCCCGACGACGCCGACGACCGTCAGCGCCGGCGCAGCCCTTCTGCTGGGTGCGGCCAATGGCGTGGTGGCGTTCTTCTCAACGCTCGGGACGCAGGTCCACTGCTGGCTCAGCACCCCACCCACCCCGGCGGCGCATCTCGCGTGCGCCGCCGGGGCTTGGCGTCGGGGCTCCGGCTCGCGCGCGGCCTCACAGTCGGTCTGGTACTCGCCCTCGGCGACGCCTTCTTCGAGTCGACGGACGACGTTGCGCTATGGCTGCGCTCCTGGTAGACGACGAGCCGGGCGTCTGGAATGCCCTTGACGGTCTGCCGGGCCAGGTCGAGTGGGTAGACGATGTCTTCCTCGCCCTGGAGGAGCAGCGTGGGCGCCTTGATCTCGCGCAATCGGCTGCGAAGGTCGAAGCCGTCCTCGGCGGCCAGCAGGGTGGCGGCGTCGTGGTATTCGCGGCGGCCGTCCATGAGCCACGACGCTCGGCGTCATCCAGGCTGCCGTGCGCAGCGGCGGTGACTCCCCGATCCGGTGGACACCGGGAGCACGGACCGGTTCGGGTCCCGCGGGCCACCGGGCTTCAGGGTGTGGGAGGAAGGAACAGCGGGTCTCCGCCGCCTTCACCACTGCCCGTTTGTCTCTACGGCCGGCCGCCGCCGACGGGCACGCTCGGGCTGGCACCGGTACCGACTGCGGCGCCCCCACCGACCGAGGAGAGACGGCGATGTCCGACCACACCGAGAGCGTCTTCCGCGTCGTGCTCAACGACGAGGAGCAGTACTCGATCTGGCAGGCCGAACGGGAGCTGCCCGCCGGGTGGCGGGCCGAAGGCACCGAGGGCACCAAGCAGGAGTGCCTGGACCATATCGGCCGGGTGTGGACGGACATGCGTCCGGCCGGCCTGCGCCGCCGGATGGAGAGCGAGGCCGCCGGGGCGGCGGCCGGTCAGAGCGGACTGCAGAGCACCCCGGTCTGATCCGCCTACCGACACTGAGGGGAAGCCCGGCGATGAACTCCGTCTCCCAGCCGAGATCCCGGCCGGCCCTCGTGGCGAGGGCGGAACAGCCCAAGGCCGAGGAAGCCGTACCGCCCGACGCCACCGACCTGTCCGGTCCCGCACCCAGCGAGTACGGCGCGGACCGTACCGGGGCGCTGTCCGCCGTCGGCGGGACGCCACTGGTGGAACTGACCCGGCTGCTGCCCGGCGCCCGCTTCCGGGTCTGGGCCAAGCTGGAGTCGGTGAGTCTCGGCGGCAGCATCAAGGACCGTTCCGCGTACACCATGTTGAGCCATGCCGTCGCCACCGGCGCGGTGGTACCCGGCCACGGGACCGTGGTCGAGTCCAGCTCCGGGAACCTCGGCGTGGGCATGGCGCAGGCCTGCCGCGCCCTGGACCTGCGGTTCATCTGCGTGGTGGATCCGCGTACGAATCCGCAGAACATCGCGATCATGCGGGCGCTCGGCGCGGAGGTGCACACGGTCACCGAAGGCGATCCGGTATCCGGCGAGTTCCAGCCGGTGCGGATCGCCCGGGTGCGGGAACTCGTGGCCGCGCTGCCCGGGGCGTACTGGCCCAACCAGTACGCCAATCCCCGCAACGCGTGGGCCCACCGGATCACCATGAAGGAGATCACCGAGGACCTGGGCGGGGCGCCGGACTACCTGTTCTGCACCATCAGCTCCTCCGGCACCCTGCGCGGCTGCGGCGACTGGATTCACGCGCAGGGACTGCCGACCCGGGTGGTCACCGTCGACGCCGAGGGCAGTGCCATCTTCCGACCACCGACGGGGCGCCGGCTGATTCCCGGCCATGGCGCGGCGGTCCGCCCCCAGCTCTACCGGAGCGGCCTCGCCGACGACGTACTGCATGTCAGCGATCTGGACAGTCTGGTGGGCTGCCGCCGTCTGGCGCTGCGCGAGGGGCTGCTCCTCGGCGGCTCCTCCGGCGCGGTGGCCACCGCGCTGGAACAGCTGAGCCCGCGAATCCCGGACGGCTCCTCGTGTGTGCTGATCATGCCGGACCGTGGCGAGCGCTACCTGAACACGATCTACGACGACGCATGGGTGAAGGCCAAGTTCGGCGAGGTCACCCATCTGTGGAAGGCCGAGGTGGCCGAAGTGGCCGAGGTGACAGTGACACTGAACAGCGAGACGAGCGGGGTGGCTTCATGCTGACACTCGGCAACGGAGACGTCCGCAGGATTCTGGACGGCCGGGAGAAGGAGGTGCTGAACGTGGTGCGCGAGGCGTACCTGCGCCACGCCGACGAGCAGACCTCACTGCCGCACTCGGTCTTCCTCCGGTTCCCCGGCGACACCCGCAACCGGATCATCGG
>NZ_MAPV01000152.1 GCF_001700505.1 Streptomyces mutomycini
GGGGGCGCCCGCCGGTGCGTGCGGTGTCAGTGGAGGTCATGGGGACGGTTCAGGGGTGGCGGGCAGCGGCATGCGGTGCGTGATGGCGGCGGCGTACCGGTGGTAGTGCCACTGCTCGTAGCCGAGGTGGCTCTCGCCGCGGATACCGAGGTCGGCGTTCTCGAAGAGCTGCCAGCCGGGTCGGTCGACTATGCGGTCCATCTCCTCCCGGGGCGGGTAGTAACCGCACCGGCGCTCCTCGTCGTTGAGCCCGATCAGGTACTCACCGAAGAAGATGCCGCCCGGGGCGACCATATCCATCGCATGGTGGATGAGCGCTTCCAGCGTGTGGGCCCGGTTGGGGGGCATCGACCACAGGCCGCTGCCCATCACCAGCTGGAAGTCTCCCGAGGCCGGGAGAGTCATGTAGTCCTGCTCGACGATGGTGCACGCCTCGGTGAGGCCCTCCGACGACAGCCTCTGCCGCAGGCCCACGACCTCGTGGTGGCCGTCGACGAGGTCGAACTCGCCGCCGTTCAGGAAGAGCGCGTCGGTCTCCACCCCGACGACCTCCCAGCCGGCGCGCAGCAGGGGGAGGGCGAACTTGCCGTCCGAGGCACCGAGCACGCAGGCCCTCGGGCGGACCCGGCGGGCGTACTCGCCCAGCGGGATGTAGCGGGCGAGCGCGGGGAAGTACGAGTAGTACGGCCCCCAGTAGCTCTGTTCGTCGACGTCCAGCACATGGCCTTTCAAGACAATCCCTTCGGTGGTGTGTGTCATGCGCCGATGGAGGCCACCGACTCGGCGGCGCTGTTGCGGGTACTGCCCCATCGCTTGGCCGAGGCCTCGTGGATGAACCAGATGTCGTCCTCGTCCAGGAGCCGGGAGACCACTTCCGGATAGGCCTCCTCGAAGTACGTGTACGGCGGCCGGTTGTCTTTCCGCGAGTGGTAGTCGAGCCGGTCCTGCCCGTGTGCCGCGGTGATGGCGGTCCCGGGATGGTAGGTGAGGATGTTCGGGCTGGCCATGATGAGCAGCCCGTCGTCGATGAGGCGGCCGATCTCCTCGATCGTCTCCTCGATGGTCCCCCGGTCCTCGCCGTCGAGTCCGAAGAGGACGGAGCTGCCGACGCGGATCCCGTGGGACCTGATGGTGTTCAGGGCTTCGCGCACCTTGCTCACCCAAGCCTCGGGGTTGCGCCGCAGCAGGTTCTTGCCGACGTTCCGCATGACCTGCTGGGCCATGCTTTCGATGCCGATGTAGATATAGGTGCAGCCGCTCTCCCTCATGAGGTCGAGGGCCGCGCCGACCTCGTCCGCCTTGGCGCGGTTGAGGACGACGTCCACGGTGAGCTGGGCGCCCCACTCGAACGACCGGGCCTCCGGCCTGCGGTCCTGCAGGCGTGCCAGGTCGTGGCAGAAGTCGGTGATCGCCTTCCAGTTGCCGCCCCAGAAGACCGGATCGTCGAAGAAGGCCGCCTCAGCCCCCCAGTCGACCAGCTGGCCGATGCGCTGTGCGACGTGCTCGGTCTCGGACACCGCGAAGCGCGTGGGCCGCTGCGACACCTGGATGCTCTCGGAGCAGAAGGTGCACTTGAACGGGCAGGCGTCCAGCGTCATGACGTGCGCGGTCCGGCTGCCCAGGGGCGAACTCTCCGCGCGGGTGAAGATCCCGAACCGGGCCCGGACGGAGAACGCTTCGTAGGGTGAGGGGAGTTGTGAAGCGTTCACGCGCTCCCCCCGTACGGGGACGAGTACGGCTTCATCCGCCGTGAGGCCGACGATACTGCCGACGCCCTTCGTCGTCCCGTCGTGGGCGGCGACGAGCGGGAGCGCGTCGAGGACCTCCTCGACGGGGGTGGGGCCGTAGCCGGGGGTGGCGACGAGTCCGACCGCGCGTAACAGCAGGTCCAGAAGGGGGGCTCCGTCCCCCGCCACCACGAAGTCGACGACGGGCCGGGCGCGGCCGTCGCGGATGACTTCCACGGTGCTGCTCCAGGAGAGGTCAGCCGTGCTGGTGGCGTGCTGGTAGCGGACGGTCTCGTCGGCGTGCCTCCCCCCGAGGACCACCAAGCAGTGCGGCGCGTGTTCCCTGGCCAGTTCGGCCATCTCCAGCGCGTAGCGGTGGCCGGCCGACACCGAGCTGAGCAGCAGCACCTTGGGGCGCAGCGCCAGGAGTTCGGTGATGAAGGCCTGACGGGCCACGTCGTCCCAGATGCGCGGATCGAAGACGTGGCCGTCGGTGGTGGGGCTGTCCGCGATGAGCACGGAGCGAGGGCCGTCCTCGGTGCGGCGGTAGGCGGCGTCCGGGTAGCGCCCCCAGTCCGGGACGACGTCGTCCAGCGACGGCTGCGGGGCGAGCCCGCGTTCCAGGCGGGCGACGGAGCGTTCGACGGTGAGCGAGAGCGCAGAGTAGAGGCACATGGGATCGCCGGGGTAGGCGACCTCTCCGCCGCGGCTGGTGGCGACGGGGACCAGAGCGGCCATGATCGGAAAGAGGTAGCGGTCCGTGCCGGAGGTGCCGTCGGCCCGCTCGAAGAGTTCACGCCGTCGGCTGAGACGGCCGGCCAGGACCGACGGGGCGGGTGGGGCCGGACATCGTTCTTCCAGGGGTGGACGAAGCGTCAATATCACGGGTAGGCCCTGCGCTTCCTGCGATCAGATCGCGGAGATCAGATCGGCCACGGCGGGGCCGGCCGCCCTGCTGGTCACCAGGGAGGTGGTGTCCCCGAGTTTGCGGTAGGCGTGGGTGGCCAGGCAGGCCCGGGCGACATCCGCGTAGTCGGTGGCGGCCGGGACCCCGGCGATCCTGTCCACGGTGGCGGTGTCCTGCGCCTGGACGGCCAGGCGCAGCCGGGATTCGAGGTCGACGAGTTCCCGCGCCGCTTCGCGGGCGCCGTCCGGGGTGGTGGGGAAGGCCGGCAGGGAGGCCGGGACCACCGGGTCGCCGACGATCTTCCGGGCGAGCGCGCTCTCGTTGTCGTAGAAGTGGAAGGTGCCGGACTGGTGGATGTACCGGCCCGCGGGTACCCCGAGCAGACCGGCGGCGTACTGCTGCATGCCCATGAAGAGGAAGGCGTCGTAGGGCAGGACGGTCAGTGCCTGCTGGGCGCGCATCACGGTGAGCCAGATCAGGGCCCCGTCCCGCAGGAAGAGGTGGACGCCCACGGCGCAGGGGTACTCCCTCGACTGGCGGAAGTTGTCCTGCGGCTCCAGGACCAGGGCGAAGGCCCGGCGGTGGGCGGGGTCGCGCTCGATGCGGCCGACGACCTCCTCCAGCTGGTTGCCGTTGGCCGTGACCAGCCGGTGGCCGAAGGCTCCGCTGAGAGTGTGCTGGTCGTCCGAGTACTCGTGGGCGCCCCGGCGGTAGTACGCGGGCGTCTCCACGTCGTTGCGCCCGTCGAGCGACCAGGCGAGGAGCCCGAAGCAGTACGCGAGGTTCACCGGCAGGTGCGGGGTGACCGCGAGACAGGAGGTGGGGTCCTCGACCGTGCTGCGGTGGGCGATCAGCTCGCGGTAAGGGCGGTCGTTGCGGCCGAAGTCCGAAGCTTTCGAGAGCGGGTCGCGGACGGAGGGGACGTCGTTCCCCTCGTCCAGGACCGCCTGGAGACCGGACGTATACGAATTGGCAAATGAATGGAAAACATCCATGCCGCGTTCCCCCTAATTATGAGAGCTGCGCGAGGGCAGCACGCGAAAGCCCACCTCGCGCAATTCGGACAAAGCATCGTGGTCTCTTGATCACCTGCCCGATCGATCCCACACCAGCCGTTCACCGTTGTCAACCAGCCTTGGTGGAAGGCGTTTTGGAACCGCCGCGACCTGGGAGGCATCAGAATCCGTGGAGTTGTTTACGCCATTGACATCCACAGGAGAGACACTGCTAGTGTGCGCGCTTGAATTTCCCGTAGCTACCTCACTGTCGGGGGAATGAGGTCAAACAATGGCTGATTTCAGCCGTTCCACACCGTCATGGCTGGATGAGCGATGGCGTATCGGGTGGGGCACCGGCGTGGTGCTCGTGACCTACGCGGGGCTCATCGCCGTCCGCCCCGCCTCGGAGCACGGTGTGGGTGGCCCGATCGCGCTGCTGGCGCTGGTGGGTTACACACTCGGCGCCCTGCTGATCGTCTCCGGCGCCGTGGCGCGCCTGCCCGCCACCACCGTGGCCCTGCTGCCTGTGGCCATCACGGTGAACATCGTCATGGGCAAGATCGTCTATTTCAGCGGCCTCCCCCTGCAACTCGACTCCATCGGGACCGTGCTGGTGGGAGTAGTCGCCGGACCTGCCGCGGGTGCCGCGACCGGGGCCCTCGCCAGCGTCATCGTGGGCATGACGATCACACCCGGCGCCCTGCCGTACGCCGTGACAGCGGCCATGATCGGCTTCACCGCCGGCATGCTGGCACGTGCGGGACTGTTCCGACGGCTGCCCACCGCGGTGCTCGCCGGTGGCTTGATCGGTGTGGTCGCGGGCGTCATCTCCGCCCCCATCACCGCCTTCGTCTTCGGCAACGCGAGCGGATCGGTGGGTCAGTCCGCGCTGATCGCGACCTTCCAGGCGTTCGGTAACGGGATGCTCAAGGCCGCCACGCTGCAAGGACTTGTGGCGGACCCTCTCGACAAGGCGCTGACGGTGGTACTCGCGATGGCCATCCTCAAGGGGCTGCCACCAGGCTTCCTGTACCGCTTCCCCTTCGTCCGCGACCGGCATGTCCTGGCACGCCGGCCCGACGTGGTGAGGGCGGGGTGAGCACCGTGCAGTTCAGCCCTCACACAACGGGTAATTCACTGGTCCACCGGCTCAGCCCCCTGACCAAACTGACCTTCGCCGTCACCGTGACCGTCTGTGCTTTCGCCGTGGTGGATTACCGGTGGCCCCTGCTGCTGTTCTGCGCCCTCCTCCTTCCGGCCGCGATCGGCGCAAAGGTGTTACGCCGTTTCCTGCTCATGCTCGCCACGTTCTGGGTTCCGGTGGCCGCGGTCCTATTCGTGGTCCAGGGTTTCTTCTTTCCCGAAGCGCATGACGTCATTGCCCGATTCGGCCCGCTGGAACTCAAGAGCGAGGGGGTCTCCTACGCCCTCCTGACGGCGCTGCACATCCTGGTGCTGATGGGCGGGTTCTTCCTGCTGCTCCTCACCACGCACGCCGCGACCCTCATGAGCGCACTGAGCGAGCGCAATGTGTCGCCGAGTCTCATCTACATCGTGTCGGCGGCACTGCAGATCGTGCCGACACTCAGCCGTCGCGCCACGCGCATCCTCCACGCCCAGCAGGCACGCGGCCAGGTGATCCACGGCCTGCGCGGCCGGGCGCGTGCCCTGGTGCCCCTGGTGGGCCCGCTCATCCTCGGTGCCTTCACCGACGTGGGTGAGCGCGCCGCCGCCATGGAGACCCGGGGCTTCGGCGCCACCCGGCGCCCTACGAGCCTCATCACGGTTCCTGACAGCGCGGTGCAGCGCAGCGCGCGCGCCGCAATGATGCTTTGTGCAGTGGTCGCGGTCACCGTGAACGTGTGGGGAGTAATGCGTTGATCGAAGTCAAGGGTTTCTCCTTCACCTATCCGACCGGCTCCCGGCCGGCCCTCCACGACATCGGATTCGAAGTCGGGCCGCACGAACTCTGCGCCGTGGTCGGCGGAAGCGGCGCGGGCAAGAGCACCTTGGCCGGCGTGGTGAGCGGCACCGTTCCCCATCTCACCGGAGGCTGCGCGGAAGGGCTGGTCCAGGTCAACGGCCGGGATCTCGCCGATACCCCACTGTCCGGGCTGGTGGGCCAGGTCGGGCTGGTCATGCAGAATCCGTTCAACCAGATATCCGGCGCCCGCTTCTCCGTACGCGAGGAGATCGCCTTCGGTCTGGAGAACATGGGTGTGCCCCGGGACGAGATGGCGGCCCGGGTCGACACCGTCCTGCACGACCTCGGGCTCACCAAGGTGCGCGACCGGTCGCCGTACGAGCTCTCGGGCGGGCAGCAGCAACTGCTGGCCATCGGGTCTGTCCTGGTCATGCGTCCGACCGTCATGGTCCTCGACGAACCAACCTCGCAGCTGGACGCGGCCGGGAGCGCTCTGGTCTTCGAAGCGCTGGGCACCCTCAGGGAGCAGGGCGTCACCACCCTGCTGATCGAACACCGGATGGAGCGCCTGGCCCGTGCCGCCGACCACGTCCTCGTCCTCGACGGGGGCACGATCGTGGCGAAGGGCTCACCCGGCGAGGTGCTGGCGGACGAGCGGCTGGAGGAATGGGGAGTCGCCCCACTGCGCTACACCGTGGCCGCGCGCCGTGCCGCGGCCCGGGGACTCTGGCCCGACGCCAGGCCGCTGCCGGTCACGCTCGACGCCGCCGCCGAGGGATTCGGCGCGACGGTGGCCCACCTCGACCGAGGAGACCGGTGATGATCGTACGGATCGATTCCCTGACGTTCCGCTACCCCAACGGGACGACGGCGCTGGACGAGGTGTCCTTCTCCGTCTCGGCCGGTGAACGGGTGGCGATCGTCGGCCCCAACGGCGCGGGCAAGAGCACCCTCGCCCGTCATCTCGTCGGCATCGAACGCCCGGCCTCCGGAACCATCGAAATCGCCGGGCGGCGGACCGACGGACTTGGCATCGCCGAACTCGCCCGCACCGTGGGGTTCGTGTTCCAGAACCCGGACGACCAGCTCCACGCGGCAAGCGTCACCAAGGAGGTGGAGTTCGGCCCGCGCAACCTCCGCTTCCCCCCCGCGCGCCGTAAGGAACTGGTCGAGTCCGCCCTGCGGAGGACAGGGCTGGCGCAGTCGCGCGACGCCCACCCCCACCACCTGTCGCTCGGCGAACGCAAACGGGTCGCCCTGGCCTCGGTCCTGGCCATGGACACCCCGGTCGTCGTCCTCGACGAGCCGACGACCGGGCAGGACCACGCCTCGGTGGTCCTGCTGGGGAAGCTGGTCGACGACCTCGGCGCCGACGGCCGGACCGTCCTCGCCATCACTCACGACATGGACTTCTGCGCCGAGCACTTCGACCGTGTGATCGTTCTGGAGGACGGCGGGATCTCCTGGGACGGCCCGGTCGACGCCTGGCTGGCGCAGGCCGCAGACACGGCCGGCCAGGCATTCGAACTGCCCCAGATGACCCGCCTCGGCCGCCGCCTGGGGTGGGAGGGATCGGTGTCGACCGTGACGGGCTTCCTGGAACACCTCGCCCCCGGGGCCGACCCCGCACCGGCTGTGTCCACCGCTCCGTGACACGACGCGCCCCAGGCCATCGAGCTCGGTACCTCTCCCTGGACCGGGCGCGCGTCACTGTGGTCCTCTCCCGAAGTGCGGCGGCGGTGACGTGCCGAGGACGACACTTCGCGGGAGCCGGGTCGCTTCCTGTGACAGCATCCGACCTGCGGGCTGCGCACGAGCGCCCGGGCTCGGCCGGCCCGCGCGGCGAACGGGTCGTGGACACGGTCGTCGAGGCCGAACCTGGCCTCCGTGCACGGGTATCGGCCTCCTCGGCGTCTGTACGGCGACGCGGCTCGCGTCCTACGACGAGCAGGACGAAGAAGCCGAAGATGCTGCCGAGGACAAGGGCGACGATCGCCCCGGTGCCCGAATCCGCTGCCAAGGAAACGAAGCGCTGACTGGTGCACCGACCGGGTTCAAGGGGTCGTCACACCGGCCGATGAGGACGTCGTGACGCAGGGCCCTGCCGCCCGTGCGGCAGGGCCCTCCTGACTCAGCCCTCGACCCATCCGCGGTTCTTGGCGAACTGCAGCAGCCCCTGGCGTACCTGAAGAATGTGCTCGGCGGTGAGTGCCGGTGCCGACTCCAGCAGCACCTCGGTCACGTCCCGTACGTACTCGTCCGAGCTGAGCACATCGCACAGGACGTCGTCGCCGTCCGCCGTCTGCCTGCTCGGGGACACGAGGGCTCCCGGGGAGACGGATGCCGGGACCGCGGTCGGCTCACTGCCGGTGGCAAGGCGCACCGATGACGCCTTCAGCCCTCGGTCGCCCTGTTCGACCTCGAACTCGACCCTCAGACCGGGCCGCACGGATGCCTCCGGAATCCAGAGGTCGTTCACATGCAGAAAGACGTCCTCGCCACCGTGTTCCGGCGCGATGAATCCATAGCCCTTTGCGCTGTCGAACCGCACCACACGCCCGCTGACCATCAGAACCCGCCTCTCGAACAACCCCCGGACCCCATGCCCGGGGATACCACTGCCGCTGCGGGAGGCCCGGCCCACCTACACCTGGTCCGGACACACGCCGCGCGGCGTACCAGCCGCTACCGTCGCGGTCGTCATGAGCCCAGGTGACACCTGAGCCCTCGGTACGGGCCACAGCATAGTGTCAGCGGCAGGGGCGGGTGCAGGTCGCCGCCACCGCCGCACGGCCCTGGCCGTTCACCCGCCGCGGGGACCGTCGAACGTAGCCCTGGAGCTCACAGGGACACGGTGTGGTCGTGGGAGGGCCGGTCCGCCACAGCCATGGCTTCCTGGACTCCTCCGGTCCCGCGCATCGTCTGCCTCACGGGGATCCTTCCGCGTACCTTGCGTCTCGATCGGATGGGAGGGAGCGAACCGGAGCAGAGACGGCGTGGCGACGGCGCATGGCGACGAACCGTCACCACTCCGTCACAGAAGACCGGCAGACCGCAACTTTCCCTGTGCGTCACGGATCCAACCTGCGACCTCGGCACACCGTTGACCCGCACAAGGGAGCAGATCGTGACCCACAGACACTCCACGGCCGTTACTGCCGCGTCATTCCTGCTGCTGAGCGGTGTGGCCCTCACCGCCGCGCCCGCAGCCTTCGCGGGCGCGCCTGGAGGCACCTACGCCGGCGACCGCAACAGCGACTTCGACGGCGACGGCTACGACGACGTCCTGACCGGAGCTCCGGGCGGCACCGACGGTGGCAGGAAGGGGGCGGGCTACGTCACCGTCCAGTACGGCGCCGCGAGCGGCATGGGCACCGCCACCAGCATCCCCCGGGTCCGCACCGCCGTCTTCGGTCAGGCGACCGCGGGCGTCCCGGGTTCCGCCGAGGCCGGTGACGGCTTCGGCACCGCTGTGGCCACGGGGGACCTCGACGCCGACGGCTACGACGACGCGATCGTCGCCGCGCCGGGTGAGGACGAGGGCTCCATGAGCGACGCGGGCAGGGTGACGGTCCTCTACGGATCCCGGGCAGGGCTGACCCCCGCCCGCAGCGTCACCCTGGGGTCGGCCGCGCCCGCGGCGGATGCCCGGTTCGGCCTGGCCATCGCCGCCGCCCGGCTCTCCGGGGCCACACCGGGCGACGTCCTCGCCGTGGCCGACCGCGCGGGTGCCTCCCTGTTCACCTACGGCGCCGGCTCCCTGGAAGGAACGGACCGTCTCGACACCGCCGGCCGCAACTCGATGCAGCCCGCTTCCCTGACCACCGGAAACTACGACGGGGACGCATACGCGGACCTGCTCGTGACCGGCAGCAGCCTGGAGGAGGACTACAGGCCACGGTCCTCCCTGTACATGGGTGCGGCAGACGGGCCGGCCTACACCCGCAGCCTCGGCGGCGGGTCCGCCACGGCCTCCGGCGACATCGACAACGACGGATACGACGACCTGGTCTACGGCAAGCCCGATAAGCCCGAAGACGAGAACGAACCCCTCACGGGTGGATCCGTCGGCGTCTACCTGGGCTCCGAGGACGGCATGGACAACGTGGACGAACTCGGCACTCCCACGCAGGTTTGGACCCAGTACACCGCCGGCGTGCCGGGCACCGCGGAACTGGGCGACGGCTTCGGCGCCGACGTCTCCCTCGCCGACGTCGACGGTGACGGCTACGCCGATCTGGCCGTGGGCGTGCCCGGTGAGGACGTCGGGACTGTGGCCGACGCGGGCGGTGTGCGGATCCTGCGCGGCTCGGCCGCAGGGCTGACCGCTGCGGGCGCGAAGTCCTTCGACCAGAGCTCGGCGGGCGTGCCCGGCACAGCGGAGAAGGGCGACCGCTGGGGCGGACAGGTCCGGCTCGCCGACACGGACTCCGACGGCCGCTCCGAGCTGCTCGCCGCGGCACCCGGCGAGAACACGGACGACGGGGTGGTCTGGTGTCTCGCCGCCTCCACGAACGGGACGGTGAGCACAGGATCGTGGTCGTACGGCGGGGGCTCGCTCGGCGCTTCCGGTATCGACGCGCGCTTCGGTACGTCGATCGACGAGTGAGCAGGCGACGCGCGGTGCGAGGGCTGCCCGCCTGTCAGCCCGGGAGGACCACCGTGCGCTGGGCCGAGAAGTCACCCCACTTCCCGTCGGGGAGCTTGGGCCGGAGTTTGAGCGAGTAGCGGGTGCCGGGCGGATCGGTGAGAGTGAGCCGGTACGTCGCGCGGCCCGCCGGCGGTGTGCCGCCCCAGACGATGGTGGTGGTCAGCTTCCCGTTCAGGAACAGCTGGTACGCGGGAATCGTGCCGCCGGTGTCAGGCTGGTCCCAGGAGAGGTCGACCAGGGACTCCTCACCCTGCGCCGTCACCTTGGTACGCAGCCCGGTGGGCGCCGTGCTCGCGGGGGCGCCCGGCGCGGACGGGGTGGTGAGGTCGAGCGCATTGCTGTCGGGAGAGGAGCGGTCGGCCGCGTCGCGGGCGCGGACGGTGAAGGTGTAGACCGTGCCGGGCCGCAGCCCCGTGAGCCGGGCCGTGGTCTGCGTGCCGGAGACGCTGTGGATCCTGGAATCCTCCTGGTAGACGTCGTACGAGGTGACGCCGACGTCGTCCGTGGAGCCGCCCCAGGACAGGGTCACCGTCCGGCCGCTGTCCGCCTTGCCGCGCAGCTTCGACGGTCCGGTCGGCGGTTCCTCATCGGCGGGTGGGGCCGCGGGCGTGGTGACGGGGGCGGCGGCGCTCACTGCGGAGAGGTTTCCGGCGGCGTCGCGGGCCCTGACCGTGAAGGTGTAGGCCGTGGAGGCGGTGAGCCCGTCGATGTCGGTCATCAGCTTCGCCGCGTCCACCGAGGCGGCCTTCTTCCCCTGGCGGTAGACGTCGTAACCGGCGATGCCCTCGTTGTCGGAGGACCGTTCCCACATGACGTGTACGGAGGTGGCGCTGCCGGCCTGGGCCGTCACCCCCTCGGGGGCTGTCGGGTTCTTGGAGTCCGCTTCGGCGGGGCCTCCACAGGCGGTGAGCGCGGCGAGGAGCAGCGCGGCGGAACAGGTCAACGCGGTGCGTGCGTGGGGGCGTTGCACGGTGATGCCTTCCATCCGACAGCAATGGTCCAGACCTATATGCCATGTGGGTGGGGCCTACGACAAGAGGGTGGACCGGAACGTTCCGCAATGTCCGCGATGAGTTCCGGAGCCGAAGGAGGTCCTACAGGTATGGATACACACGACAAAACCGCACCCGCCCTCGACCTCGGTCCGCCGGCGCGGCAGATCCGTGAACTGATCGGTGCCGTCGACGACCGGCAGCTGACCGGCCCGACGCCCTGTCCCGACTACTCGGTACGGGAGCTGCTCGGGCACCTGCTGGGGCTGACCGCCGCATTCCGCGACGCGGCATACAAGAAGCTCGGCCCGACGACCGACACTCCCCCGGAGTCGGCCCTGCCGGAGCTGCCCGCCGACTGGCGCACGGTGCTGCCGCCCCTGCTGGACGAGCTGGTCGCGGCCTGGCGCTCCCCGGCCGCGCTGGAGGGCATGACCCGGGCCGGCGGGGTCGACCTGCCCGGCCAGGTCGCCGGAATGGTCGTACGGAACGAACTGGTGGTGCACGGCTGGGACCTGGCCAGGTCGACGGGACAGGAGTTCAGGGCGGACGAGGCGAGCCTGCTCTCCTCGGAGGCGATGCTGGCACCGGACGACGACGACAGGTCCGGACCCGGCGCGATCTTCGGCCCGCCGGTTCCGGTCCCGGCCGACGCACCCCTGGTCGACCGGGTGATCGCGCTGAGCGGGCGCCGGCCCGACTGGCATCCGGGGGCCTGACGGCCTCCCCCGGTCAAGCTCCGGCCCCGGGCGCTCGCTCGCCCCGGCGGTCGCTCCGGGCCGTCCCGGGCCTGCGGACCGCTCACCCCGGGCGGCGGCGGCTCATGCCCTGCGTCAGCTCGTGAAGAACTCGGTGATCTGCTGGGCCACCTGGTCGGCGTGCTTCTTGTGCACCTGGTGGCCTCCGCCGAGGGTGATCAGCCGGCAGTCCGGGATGAGCGAGGCCATGTCCGCCAGTCTGCCCTGCGGCATGCCGCTCTCCGGTCCTCCCGCGAGCATCAGCGTCGGCGCGACGATCTGGCCCAGCTCCTCCTCCCAGCGGGGATCCGGCTCGGCGATCTGGGCCGTGACGGCCGGCACGACGTTCTCGTCGTAGTCCACCGGGCCGGTGGGGTGGCTGTCGGCGATGAGCTGGCCGGGGAAGGGCGGCGGGGTCTCGATCAGCACCAGCCGCTCCACCCGGTCCGCGTGCTCCTCGGCGAGGAGATAGGCGACCACTCCGCCCATCGAGTGGCCGACGACGCCGACCCGGTCGAGCTCGCAGGCGTCGAGGAACTCGAGGACGTCGTCCCGCATCTGCTCGAAGGCGTACTCGTCGGGCCAGTCGCTCTCACCGTGCCCGCGCAGATCGATGGCGTACACCCGCCACTCCTCGCCGAGCAGTGCGCCGACCGCCTCCCAGCTCAGGGACGAGCCGCCGAGGCCGTGCAAGAGGACGACGGGCGAGCCGAAGGGGTCGCCCCAGGTCCGATACGCCAGCCGCACATCGCCGACATCCACAACAGACTGATCTTCCATGTCCCGAACGCTACAGGCGCGGCACTCGCGTCGGCGCCGCCCCCCGGCCTGGCAGGCTTGGGTGCGTGAAGCACAGATGTCTCGCCCTCGCCATCGTCGCGGCCCTCGCCCTGACCGGCTGTTCCAAAACCGGTTCCGGCGCATCCGAGAAGAGTCTCGACGACCCCGCGAAGAAGGACATCGCCATGCGGCTGGTGTCCAGCGCCGAGAACTCCACGCTGGACTGGGAAGCCCAGTACGACTACATCGAGGACATCGGCGACGGCCGCGGCTACACCGCCGGGATCATCGGGTTCTGCTCCGGCACCGGAGACCTGTTGAAGGTCGTCGAGCGGTACGCGGCGAAGCGCCCGGGCAGCACGCTGGAGGGTTTCCTGCCGGCACTGCGCGCGGTGAACGGCAGCGACTCGCACGAGGGGCTCGGCGACGCCTTCACCGGGGCATGGGCGAAGGCGGCGGCGGATCCGGAGTTCCGGGCGGCGCAGGACGCGGAGCGGGACGGCTCCTACTTCGATCCGGCGGTCGAGCGCGCCGAGGCCGACGGGCTCAGCGCGCTGGGGCAGTTCATCTACTACGACGCCTATGTGATGCACGGGTACGCCGACGCCGAGGGCACGGTCGGCTTCCGCACGATACGCACGCAGGCCCTCGCCGAGGCCGATCCGCCGTCCCGCGGAGGTGACGAGGAGGCGTATCTGAACGCGTTCCTCGACGCCCGGGTGGCCGCGATCCGCAAGGAGCCCTCGCACAGCGACACCAGCCGCGTCGAGTCGGCGCAGCGCATCTTCGTTCGGCAGGGGAAGCTGCAGTTGGAGACCCCTCTGGCGTGGAAGGTGTACGGGGAGAGCTTCCGCATCGCCGGGAGCTGAACCCGGCACGGCCGGGAAGGACGGACTCCACGGGAGGACCGGTGCGCCACCACCCCCACGACGGCACCACGCGTCACGCCACCCGACATACCGACACCCCCCGATACACCCGACCCACCCGGCTCACTCGTCCCGTCCGCCTCGCGGTGACGGTCCTCGGGCTGGGGCTCGCCCTCGCCGCGATTCCACTCGTCGCACACGCCGGCGCCCCTACGGCGTCGGCCCGCAACCTCCTGGAGGCCGCCGTGTCCGGGCTCGACGATCCCGCCAAGAAGGACATCGCCATGCGGCTGGTGTCCAGCGCCGAGAACTCCACGCTGGACTGGGAAGCCCAGTACGACTACATCGAGGACATCGGCGACGGCCGCGGCTACACCGCCGGCATCGTCGGATTCTGCTCCGGCACCGGTGACATGCTGGGGCTGATCGAGCGGTACACGGAGCGCGAGGCGGGAAACCTCCTCGCGGTGTACCTGCCCGCGCTGCGTGAGGTGGACGGGACGGACTCCCACGAGGGGCTCGATCCCGGCTTCACCCGCGACTGGGTGAGGAGCGCGTCCGTCGAGGCGTTCCGGCGGATGCAGCGGGACGAGCGGGACCGGGTCTACTTCGACCCTGCGGTGCGCATCGCCAAGGACGACGGCCTCCGTACGCTCGGCCAGTTCGCCTACTACGACGCCTACGTCATGCACGGCGAGGGCGACGACGACGCGAGCTTCGGCGGGATCCGTCGCGCGGCCCGGGCGAAGGCGCAGCCGCCGGCGCGGGGTGGTGACGAGGTGGCGTATCTGAGCGCGTTCCTGGACGCGAGGGTCCGGGCGATGAAGCGGGAGGAGGCCCACTCGGACACCAGCCGGGTGGACACGGCTCAGCGGGTGTTCCTGCGGGAGGGCAATATGGATCTGGATCCGCCGCTGGACTGGCAGGTCTATGGCGACAGCTTCCACATCGGCTGACACCGCCCGCCCTAGGTGCGCGCACGCCGCCTGCCCGACGGTGCGCGCACGCCGTCCGCGCGAGGTGCGCGCACACTCCCGCGCGGGGTGCGTGCGCGCACCGTCCGGTCAGTGGGCGACGGGCAGGGCCATCGGGTCCTTGGGCTGTTCGCCGTCCGCGGCCTCCGCCCCAGGTTCCGCGTCGGGCGTCCGGCCCCAGTGGTTGAAGGCCAGGTTCAGGACGATCGCCACCACGCAGCCGGTGGAGATGCCCGAGTCCAGGACGACGAGCAGGTCCTCGGGGAAGGCGTGGTAGAAGCCCGGAGCCGCGATCGGGATGAGGCCGATACCGACGGCCGCCGCGACGATCAGGGCGTTCTCGCCCTTCTCCAGGGCCGCGGTGGCCAGGGTCTGGATGCCGCTCGCGGCAACCGATCCGAAGAGCACGATGCCCGCGCCGCCGAGGACCGGAAGCGGTACGAGGGCGATGACGGACGCGGCCACGGGGACCAGCCCGAGCAGCACCAGGATGGCCCCGCCCGCGGCGACGACGAACCTGCTGCGGACCTTGGTCATGGCCACCAGCCCGATGTTCTGGGCGAACGCGCTGCACATGAATCCGTTGAACAGCGGGCTGACGGCGCTGCCCAGGGTGTCGGCGCGGAGTCCGCCCTCGATGGTCCGCTCGTCCGCCGGACGGCCGACGATCTTGCCGAGGGCCAGCATGTCGGCGGTGGACTCGGTCATGCAGACCAGCATCACGATGCACATCGAGATGATGGCGGCGGCCTCGAACTGCGGTGCGCCGAAGTGGAACGGTGTCGGGAAACCGACGACGTCGGCGTCGCCCAGTGCCCCGAAGTCGGTGATGCCGGCGGGGATGGCGATCAGGGTGCCGATGACCAGGCCGAGCAGGATGGCGATCTGCTGGAGGAAGCCCCGCAGCAGCTTGCGCAGGGCGAGCACGATCAGGAGGGTGACGGCGGCCATCGTGATGTTCGTCATCGAGCCGTAGTCGTCGGCGGTCGCGTTGCCGCCCTGCGACCAGTTGAAGGCGACCGGCAGCAGCGAGACACCGATCAGGGTGATGACCGTGCCGGTGACGACGGGCGGGAAGAACCGCACCAGTTTGCAGAAGTACGGCGCGAGGACGAAGCCGAGGAGGCCGGCGACGATGATCGCACCGAAGATGACGGCGATGCCGTCGTGTCCGCGGTCCTTGCCTATCGCGATCATCGGGGTGACCCCGGCGAACGAGACGCCGTTGACGAACGGCAGCCGGGCGCCTATTCGCCAGAAGCCGAGGGTCTGGAGCAGGGTGGCTATCCCCGCGGTGAAGAGGCTCGCCCCCATGAGGAAGGCGGTCTCCTTGGCGCTGAGGCCCACGGCGGGCCCCACGATCATGGGCGGGGCCACCACTCCCGCGTACATCGCGGCCACGTGCTGGAGACCGCTGGTGAACATCTTGAGGGGCGGAAGCTTCTCGTCGACCGGATGCTTCCGGGCGGGCTCTTCGGCTGCGCTTCTGCCGTTGGCGCTTCCTTCGGCTGCGCTTCCTTCGACTGCTTTCTTACGAAACCTGGGCGTAGCTGCCACGGCTTCCTCCGGTCGGGTACACGTCGGACGACGTGGGTGTCAGGGAGGTGGTGCGGAGTGGTGCGTTTATGCAGGTCGTGCAGCTGGTGCGGGCAGCTTGGAGCTCACCTGTGCGGGTGCGCGTACGGGACGTGCGCGCACCCGCACAGGCTGCCGTCGACCCTGCGGGTCCACGGCGGCCGGCCGAGGGCCGTCCCCCTCGGCCGGCCTGTTCAGGGGGGTGCGGAGCGTCAGGCTCCGGCGGCGATCCGTGCCAGGCGTCCGGCCTCGTCGCGGGTCGCTCGGGCGATCGCGTCCTCGTCGACCGTGGTGAGGTGGTTGTCCTCGACGACGGTTCTGCCGTTGACGAGGGAGAGGGTGACGGGGGCCGCGGCACCGAAGACCAGTGCGGTCACGGGGTCCGGGATGGAGGCGTGGGCGAGGGTGTCCAGCTTCCACAGCACGAGGTCGGCGAGCTTGCCCGGCTCCAGGGAGCCGATCTCGTCGGCCCGGCCGAGCACCCTGGCGCCGCCGTGGGTGCCCAGGCGCAGTGCCTGACGGGCGTTCAGCGCCTTCTCGCGGTGGGCGCCGAGGCGGTTGATGAGGAGGGCGTTGCGCAGTTCGGTGTGGAGCTCGCCCGACTCGTTGGAGGCGGTGCCGTCGACGCCGAGCCCGACCGGGACACCGGCGGCGAGCATGTCGGGGACGCGGGCGATGCCTGCGGCGAGACGGGCGTTGGAGGACGGGCAGTGTGCGACGCCGGTGCCGGTTCGGGCGAAGGCGGCGATGTCGGAGTCGTTCATGTGGACGCAGTGCGCCATCCACACGTCGTCACCGAGCCAGCCGGTCGATTCGAAGTAGTCGGTCGGCCCCATCCCGAACAGCTCCTTGCAGAACTGCTCCTCCTCGACGGTCTCCGAGCCGTGGGTGTGCAGTCGTACGCCGCGACGCCGGGCCAACTCCGCTCCCTGTCGGAGCAGTTCGGTGGAAACGGAGAAGGGGGAGCAGGGGGCGACCGCGATCTGGGTCATCGCGTCGAACGAGGTGTCGTGGTGCTCGTCGATGGTCGCCTCGGTGGCGGCGAGCGCCCCGTCGAGGGTTTCGACGGCGAAGTCCGGCGGCAGCCCGCCGTCCTTCTCGCTGCGGTCCATGGAACCGCGGGCGAGGGTGAAGCGCACGCCCATGTCGCGGGCTGCGCCGATGATCGCGCCGGACAGGTCGCCCGAACCACGGGGGTAGACGTAGTGGTGGTCCATGGCGGTGGTGACCCCGCCGCGGGCCATCATCGCGAGCGAGCCCTGTGCGGCGGCGCGGGCCATCGGCTCGTCGATGCGCGCCCACGTCGGGTACAGCGCGACCAGCCAGTCGAAGAGGTTGTGGTCGGTCGCCAGGCCCCGGGTGATCCACTGGTAGAAGTGGTGGTGGGTGTTGACCAGACCTGGTGTGACGAGGTGGCCGGTGCCGTCGACGCGTCGTACGACATCGGCGAGTCCCGCGGGCGCGCTGCCCGCTCCGACGGATTCGATGCGGTTGCCCGCCACAACGACATGGCCCGAGGCGTACTCGGTGTCGTGGGCGTCGACGGTCGCGATCGAGCAGTTCTCGATGACGATGCGCTGTGTGGGCCTGGGGTCCGCCGAAGCTGCCATGGTGCTTCCTTCTTCTGTCTCTGGCGATGTGGGCACGGCAGGACCCTAGGAGGATTTGAGTGCCACGGCGTTGACGCCGTGGGTGCCGAGGGGTGAAGAGGCTGTCCGGCCCCCGCCCGGCTGCGAGGCGGGCGGGAGGCCGGCTCGGTGCGCCGTGTCAGAGGTTGGTCATGTCGACCGGGATCTTCGGCTCGACGCCGTCCCGCAGCACCGTCGCCTCGATGAGGCCGTACGGGCGGTCGGCGGCGAAGTAGACAGCACCATCGGCGGTGTCGTTCTTGAGGCCGAACGGCTCGAGATCCACGAGGAAGTGGTGGTTGTTCGGCAGCGAGAAGCGGATCTCGTCGATCTCGCTGCGGCTGTTGATGACCCGCGAACCCATCTGGTAGAGGGTCTGCTGGAGCGAGAGGGAGTACGTCTCGGCGAAGGCCTGCAGCATGTGCTTCTTCGCCTGCTCGTACGAATTCTCCCAGTTGGGCATCCGCTCGTCGTCGCTGGTCCAGCTGTAACGCCAGGCGGCCGACACGTCGGTGCACAGGACGCGGTCGTAAGCCTCCTTGAGCGTCGTGTACTTGTCCTTGACGTAGCCCCAGAACTCCGAGTTGGTCGAGTTCATGACGGTGAGGTCCTTGAGACCGGAGATGATCTCCCAGTTCTCGCCGTCGAAGGTGACCTGGGTGGTGCGCAGCTCCTGGCCCTTGCGGGCGAAGGAGTGGTTGACCTCGTCGGCGCCGATGAACTTGGAGTTGCCGTCCGAGGTCGCGATGCGCTCCCAGGCGTACTCCTCGATCCTGATCCGTGCGGTCCTGATCGGCTCCTGGGAGGTCACGAAGTGCCGGGCGAGGTGGATGCCGAACTGCTCGGCGGACTCGATGCCGTGCTCCTGGGCGAACGCGTACACCGTGTTCTTGGTGGTGTCGGTCGGCAGGACGTTGGCGTTGGAGCCGGAGTAGTGGACGTCGTCCATGTCGCCGGAGAGGGCGACCGAGACGTTGAGGTCCTTGATGTGGTGGGTGTCGCCGTCCCGCGTGATCCTGACGACGCGGTTCTCTGCTTTGCCGTACTGGTTCTGGCCGAGAATCGTGGGCATTGCCTGCTAGCTCCCTCGGTAAACGGAGTAGCCGAACGGGTTGAGCAGCAGCGGTACGTGGAAGTGCTCGCCCGGGGTGACGGCGAACGCGATCGCCACCTCCGGGAAGAACGCGCCGCTGTCCCTTACGCGGGGGGCGTCCTGCTGCGCCTCGGCTTGCTTCTTCGCGGTGAAGTACGACTCGGTGTCGAAGACGAGCCGTACATGGGTGGTTCCTTCCGGCAGGGCCGGCAGGTCTTTGCAGCGCCCGTCCGCGTCGGTGGCGGATCCGCCGAGCGTCACGTACTGCGCGTCGCCGCCGCTACGGGCGGCCAGGGAGACGGTGACGGCTTCGGCGGGACGGCCGATGCTGGTGTCCAGGATGTGGGTGGACACCGAAGCGGTGGTGTCGGTGCTCAAGACCGTCACGCTCCTTGTTCTCGGAAGTGCCGTAGGGGTCCTGGTGCTCAGGAGTCCTGTACGAGGCGGGTCAGCCGGATGCGGTTGATCTTGCCCAGCTCGATGCGGACGATCTCGCTCTCCTGCTCGGGAGAGTTCCCGATGCGGGCCTTCACCGCGTCGCGCATCTGCTCACCGGTGGCTCCGGTGGCGCAGATCAGGAAGACGTGTCCGAACCGTTCCTGGTAGGCCAGGTTGAGTTCGAGCATCTCCGCCCTGAGCCCCTCGGAAGCACCGGCCATCCCCCGCTGTTCGCGGGCGGAGGCCGGATCCCCCGGCTCGGGGCGGCCGATCGGCGGGTGGCCGGCCATCGCCTCGGCCAGGTCCTGCGCCGAGAGCTCGGCCATGGCGGCGTCACTGGCAAGGAGCAGGGCTTCCGTGCCGTCGTAGGGCCGGTGGGCGAGGACGGAGCCGCACCACGCAGCGCTGGCACACACCTCGTGCAGCGCGGCTGCGGCCTCTGCCGCCGCCAGGGTGTTGAACCGGGCCAGGCCCGGTGTGGAGCTCGTAGTCACGGGAGCCTCCGTGGCTTTTTCGCTGTGCGTTGTCGGGCTGCCGATAGCTAACGCCCTCCGCAACACCACGTCAACAGTTTGTTGAAATTCCGCGAACAGACAATGCCGCCGCTTTACTTTCCCGCGGCGGCATCGGACGCAATGGGCTCAGCTACCCGCCCTTGGCGGCATTGTCCCGGTTCAGGTAGTTGTAGACGGTGAAGCGGGACACTCCGAGGGCCCCGGCCACGGTCTCCACACCGTGCCGCACGGAGAAGGCGCCGCGCGCCTCAAGGGTGCGCACCACACCCTGCTTGGTCTTACGGTCCAGGTCGGCCAGCGGCATCCCGTGCCGCCGCTCCATCGCGGCCAGGATGTGGTCGAGCGATTCGGAGAGCTGCGGGAGCCGCACCGCTATGACGTCCACCCCCTCCCACGCGAGCACCACGTCCTCGGGGGTGGCCCGCCCCGGGTCGAGGAGTTCGGCTCCCATGGCGTCGACGAGCGGCTTCACCGCTGCGACCAGGGGGTGATCGGCCGGTTCGGTCACGGCGCGTCCTCCCCGATCACGTTGAGCTGAAGGGACACCCGGGTGGCACCCGAGGCCAGGGTCTTGCGCAGGAGCGAGTCCACCGCGGTCAGGATCCGGTCCGCGCCCCCCTCGGCCGTGTTCCCGAACGGGCCCACGTCCACGGCGTCGAGGCCGGCCCCCTGGACGACCTCGCGGGCCACCACGGCGTGGGCGGGCGCCTCGTCCAGATCGAAGGGTTCGGTGGTGAATTCCACCCTCAAGCGCACGGTGCCTCCCTCATGTCCCGCCGTGTCGATCGGCTCGCACGGCTCACCCCGACCCTATGACACCGGCCTTCCGGCACACCGGGGCCGACGGGCGCCGCACCCCCGGACGCGGCACAGGCCGCCTGACCGGGCACGGACAGGGAGGCACAGAGAGGCATGCCCTGCGGACCCCCACCCCACCCCCGCGCGCCCGGAGTTCGGAATCCCCCCTTGACAGCCTCACCACCAGCCGGGCAATCTTCCGTTAAGCAGAAACAAACTTCCGCAATACGGAAGGAGCGATGATGGGCCTCTCGGACCAGCGCTTCGATGTGAACCTCTCGATCCTCTTCACCGAACTCCCGCTCCTGGAGCGCCCCGCGGCGGCAGCCGCCGCGGGCTTCACCGCGGTCGAGCTCTGGTGGCCCTGGACCGAGACCCCCACCCCCGCGCAGGCCGAGCTCGACGCCCTGAAGAAGGCGCTCGACGACGCGGGCACGCAGCTGGTGGGGCTGAACTTCTACGCGGGCCGGCTGCCCGGCCCCGATCGCGGGGCACTCTCACTGCCCGGCGAGGAATCGGGCCGTTTCCGCACCAACATCGACGTGGCGGCGGACTTCGCGTCCTCGGTCGGCTGCAAGGCCCTCAACGCGCTCTACGGCAACCGCGTCGAGGGTGTGGACCCGGCCGCCCAGGACGAACTCGCCCTGGAGAACCTGGTACTGGCCGCCCGCACGGCCGACCGGATCGGGGCGACGCTCCTGATCGAGACGCTCAACGCCACGGAGTCACCGCTCTACCCCCTGGTCAGCGCACCGGCGGGCGTCGAGGTCGTCGACCGCGTCAACGAGGCCACGGGCCTGGGCAACGCCGCATTCCTGCTCGACCTCTACCACCTGTCGATGAACGGCGAGGACCTCGGCCAGGTGATCAAGGCATACGCCTCGAAGACCGGCCACGTCCAGATCGCCGACAACCCGGGGCGGGGCGCGCCCGGCACCGGCTCGCTCCCGCTGGAGCGGCTCCTCGGCGAGCTGGCCGAAGCCGGTTACGACGGCTGGGTCGGCCTGGAGTACAAGCCGGGCGACCGCCCGAGCGCGGAGTCCTTCGACTGGCTCCCCGCCGAGCACCGGCCGGCCCGCTGAGGGCCCCGCCCCCACGTACACACGCTTACCGGAAGGCACTCCTCATGAGCAGCAACCTCCCCACGGTCGCCTGGATCGGGCTCGGCATCATGGGCTCCCCCATGTCGGAGAACCTGGTCAAGGCCGGATACCAGGTCACCGGCTACACCCTGGAGCAGGACAAGGTCGACAGGCTCGTCGCGGCGGGCGGCCGGGGCGCCGCCTCGATCGCGGACGCGGTCCGCGACGCCGACGTCGTCATCACCATGGTCCCGGCGTCCCCGCAGGTCGAGGCCATCGCGTACGGCCCCGACGGCATCCTGGAGAACGCCCGGCGGGGCGCCCTGCTGATCGACATGTCGTCGATCACCCCGCAGACCTCCGTGGACCTGGCGAAGAACGCGAAGGACAAGGGCATCCGCGTGCTGGACGCCCCCGTGTCCGGCGGAGAGGCGGGCGCGATCGAGGCCGTCCTGTCCATCATGGCCGGCGGCGAGCAGACCGACTTCGACGCCGCGCAGCCCCTGCTGCAGGTGCTCGGCAGAACGATCGTGCTGTGCGGCCCCCACGGCTCCGGCCAGACGGTGAAGGCCGCCAACCAGCTGATCGTCGCGGTGAACATCCAGGCCTGCGCCGAGGCGGTCGTCTTCCTGGAGAAGTCCGGTGTCGACCTGGCCGCCGCACTCGACGTACTGAACGGCGGTCTCGCCGGCTCGACGGTCCTGACCCGCAAGAAGGACAACTTCCTCGAGCGGGACTTCGCCCCGGGCTTCCGGATCGACCTGCACCACAAGGACATGGGCATCGTCACGGACGCCGCCCGCAACGTCGGCGCCGCCCTGCCCGTCGGCGGGGTCGTGGCCCAGCTGGTCGCCTCACTGCGCGCCCAGGGCGACGGCGGACTCGACCACTCGGCGCTCCTGCGCTCGGTCGAGCGGCTCTCCGGCTCCCAGGTCTGACACCCCCGGCCCTCCACAGGGCCCCCTGAACTCCGGGTCGCGGCGGTGCTGACACCTGTCATGTCGCGCCCAGGCGCCGCCGCGGCCCGGAACCTCTTCCTCCGATTTCAACAAACTGTTGACGTGCTGATCCCGGCTTATCTACGCTCCTGAGGCCGTCAGCAGCCCCGTACGGAAGGCCTCCATGTCCCAGCGTGTGCTCACGACCGAGTCAGGCGCCCCGGTCGCCGACAACCAGAACTCCGCCACGGCCGGCGCCGGTGGGCCGGTACTCCTCCAGGACCAGCACCTGCTGGAGAAGCTCGCCCGTTTCAACCGTGAGCGCATCCCGGAGCGCGTCGTCCACGCCCGCGGCTCCGGCGCATACGGCTACTTCGAGGTGACCGACGACGTCACCGGCTTCACCCGCGCCGACTTCCTCTCCCAAGTGGGCCGCCGAACCGAGACGTTCCTCCGCTTCTCCACGGTCGCGGACTCCCTCGGCGGCGCGGACGCCGTCCGAGACCCCCGCGGCTTCGCCCTCAAGTTCTATACGAACGAGGGCAACTACGACCTCGTCGGGAACAACACCCCGGTCTTCTTCATCAAGGACCCGGTCAAGTTCCCCGACTTCATCCACTCCCAGAAGCGGGACCCGTTCACGGGCCGTCAGGAGCCCGACAACGTATGGGACTTCTGGGCGCACTCCCCGGAGGCCACCCACCAGGTCACCTGGCTGATGGGCGACCGCGGGATTCCCGCCTCGTACCGGCACATGAACGGCTACGGCTCGCACACGTACCAGTGGACGAACGCGGAGGGCGATGCCTTCTTCGTGAAGTACCACTTCAAGACGAACCAGGGCGTTCGCTCACTCTCCGCCGAGCAGGCCGCCGAGCAGGTCGGCAAGGACGCCGACTCGCACCAGACGGACCTGCTCCAGGCCATCGAGCGGGGCGTCAACCCGTCCTGGACGCTGCACGTGCAGCTCATGCCGGCCGCCGAGGCGGCGGACTACCGCTTCAACCCCTTCGACGTGACGAAGGTCTGGCCGCACGCCGACTACCCGCTGCAGCGCGTGGGCCGCCTCGTGCTGGACCGCAACCCGGACAACGTCTTCGCCGAGGTGGAGCAGGCCGCGTTCTCGCCGAACAACTTCGTCCCCGGCATCGGTCCCTCCCCGGACAGGATGCTCCAGGGCCGGCTCTTCGCCTACGCCGACGCGCAGCGCTACCGGCTGGGGATCAACCACACCCAGCTCCCGGTCAACGCGCCGAAGGCTGCCGTCGTCGACAACTACGGCCGCGACGGGCTGCACGCGACGCGTCACGGCTCGCGCCAGGACAGGAACTACGAGCCCAACTCCTACGCCGGACCCGCGCAGACCGGTGAGGCCCTGGCCGCCCCGCTCGCCGTGCACGGCTGGACGGGCACGCACGAGACGCCCGCGCACACCAAGGACGACGACTTCTTCCAGGCGGGCGAGCTCTACCGGCTCATGTCGGCGGACGAGAAGGACCGCCTGATCGCCAACATCGCCGGAGGTCTCTCACAGGTCACCCGCGACGACGTCATCGAGAAGAACCTCGCCCACTTCCACGCCGCCGACGCCGACTACGGCAGGCGCGTGGAGGAGGCGGTCCGCGCCCTGCGCGAGGACTGAGCCTCCCTCCCGGGGCCCTGCCCGTGCCGCGCACCCGGATGAGGGGCAGCGCGCGGCACCGGCAGGACGGGACCGCGGCGGCGGACGACGCCAGTGCGGTGGCGAAGGGCCGGACGGCCCGGTTCCAGACCTGAAGGAACCAGGCTGCCCGCCGCCCACGCCCGCCGTCGCGGTCGCCGTGACACACGACAGCAGGGGTGCGGTGTACGCCGGTCAGGCGTGCACCGCACCCCTGTGTCATGACGTGCCGTCACGGTGCGGGCGGCGCTTCCTCGCTCCCCAGCCACTCGTCGAGATACCCGACGAGCTTCGTTTCGCTCCGCTCGACGCGCTCCCTCCGGTCCCACGGCAGTGATGCCAGAGCGTCCACGAGCACCTGGCCCCGGGATACGTGCACCATCGAGCCGGAGTAGACCCGGCAGCCGGAACACCATGCCAGCCCGATGCACCGTTCGAACGAGGGGCTCTCCGGGGGATGGAAGCGATACCGGTACGAGCGGACGGCCGTCCCGCACGCCGCACAGACGCGTCGGTCCCCGTCCAGGAGCGTCTCCCACGTCGTGGACTTGACCCAATGTCGCCCCTGGCCCGCGCCCCGTCCTGTCTTCACGCCGGCCATTCTCCCTCTGGCGCCGACAGCCCCGACCGCACCGCCCGCTGCGGGGGTTCACCCTGCGTCCGGGAGCCCCTCGTCGGGCAGATCGAACGGAGACCCCGGAGGCACCCAGGGCCGGGCCGGTCGTCGCGCACGCCGGCTTAACTGCGGGGCGGGCACACCGGGGCCCGGCCCGCGGCCGGCTCCCAGGTGGGGAGCGGGCGGGCCGGGCCCCAGGGGTTCCGGCGGTGGCTACGGCGTCAGGACACCGTCAGCGCCCGGATCGCGGTCGGCGCGTGGCCCGGCTCGGACGCCACGTCCTCGAACTCGTTCACCGACGCGATGTCGGTCCCGCTCATCGAGATGTTCGTGACCCGCTCCAGGATCGCCTCGACGACGACGGGAACCCTGTGTTCGGCCGCGAGCTTCTTGGCCTCCTCGAAGGCCGGCAGCAGCCGGTCGGGCTCGGTGACCCGGATCGCCTTGCAGCCCAGGCCCTCCACCACTTTGACGTGGTCCACGCCGTAGACGCCCAGCTCCGGGGAGTTGAGGTTCTCGAACTCCAGGCTGACCTGGAAGTCGATGTCGAAGTTGCGCTGCGCCTGCCGGATGAGCCCGAGGTAGGAGTTGTTCACCAGCACGTGGACGTACGGGATTCGGTGCTGCGCGCCGACGGCGAGCTCCTCCAGCATGAACTGGAAGTCGTAGTCACCGGAGAGGGCGACCACGGAGCCGTCCGGGTCCGCCGTGGCGACGCCGAGCGCTGCGGGGATCGTCCAGCCCAGCGGCCCGGCCTGGCCGCAGTTGATCCAGTGGCGCGGCCGGTGGACGTGCAGCATCTGCGCGCCCGCGATCTGGGAGAGGCCGATGGTGGAGACGTAGCGGGTCTCGGGGCCGAACGCCCGGTTCATCTCCTCGTAGACCCGCTGCGGCTTAAGCGGCACGTTGTCGAAGTGCGTGCGGCGCTGCAGCGCGGCCCGGCGTTCCTGCGTGGACGCGGCCCAGGCCGAGCGGTCCTTCAGCTTGCCGGCCGCCTCTAGTTCCCGCGCCACCTCGACGAAGAGCGCCAGTGCCGCCTTCGCGTCCGAGGCGATGCCGAGGTCGGGGGCGAAGATCCTGCCCAGCTGGGTGGGCTCGATGTCGACGTGGACGAAGGTGCGGCCCGCGGTGTAGACGTCCAGCCTGCCGGTGTGGCGGTTGGCCCAGCGGTTGCCGATGCCGAGGACGAAGTCGGACTCCAGGAAGTTCGCGTTGCCGTAGCGGTGCGAGGTCTGCAGGCCGACCATGCCCGCGTTCAGCTCGTGGTCGTCGGGGAGGATGCCCCAGCCCATCAGGGTGGGGACGACCGGGACTCCGGTCAGCTCGGCGAACTCCACCAGGAGGGCGGAGGCGTCGGCGTTGATGATGCCGCCGCCGGCGACGAGCAGCGGGCGCTCGGAGGCGTTGAGCATCTCGACGGCCCGCTCGATCTGCTTGCGGCTCGCGGCGGGCTTGTGCACGGGCAGCGGCTCGTACAGCTCGGGATCGAACTCGATCTCGGTGAGCTGCACATCGATCGGCAGGTCGATGAGGACCGGCCCCGGCCGGCCCGTACGCATCAGGTGGAAGGCCTGCTGGAAGACGCCCGGGACCTGCGCGGCCTCCAGGACCGTGGTCGCTGCCTTGGTCACCGGCGCGGCGATCGACGCGATGTCGACGGCCTGGAAGTCCTCCTTGTGGAGGACCGCGGTCGGCGCCTGACCGGTGATGCAGAGGATCGGGACCGAGTCGGCCATGGCCGAGTAGAGACCGGTGATCATGTCGGTGCCGGCGGGCCCGGACGTGCCGACGCAGACGCCGATGTTCCCGGCCGCGGCACGGGTGTAGCCCTCCGCCATGTGAGAGGCGCCCTCGACGTGGCGGGCGAGGGTGTGCTGCACGCCTCCGGAGGCCTTGAGGGCAGCGTAGAACGGGTTGATCGCCGCACCCGGCACACCGAACGCGTTGCTGACACCTTCGCGCTTGAGGATCTCAACTGCCGCTCGGGCAGCGGTCATACGAGGCATGAGTGCTCCTGCTCGGACCTGGTGGAGTCGGGCTCTGTCGCGCCACCTGAGAGCACCAATTCCGCATTACGGAAAATTAGTTCTGCTATACGGAATCAACTTAGGACGAGGTGGCACGGCCGTCAAGGGAGGACGGACGAGACGACGGAACTCATCGGGCCGAAGTGCGCAATTCCCTCCCCCGACCGTCGCTCCTGGTGGACGATGGAGCCACGCAACGCAGTCACCGCCGCACGGGCGGGAGTAAGGGGCAGCCAGTGGAGTCCGTACCGGTGCGCTGCCCGGCCTGCCGCCGGGAGCACGCGTACATCACGCCGGTGTACCCCTGCCCGTGCGGCGGTGACTGCG
>NZ_MAPV01000153.1 GCF_001700505.1 Streptomyces mutomycini
GGGGTGGGACGCCGCACCGGCCGCGTGCCGGGGGAGATCCGTCCCGGAGCGGGGAGACCGGGTGGCCGACGGGGCCGGGGAGCGCGGAACCGGGGAGCAGGTCACCCCTTGACGCTGCCCGCCGCCAGGCCCGACTGCCAGTAGCGCTGGAGCAGCAGGAAGGCGATGATCAGCGGCACGATGGTCAGCAGTGAGCCCGTGATGACCAGGTTGAAGACCGGCTGGCCGCCGGCGGTGGACGCCTGCTCGTTCCAGGCGTTCAGTCCCAGGGTCAGCGGGTACCAGTCCGGGTTCTTGATCATGATCAGGGGCAGGAAGTAGTTGTTCCAGGTCTGCACCATGGTGAACAGCAGAACCGTCACGATGCCCGGGGTCAGCAGCGGGAGCGCGACGCGGAAGAAGGTCCGCAGCTCGCCGGAGCCGTCCATCCTGGCCGCTTCCAGGAGCTCGGTGGGGACGGCCTCGGCGGCGAACACCCACATGAGGTAGAGGCCGAACGGTGAGATCAGGGACGGGATGATGACGGCCCACGGGGTGTTCGTGAGACCCATCTTGCTGAACATGAGGAAGGTGGGGACCGCGAGCGCGGTCGCGGGCACGGCCACCGCCCCGATGACGGTGGCGAAGACGGCGCGCTTGCCCGTGAAGTCGAACTTGGCCAGGCCGTAGCCGCCGAGTACCGCGAGGAAGGTGGCTCCGCCGGCGCCCACGACCACGTACAGCAGGGTGTTGAGGAACCAGCGGACGAAGATGCCGTCGTCGTAGGTGAGCGTCTGCGAGATGTTGTCCCAGAGGGCGAAGTCACCGCTGAACCAGAGACCGAAGGAGCCGAGGAGGCTCTTCTGCGTCTTGGTGGCGTTGATGACGAGCCAGGCCAGCGGCATGAGCGCGTAGAGCGCGGTCAGGCCCATGAGGACCGTGAGCACCATGCTGCGCCGCGGCCGGTCGGCCGTGTGCCGTCTGCGCGTGGCGCGGCGGGGTACCGGGGCCCGGTGGGTGGTTCGCCGGGGCGTCTGCTCGGCGGTGAAGGAAGAGGCGGTCATCGCTCACGCCTCCTTTCGCATGCCGCGCAGCTGGACCGCGTAGGCGATGATCATCGTGACGACACCCATGACGAGGGAGACGGTGGCCGCGTAGTTCTGCTGCCGGCCGGAGAACGACAGCGTGAAGGTGTAGAGGTTGGGCGTGAAGTAGGTCGTGATCGCGTTGGGTGCCAGGCTCTGCAGAATGCTGGGCTCGTTGAACAGCTGGAAGCTGCCGATCACCGAGAAGATCGTCGCGATCACCAGCGCACCGCGGATCGCGGGGATCTTGACCGCGGTGATGATCCGCCACTGCCCCGCTCCGTCGATCTCGGCGGCCTCGTAGAGGGACTTGGGGACGACACGCAGCGCCGAGTAGAAGATCAGCATGTTGTAGCCGATGAACTCCCAGGTGACGATGTTGCCAATGCTGGCCAGCACCAGGGAGGGCGAGAGCGGGTCGGGCAGCGACACACCGAAGGCGTCGTTGATGTTCCCCACCAGCCCGAAGCGGGTGCCGTAGATGAAGCCCCACATCAGCGTGGCGACGACGGCGGGTACGGCGTACGGGAGGAAGACGGCGATCCTGAAGAAGCTCTTGCCGTAGAGCCTGCCGCTGTCGAGGGCGAGGGCCACGAGCAGGGCGAGGCCGAGCATGACGGGCACCTGGACCACGAGGAAGAGAAGCACCCGGCCGACGGCGGCCCAGAACTGTTCGTCCTCGAAAGCGCGTTGGAAGTTCTCCAGGCCGACGAACGATGTGCCGCCCACCAACTGGTCCCGGAAGAAGCTCAGATACAGCGAGTAGGCGATCGGGGCGAGGAAGACCAGGGCGAACACGGCCATGAACGGTCCTACGAAGACCCAGCCGACCCGCCCGCGCCGACTGCGGGTGCCTCTCGCCGGTGGGCGGCGTCCGGTCGTGATCGGCGTAACGGCCGTCATGGGTACTCCTGTTGATCCGGCGTTGAGCATGGCCCCGGCCGGATGGAGACACCGGACATCGTGGAGGCGCTGTGCTTGAGAAGACTGGATGTTTACGTAAACATCCATCGGTGGAATGATGTCTACACGCCCTCTCTCCTGCGGTCAAGACCGGAATTCCCTTTCACACGGACGACATTCGGACATCACCCCACCAAAGGGCCAACCCTCCGGAGAGCTTCCGTGAGGCCGGGGGTCGCGTCCCTTCGGCGTCCGCACGGCCGGGCTCGGACTTCAGCAGCGGGGGCAGCGGCAGACGTCAGCAGCGTCCGTCCGAAAGTGGTAGAAATGCCGGTGGCCCGGCCCGCATCGCCCGCGATTACCGACCGGATGCGAAGTGGCGACAGGGCTCGACCCTCACGGATCATGATCAGGGCCCACGCGATGGAAGACGGCCCCGCGGCCGGATGAGCGCCCCCCACACGGCGAAAGGCTCACGGAATCACGACGGAGGCAGACGAAGTGCAAGGACAGGAACAAGCCATGGACCGGCCTTCTCACAAGGAGGCGTCCATGGCCGACGTCGCACGCCTGGCCGGAGTCTCCTCACAGACGGTCTCCCGCGTCTCCAACGGGCATTCCGTGGTGTCCGAGGAGACCCGCGAACGTGTCCTCGCCGCCATGAGGAAGCTCAACTACCGGCCCAACAGCGCCGCGCGCGCCCTCAAGAGCGGAAAGTTCCGCACGCTGGGCGTCATCCTGTTCACTCTCGCCACGACGGGCAACGTCCGCACGCTGGAGGCCATTTCCGCCTCCGCGGCGGACGAGGGCTACGCCATCACCCTGCTGCCCGTCGCGACGCCGACCAGTACGGGCGTCAGGGGGGCCGTCACCGTGCTCGGCGAGCAGGTCGTGGACGGCATCATCGTGATCATGGAAGTCCGTCTGCTGGACGCCGCCATATCACTGCCGCCCCACACCCACGTGGTGGTGGCCGACTCCGACGCGGGCGACCGCTACAGCGTCGTGGACACCGACCAGTCCGGTGGCGCCAGGGCAGCCGTGCAGCACCTGCTCGACCTCGGACACCGCAGCGTCGTGCATGTCGCCGGTCCTGCGGAGTCCTTCGCCGCACAGCGGCGTGCCCATGCGTGGCGGCAGACCCTGAAGGAGGCGGGACGACCGGTTCCGCCTCCGGTGGGCGGCGACTGGTCGGCGGCATCGGGATACGCGGCGGGGCTCGCCCTGGCGGCCGACCCGTCCTGCACCGCGATCTTCGCGGCCAACGACCAGATGGCGCTGGGCGTCCTGCGGGCCCTGCACGAGCAGGGCAGGCGCGTGCCGGACGACGTCAGCGTGGTGGGCTTCGACGACATCGCCGACTCCGCGTCGTTCCTTCCGCCGCTGACCACGGTCCACCAGGACTTCGCCGAGATCGGACGGCTGTGCGTGGACGGTGTGCTGCGGCAGATCAGGAACGAGACGACGGAACGCGGGACCACCCTGGTCCCGACCCGCCTGGTCGTCCGGGCGAGCACGGCTCCGCCGCCTCCCGGGTGAACGGCGGGGGACGCTTCTCGGGCGGAACATATTCCCCAGCCGCTCCCCTCGGCTGCCGTGGACCGTCCTGTCGGACCCTCAGCCGGCAGACCATGTTCTCTCTCGCAGGTAAGGACGGGCACCGTGACGGCCGAGAAACGGCAGACCGGCAGGGGCGGAGCCGCTGCTCTTCGAGCGGGCCGACCTGCTGGAGGCCCTGGCTGAAAGACCACCACGGAAAGTCGTCCTCCCTCTGGCTGAGCATCGCGAAGAAGGACTCGGGCGTCGAGTCGGTCTCCGCGTCCGAGGTCATCGACTCCGCGCTCTGCTACGGGTGGATCGACGGGCAGCGCAAGTCACTGGACGCGACGTACCACCTCCAGCGGATCTCGCCCCGCCGGCCGGGAAGCCCGTGGTCCCTCGTCAACGTACGGAAGGTGGAGGCGCTGACAGCGGCCGGCCGGATGCGGGAGCCCGGACTCGCAGAGGTGCGGGCCGCGAAGGGGGACGGCCGGTGGGAGACGGCCTGTCCCTCGCAGAAGGAGGCCACCGTCCCCGCCGACCTCGCTGCCGCGCCTGCCGCCGGCCCCCGGGCGGCGGAACTCTTCGAGCGGCTCGGCAGGACGGACCCGTACCTCATGATCCTTCAGCACCTCAAGGCGCGGACACCCGGGCTCAGAGCTGCCCGCCTGGAACGCCTGGTCACGACGCTGGGAGCGGACGAGCAGGCCCCCTGACCGCTGCCGCCCGCTCTTCGCGGGTGGCCCCCGCCGGTTCAGTCCTTGCGGCGCGCGGCCCAGACGGTGCGTTCGGTGCGCACCACGAGGTCGGTGCGGCGCAGGATGCTGTGGGGGCCGTCGACGTCGAGGAGCCGGTCGAGGGCGGCGAGGTCCTCGGGCGCGAGTGATCCGGCGGCGGCGCCGCGGATGCGCTGGAGGGTGCCCAGGGCGTAGCGGCCGAGCGCCTCGGCCGGGGAATCCTGGATGTTCACCCTGACGGTGCGTTCCCCTTCGAGCGCGAAGCCGGCGGCGGTCAGCATCGGCCCCCAGTCGGCTCCGCGGTGGGGTACGTGTTCGGCGTGGAGCCGGTCCGTCGCGGCGTGGCAGCGGTCTTCCAGGCCGGGCCGCTCCTCGGGGGCGTTCTCGGGCAGGAAGCGGGGGAAGCCGGCCAGCTCGACGACGGCGAACAGCCCACCGGTCCCGAGGGTGTCGTGGACGTGGCGCAGCGCGCTGTCGGGGTCGGCCATGTGGTGCATCGAGGCGGAGGCCCAGACGAGATCCGGTGTGCCGAGGCCGGGCCAGTCCGCGGAGTCGAGGTCGGCCTGCACGGTGCGCACGCGGTCCTCCACTCCTCCGGCAAGCGCCTTCTCCCGCAGGCGCTGCAGGTGCTCGGCCGAGGAGTCGACCGCGGTGACGCGCGCTCCCGGGAAGCGTGCCAGGAGGGCGAAGGTACCGGCGCCCGTCCCGCAGCCCAGGTCCACGATCTCGTGCGGGGCTTCTTCGACGGGCAGCCATGCCGTGATGGCGGCGGTGTGTCCGGCGAGGACTTCCGCGTCCAGGTCGAGGATCTCGGCCTGACCGCCGGAGCCGGCGGCGTGCTGAGGGCCGTGGTGCGAGCCATGGCGGGGGCTGTGCGGGTGGGTGTGTGTCATGTCTTCACGCTAGGTCGCGATTGCGCGAGTGGCACGATCTCTTGCCTCGTCCGCAAGGATTTGACCACCGGCGGTGCCGAACACGCAAACCGGCTTCAGCTGGAGGTCATCCGCGGGAGCCGTCTCACTCGGAGGAGCCTCCCGCGTCCTTGTCCCTGCGTCCGCTGCCGCGCTGGTGACCACGGCGGGCGTCACGGTCGAAGATGCCGAGGATCTCGCAGGGGCCGCCCTCGGCTCCGATGGCGTGCGGCAGCATGGTGGGGAACTCCGCGGCCTGGTTGGTCTCGATGCGGAAGCGGCGGTGGCCCAGCACGAGGATCGCGGTGCCGGACAGGACGACCAGCCATTCGTGGCCTGGGTGCGCGCGCATGCGCGCGGGATTGTCCGGCGGCGGCTCGGTCATCCTCTGGCGCACGACGGTCATGCCGGGGTCCGACTTCACCAGCCAGCGCATGAGGCCGTGCGCACCGTCGATCACCGGGCTGGTGACGATGTCGTCGGGGGCTGTCTCCACGAGCTGGTCCAGCGAAGTGTCCAGGGCGCGGGCGAGGATGACCAGCTGGTCCAGAGCGAGTCGGCGCTGGCCGTTCTCGATGCGCGAGAGGGTGGACTGACTGACGTTGGCGCGGGTGGCCAGGTCCTCCAGGGACCAGCCCTGCGCCACCCGCAAGGCGCGGATCCGCTTGCGTACCAGGCTGTCCAGCTCGGCGGCGTTTTGCGTCATAGGCAACATCGTATGCCTCTGGTGCACAGCGGGCGACGTTCCCCGACGCGGTCAGGAGCAGCTGGGACCCGGCCCCCTACGCCTGCCGCGTGGGCGAGGCTGCGCACACCCCTTTACGGACCTGTCATGCACCGGTAACTTCCCCGATGCAAGACATTGCAGAAAGGTTCTGACGGGAATTGCTGTCAGTGCGCACTGCTCGCCCGAACCCCGAGGCGCGTCCGGGTTCTCCGGCGGGATCCTGGCAGCCGCTCGCGGAGCGGCTGTGCTCTCGGCAGCCGCGGCCCACCCGCCCGCGGCCCTCCCCTGGAGACACACGAATGAGACGCACCCCTGTCCGGCTGCTCGGGCGCCCCGCCGCGGCGGCCCTCGCGGCTACGGTGATGCTGGGGCTCCTGACCCCGGCACCCGGGTCTTCCGGCCCGGGGCCGGCCGTGCCCGTGGCAGCCTCGGAATCCACCGCCACCGTCTTCTACTACACGAAGACCAGGAACTGGTCCGAATACAAGCTGCATTACGCGCCCGACGGCGGATCCTGGACCGCCGTGCCCGGGGTGGCCATGGAAGCCGCGTGCACCGACTGGGTGAAGCGGACCGTCTCGCTGGGCAGCGCGTCCGGCCTGGCCGCGACGTTCAACAACGGCTCCGGTGTCTGGGACAACAACGCCGGGAAGAACTACGCCCTGGGCACCGGCGCCATCACCGTCAAGGACGGAGTGGTGGCCCACAGCGACCCCTGCGCGGAGACCGGCACTGAGCCCGGGGAAGCCCGTACGGCCACGGTCTACTACTCGACCGCCACCGTCGGCTGGACGACCACCAATCTGCACTACCAGCCTGCGGGAGGCGCCTGGACCACTGTGCCGGGCGTGGGCATGGAGCCCGCCTGCACCGGCTGGGTAAGGAGGACGGTGGCCCTCGGGACGGCCACGTCGATGCGGGCCACCTTCAACAACGGCAACGGTGTGTGGGACAACAACAACGGCGCCGACTACACCGTCCCCGCCGGTCTCACCACGGTGAAGGACAAGAAGGTCACCGCCGGCGCCGCGGACCCCTGTGCCGCCGGGACGCCGGACACCCAGGCCCCCACCGCCCCGTCGAAGGTGGAGGCGAACGCCGACGGGGTGTCCGTCGTGCTGACCTGGGACCCGTCCACGGACGACCGCGGCGTGACGAAGTACCAGGTGACCCGGACGGGCGGCACCAGGGGCACGCTGGTCAGCGACGTCGGCTCCACGGTGTTCTCGGACACCGGCCTGGAGGCGAGGACGACGTACGGCTACACCGTGCGGGCGGTCGACGCCGCGGGGAACGTCTCGGCGGCCTCCGCCGCTGCCACCGCGACCACCGGGGAGAAGCCGACGGCCCCGGCCTCCGGTAAGCCGCTCGGCACCGACCCCCGCAAGGATCCGGTCTACTTCGTGCTCACCGCCCGCTTCAACGACGGTGACACCGCGAACAACCGGGGTGGCAGCCAGCACACGAAGTCGGGCAACGCGGCCAACGACGACCCGATGTTCCGGGGCGACTTCAAGGGCCTGGTCGACAAGCTCGACTACATCAAGGGCCTCGGCATGTCGGCCGTGTGGATCACCCCCGTCGTCCTGAACCGGTCCGACTACGACTACCACGGTTACCACGGCTACGACTTCTACGAGGTCGACTCCAGGCTGGAGTCCGCCGGCGCCTCCTACCAGGACCTCATCGACGCGGCCCACGCCAAGGGCATGAAGATCTACCAGGACGTCGTCTACAACCACTCCTCCCGCTGGGGCGCCAAGGGCCTGTTCACCCCGACGGTGTACGGGGTCCGCGACACCCAGTGGAGCTGGTACTACGACGAGAGGAACGACGGCTTCGAGTACGACGGTCTGACGGTCGAGACGAAGTCGGGGAAGTCGTACTACAACGGCGATCTGTGGTCCACGGCCGAGCCCTCGGGCAACACCTGCGTCAACTGGGGCACCCCCACGCAGCACACCTCGCCGGAGGGCTACAGGATCTACAACTGCCAGTGGCCCAGCCCCACTTCGGGAATGTTCCCCAAGGCGTACTACCACAACTGCTGGATCGGCAACTGGGAGGGCGAGGACTCCCGTTCCTGCTGGCTGCACGACGATCTCGCCGACTTCGACACCGAGAGCGCGCCCGTGCAGAACTACCTGATCGGCGCCTACCACAAGTACATCGACATGGGCGTCGACGGCTTCCGCGTCGACACCGCCGTGCACATCCCCCGCACCACCTGGAACCGCCGTTTCCTGCCCGCCATCCAGGAGCGCGTCACCCAGCGGTTCGGTGCCGAGGCCGCGAAGAACTTCTTCGTCTTCGGTGAGGTCGCCGCCTTCGTCAACGACAAGTGGAACCGTGGCTCGGTCAACCACTCCGCGCAGTTCTACACGTGGAAGGAGCGCAAGGAGTACAGCGCGGACGACGAGAAGGCCGCCCTGGAGATGTACGACTACGAACAGCAGCAGGGCACCGGCTCCCAGCCCACCTCCACCAACGCCTTCCTGGAAGGCAACTCCTACCACGCCCCGGATCACAGCCGGTCCTCCGGGATGAACGTCATCGACATGCGCATGCACATGAACTTCGGTGACGCGAACAACGCCTACAACAACGGCAAGGACTCCGACGACAGTTACAACGACGCCACCTACAACGTCGTCTACGTCGACAGCCACGACTACGGCCCCAACAAGAGCAGCGAGCGTTACGCGGGAGGTACGGACGCCTGGGCCGAGAACATGTCACTGATGTGGACCTTCCGGGGAATCCCCACGCTGTACTACGGCTCCGAGATCGAGTTCCGGGCCGGCAAGAAGATCGACTGCGGCCCCACCTGCCCGCTGGAGACGACCGGCCGGGCGTACTACGGCGGCCATCTCGCCGGGGACGTCAAGGCGTCGGACTTCGGCACCGTCGACTCGGCGACCGGCGCGGTCGCCGACACCCTGGCGAAGCCGCTGGTCAAGCACGTGCAGCGGCTCAACCAGATACGCCGTGCGGTGCCCGCCCTGCAGATGGGGCAGTACTCGACGGAGGGCATCACCGGCTCGATGGCGTACAAGCGCCGCTACACCGACGCGGCGAGCGGCACGGACAGCTTCGCGCTGGTGACGGTCTCGGGCGGCGCCACGTACTCGGGCATCCTCAACGGCACCTACAAGGACGTCGTCACCGGTGACACCAAGGTGGTGACGGGCGGCACGCTGGCCGTCCCGGCACCGGGCAAGGGCAATCTGCGGGTGTACGTCCTCGACCTCGGCGGCAGGAACGCGGCCCCGGGGAAGATCGGGACGGCGGGTGCCTATCTGAAGTGACCCGTGCTGTGACGGGCGCGCGCCGCTCGTCCGTCACACCGGCCGTCTCCCACCGCGCGCCGTCGCGCAGGGTGCGTGTTACAGCGGGCCGCCGCTCCGGGCGGCGATCGGCTGGTTCCCGAGGTGCGGGAAACGCAGCTCGGTGCGGCTGCGCGCGGTGTCGCCGGGGCGCAGTACGGTGCTGGGCAGGTCGGGCCGGTTGGGCGAGTCGGGCAGGTGCTGGGTCTCCAGGCAGACCGCGCCGTGCCGCTCGTGGCGGCGGCCGGTGCCGTCGGTGAAGGAGCCGTCGAGCTGGTTGGCGGTGTAGACCTGGATACCGGGCTCCGTCGTCCACACCTCCAGTATCCGGGCGGCGTCCGGGGCGGTGAGACGTGCGGCGCGGCGCAGGCCGCCGCTGGGGTCCCGCAGGACCCAGCAGTGGTCGAACCCGCCCGCGGCACGCAGTTGTCCGTCCTCGGTGCCGAGGCGTTCCCCGAGGACCTGGGGCGCGGTCAGGTCGAAGGGGGTTCCGCTGACGTCGGCCGGCGGTCCCAGGGGGATGCCGTCGTCGTCCACCGGCAGAAAGGAGTCGGCGTCGACCTCCAGGCGGTGGCCGAGGACGTCGTCGTGACCGGCGAGGTCGAAGTAGGCGTGGTTGGTGAGGTTGACGACCGTGGGGCGGTCGGTGACCGAGGTGTAGTCGACGGCCAGGGTGCCCGAGGTGTCGAGGGTGTAGGTGACGGTGGCGTCCAGTGCTCCGGGGAAGCCCATGTCTCCGTCGGGGCTGTGCAGGGTGAGCCGTACGGACACGCTGTCACCGGTCTGCTCCGGGGCCGCTTCCCAGACCCTGGTGTGGAAGCCGTCCGGCCCTCCGTGCAGGGCGTGGCCCCGGTCGTTGGCGGGGATGTGGTGCTCGGTCCCGTCCAGGACGAAGCGTCCGTGGGCGATGCGGTTGGCGTACCGGCCGACGACGGCGCCGAAGTAGGGGTGCTTGGCCGTGTAGTCGTCGAGGGTCGTGAGCGACCGGACGACGGAGGCCGCGGCGCCGGTGGTGTCCGGCACGGTGAGGCGGTGCAGGGACGCGCCGTAGGTCAGGATCTCGGCGCTGACCCCCGTACCGCTGTCGAGGGTCCACAGGTCGGTCCTGGTTCCCTGGGCGGAACCGAAGGGGGTGCGGTGCACGGTGGGGCGCGGCATCAGAGGTCCTCGGTGTGGCCGGATCCGGGCCCGGGCGTGGTGGATTCGCGTACGACGAGGCGGTAGCCGGGGCGTGGCCTGCGCGGTTCCGCGACGGGTTCGCCCGCGAGCTGTGCGACGAGGCTGTCGACGGCGAGGCGTGCGATGGCTTCCTTGTCGGGGGCGATGGTGGTGAGCGTGGTGGTGGTGTAGCGGCTCTCCTCGATGTCGTCGAAGCCGACGACCGCGATGTCGTCCGGGATTCGCAGGCCCCGTTCGGTGACGGTACGCATCGCGCCGATGGCGATGAGGTCGTTGTACGCGAACACGGCGTCGGGCCGGTCCTCCCGGTCCAGGAGCCGCGCCATGCCGGCGGCGCCGTCCTCTCTGCCGTAGCCGTCGGTGACCACCACGAGGGATTCGTCGGGTGTGATGCCGGCGGCCGCGAGTTCCTCGCGCCAGCCCCTCAGGCGCAGGTGCGCGGGCTGGCGTTCCTGGCCGGTGCGCGATCCGAGGAAGGCGATCCGCCGGTTGCCCTGGGCGACGAGGTGGCGCACGGCCGCGCGTGCCGCAGCCACGTTGTCGATGGCGATGTGGTCGTAGGGGGCCTCGTACTCCCGCTCGCCCAGCAGGACCAGCGGCGCGGTCTCGGTGCGCGCCATGAGGTCCTCGGTCTCCAGGTGGATGGGGCTGAGGATGAGGCCGTCGATCACATGGGACCGGAATCCCTGGCTCACCAGGAGCTCTTTCTCCCTGAGCCCTGCGGTGTGGTCGACCAGGACGGTGTAGTCGTGCCGGGCGGCCGCGTCGATGACCGCTCCGGCGAGTTCGGCGAAGTACGGGTTGCCGAACTCGGGGACGGCGAGGGCAATGATGCCGGTGCGGCCCTTGCGCAGGTGGCGGGCGGTGAGGTTCGGCCGGTAGCCGAGCTCGTCGATCGCGTGCTGCACCTTGGCGCGCATGGCGGGTGTGACGTGCTGGTAGTTGTTCACCACGTTCGACACGGTCTTGATGGACACGCCCGCCCGTTGCGCAACGTCCTTGAGGCTGACGCCCACGGCACTCCTTGGTTCGGCTCGGCTTGGTTCGGGGCCCGGCCGTGACCGGCCGGCTCGTCGTCAGGTGCTTCTGCGACTGCGCGCGAGATAGCGCTGGGCCACCACGACAACGATAAGGAACCCGCCGCTCACCACCGACTGGTAGGAGGAGTTGAGCGAGCCGATCTGGTTGATCAGGTTCTGGATGACGGCCAGCAGCAGAACGCCCCAGAGGGTTCCGCTGATGGATCCGGCGCCTCCGACGAGGAGCGTGCCGCCGATGACGACGGCGGAGATCGCGTCGAGTTCCATGCCCACACCGACGATGGTGACGCCGGAGGACAGCCTGGCGGCGTTGAGGGCGCCGGCGAGGCCGGCGAGCAGGCCGCTGAGCGTGTAGACGAGGATCTTCGTGCGGGCGACTGGGAGGCCCATCAGGGTGGCCGCGTCGCTGCTGCCGCCCACCGCGAAGAGTGTCTGTCCGAACGAGGTGCGCTGCAGGACGAGTCCGCCGGCACCGAACAGCACCAGGGCGATGATGATCGGGTGGCCGAAGCCCCAGACGCTGCCCTGGCCGAGTTCGCCGAAGGCGGAGTCCTCGGGCACCAGGTAGGTGGTCGCGCCCTCGTCGGTGAGGGCGAGCAGGAGGCCGCGGGCGCCGAGCAGGGTGGCGAGGGTGACGATGAAGGGCGCCATGTTCCCCCGGGCGATCAGGAGCCCGTTGAGCAGGCCGATCCCGCCGCACACCACGAGGGGGAGCAGCAGTGCGGCGAGGAATCCGTACTGCGAGGCCCAGGCGGCGAGGACTCCACCGAGGGCGAAGACCGATCCGACGGACAGGTCGATGCCGCCGGTGATGATGACCATCGTCATGCCGAGTGCGACCACGGCGAGGAAGGACGCCTGGATGGTCACCCCGCGGGCGTTGTCGAGGGAGGCGAACGTCGGGTAGATGAACGAGGCGGCGATCACGACGGTCAGCAGGACCGCGAGGACGCCCTGGCGTTGCAGGAGTTCGGCGGCGCGCTGCCGGCCGGTCTGCTCGGCGCCGGCGGCGGGGCGTGCCGCGGGCGCTTTCGTCGGCACCGGGGCCGGGGCGGCGGTGGCGGGCTTGGTTTCGTTCATCGGGACCGACGCTCCCGGGCGACGTAGACGGCGGCGATGATGATGGCCGCCTGGGCGATCTGTGCGGTGGAGTCGGGCAGGTCGTGCTTGACCAGCGTGGCGCGCAGGAGCTGCATGAGCAGGGCGCCCGCGACGGTGCCGAGCACCCGGACGGAGCCCCCGTTGAGGGGGGTGCCGCCGACGACGACCGCCGTGATGGCGGAGAGTTCCATGAGGGTGCCGAGCGAGGACGGGTCGCTCGCGGTGAGCCTGGCCGTGGCGAGGATGCCGGCGAGGGCCGCGAGCACCCCGCAGATCACGTAGACGCCGATGAGGACCCGCTTGACGGGCAGCCCGGCGAGTGCGGCGGCGGAGCGGTTGCCGCCGACGGCGACGACCTGCCGGCCGAAGGTGGTGCGCTGCACCAGGAAGGCCACGACGGCGGCGAGGATTCCCGCGATCCAGACGACGAGCGGGATGCCGAGGAAGGAGCCGGTGCCCAGCGACAGCAGGTCGGGGTTGACGATCTGCTTGAGCTGGCCGTCGGCCATGACCAGGGCGAGTCCGCGGCCTCCGACGAAGAGGGCGAGCGTGGCCACGATGGGCTGCAGTCCGACGAGGGAGACGAGTGCGCCGTTGACGGCACCGACGACGGCACCGGCGAGGAGCGCGACGACGAGCGCGGGCAGGAGCCCGTATCCGAGGTAGAGCGGGAGGAAGGCGGCGGCGAGCGCCATGGTCGAGCCGACGGACAGGTCGACGCCCTCGGTGCCGATGACCAGGGCCATACCCAGCGCGACGATGACGATGGGGGCGACCTGGACGAGCTGGGTGCGGAAGTTGTCCGCGGTCATGAAGTGTTCGGTGAACAGCGCGTTGAAGAGCAGCACCACCGCAACGGCCATGTACACGCCGTACCGCTGGTACCAGGCGGGATCGCGGAGCCGGGCCAGTGGGCTCACGGACGTGCGGGGTTCGTCGCTCTTCGCGGGCGGTGCGACGGCGGTCGGGTTCATCGGGGGTCCTCCTGGGCGGCCGGGGCCGTGTCCGCCGGCTCTGGTGCGTGGTCGGCGAGCACTTCGAGCAGCTGGTCCTCGGCCACGTCGTCGCCCGACAGCTCACCGGCGACCGCTCCGCCGCGCAGGACGACGATCCGGTCGGCGCCCTCGATGAGTTCCTCGATGTCGGAGGAGATGAGCAGGACGGCGAGGCCCTCGCGGGCGAGGTCGTCGATGAGGCTCTGGACCTCGGCCTTGGCCCCGACGTCGATGCCCCGGGTGGGTTCGTCGAGCAGGAGGACCTTGGGCTCGAGGCAGAGCCAGCGGGCGAGCAGGACCTTCTGCTGGTTGCCGCCGGAGAGCTCCCCCACCTTCTGCTCGGGGCTCGACGCCTTGATCCGCAGGCGCTTCATGAAGATGTCGACGATGCGGTCCTGCTTGGCGCGCGAGACGACGCCGGCCCGGGAGAGGCGGGGCATGGCGGCGAGCACGATGTTCTCGCGGACGGAGAGACCGGGCACGATGCCCTCGGCCTTGCGGTCCTCGGGCAGCAAACTGATGCCGGCCCGGATGGCGGCGGCCGGGGTGAGACGCTTCAGGGTGGTGCCGTCGACGGTGAGTTCGCCCGCGTCCAGGCGCAGCGCGCCGGACAGTGCCTTGGCCGTCTCGCTGCGGCCGGAGCCGAGGAGACCTCCGAGGCCGAGCACCTCTCCCGCGTACAGCGACACGGATATGTCGTGCAGCTGGAGGCGGCTGGAGAGACCGGTCGCGGTGAGTACGGGTGTGCGGGCGGCCTCGTGTCCCTCCGCGGTGAAGCTGGTGACGCCGGAGCGGCGGACCTCGGAGAGGTCGCGGCCGAGCATCATCGACACGAGCTGCATCCGGTCGAGGCCGGCGAGTTCACCGGTGTGGATGTGGCGTCCGTCGCGCAGGACGGTGACCCGGTCACAGATCCGGTAGAGCTCGTCCATGCGGTGGCTGACGTAGAGGACGGCGATGCCCTTGTCCCGCAGGTTGCCGATGACCCGGAAGAGCGTCTCCACCTCGCGCGGTTCGAGCGAGGAGGTGGGCTCGTCCATGATGACGACCTGGGCGTTGACGGACACCGCCCGTGCGAGGGCGACCATCTGCTGGGTGCCGACCCCGAGGGTGTGCAGGGGACGCCGGGGGTCGACGCGTACGCCGAATCCGTCGAGCAGTTCGCCGGTCTCCCGGTGCATTCGGGCGAAGTCGATGAGCCCGAAGCGGTTCCTCGGCTCCCTGCCCAGGAAGATGTTCCGCGCCACGCTCATCAGCGGGACGAGGTTGACTTCCTGGTAGATCGTGGAGATCCCGGCCTGCTGGGCCTCGAACGGCCGGGCGAACCTGACCGGTTCGCCCGTCATCCGCAGTTCGCCCCCGTCCGGCCGGTACACGCCGGTCAGCACCTTGATGAGGGTGGACTTGCCCGCCCCGTTCTCCCCGACCAGCGCGTGGGTCTCCCCCGCGCGCAGGGAGAAGGTGACGTCGTCGAGGGCGACGACGCCGGGGAACCTCTTGCTCACCGAGCGGGCTTCGAGCACGGCGGAGGCCGTGTACCCGGCCGCCTCCGGTGCCTCAGGTACTGCTTCGGGTGGTGCCATGGGTGTTCTTGGCCTTCCGCTGTCCAAGGTCGAGGGCCCGGGGGCCGCCGTGGCGCGGTGCGAGCGCCACGGCGGCCGGGGCCACTGGGTTCAGGACCGGATCAGTACGCCCCGCCGAGCGACTGCTCGGCGTTGGTCTCGTCGTAGGCGCGGTCGGTGATGATGACGTTCTCGGGGATCTCCTCGCCGGCGTAGAACTTCTGCGCGGTCGCGAAGGCGAGCGGTCCGAAGCGCGGGTTGGACTCGATGACGGCGTTGTACTCGCCGTTGACCAGGGCCTGCACGGCGTTGCGGGTTCCGTCGACCGAGACGATCTTGACGTCCTTGCCGGGCTTCTTGCCGGCTGCCTTCAGCGCAGTGACGGCGCCGAGGCCCATCTCGTCGTTCTCCGCGTAGACGGCGGTGATGTCGGGCTTGGACTGGATGAGCTGCTCCATGACCTGCTGGCCCTTGTCGCGGGCGAACTCGCCGGTCTGCTGGGCGACGATCTCGATGCCGGGCGCCTCGGCCTTGATCTGGTCGACGAAGCCCTTGGTCCGGTCGGTGGTCACGTTGTTGCCGGAGGCGCCGAGGAGGATCGCCACCTTCCCCTTGCCGTCGGTCGCCTTGATCATGGCGTCGGCCGCCCGCTTGCCCTGCTCGACGAAGTCGGAGCCGAGGAAGGCCACGTAGTCCTTGCACGCGGTGGAGTTGACCTTGCGGTCGACGGTGAGGACGGGCACCTTCTTCGCCGCCGCGGCCTTGAGCGCCGGCTCCAGACCGTCGGAGTTCAGCGGCGCGATGATGAGGAACTGGGCACCCTGGGAGAGCATGTCCTGGATGTCGCTGATCTGCTTGGACAGCTGCGACTGCGCGTTGGTGGTGAGCAGCTTCTTGACGCCGATCTTCGCGGCCTCGTCCTTGATCGACTGGGTCTCGGCGATACGGAACGGGTTGGCCTCCTTCTCCGACTGGGAGAAGCCGACCACCGCGTCCTTGAGGTCGATCTTTGGTGCGCCGTAGGTCTGCAGCGAACAGCCGGGGCCCGAGGCGGCCTCGGGGGACTTGGCCTCCTGTGCTCCCTGGCTGCTGTCACCGCCCGCGTTGTCCGAGGTCTCCGACTTCGAGCAGCCGGACACGGCCAGCGTGGCGGTTGCGGCGAGCAGGCAGGCCGCGGCGAGGGTACGGGATCGACGCTGGGTCATCATGCGCGGGACGCTCCTTGGCGAGGTGACGGCACGCCGTGCGGCGTGCCGTCGGGCATGGCGGGACGGCGCGTCAGCCGCTCGGCGGCAGATGACGCTGTACCCCTCGCGACCCGGCTCCTAGCTGCGGAAACTGCGGTCACGAGGGTTTGTGAGGCCTCTCGGCGGCTCGGTTTACAACGTTATATAGGCGTGGCGCCGCAGGCGGCAAGAGAGTTGTCGATGCGTTTCCAAAATGTGTCGCCCCCGGGTGCGGACTTCCACGGGCCCGCCACCGGGGAGCCGGCGCACCGGCTGCTGCGCCACCCCTGGACACCGACTTGACCGCGTGCTGTCATACCGCCGACATCAGTTTTCCAACGTTGCACACCAGTTGTCGTGCCGCCGGGTCCGGACGCGACGGCCACCTTCGCCATGCGCCGGCCCGGTCCGGGCCGGTCACCCACCCTGTCCGGCAGAGCAGAAGCGGAGTCCCCCACGATGCCCCTGAACCGCAGACAACTCGTCACCGGCGCCCTGGCCACCGTCGCCGCGGCCACCGCGGCCGGCCGCTGGGCCACCACGGCGACGGCCGCCGGGGGCGTGATGGCCGCCGCACGCGGCGGCCACTACTCCCCCAACGCCGCCCCACTGCACCCGACGGCCTTCCTGAGGCTGCCGCCCGGACGGGTCACCGCCAAGGGCTGGCTGGCGGGCCAGCTCCGGCTGCAGCTCGACGGTCTCTGCGGACGCTACGAGGAGTTCTCGCACTTCCTCGACTTCGAGGCCTCCGGCTGGGTGCGCCCCGACCGGGGAGGCTGGGAGGAAGTCCCCTACTGGCTGCGCGGATACACCGACCTGGCGATCGTCACCGGTGACGCGACGGCGCTGGCCGCCGCACGCCGCTGGATCGACGCGGTCCTCACCACCCAGCAGTCCGACGGCTTCTTCGGCCCTAAGGCCCTGCGCACCTCGCTGAACGGCGGCCCGGACTTCTGGCCCTTCCTGCCCATGATCCAGGCACTGCGCTCCTGGCAGGAGTACGACGGGGACAACCGGATCATCCCGTTTCTGAGCAGGTTCTTCCGCTACATGAACGCACAGGGCCCCGGCGCCTTCAACACCAGCTGGATCGCGCTGCGCTGGGGCGACGGCCTCGACAGCGTCTACTGGCTCTTCAACCGCACCGGCGACACCTTCCTGCTCGACCTCGCCGACAAGATCCACCGGTACGGCGCCGACTGGGGCGACAACCTCGTCAATCCGCACAACGTCAACATCGCGCAGGGCTTCCGCGAGCCCGCCCAGTACGCCCTGCGCAGCGGCTCGCAGCAGGACACCCGGGACACGTACGGGACGTACGCCAGGGCCATGGACCAGTACGGCCAGTTCCCCGGCGGCGGCTTCGCCGGGGACGAGAACGCCCGTCCCGGACACGGAGATCCCCGGCAGGGCTTCGAGACCTGCGGGATCGTCGAGTTCATGGCGAGCCACCAGTTGCTGACCCGGATCACGGGCGACCCGCTCTGGGCGGACCGCTGCGAGGAACTGGCCTTCAACTCGCTGCCCGCCTCGCTGGACCCGTCGGGGAAGGCGGTCCACTACGTCACCGGTGCCAACAGCGTCGACCTGGACAACGCGCCGAAGCGGGACCGGCAGTTCCAGAACGGCTTCGCGATGCAGGCGTACCTGCCGGGCGTCGACCAGTACCGCTGCTGCCCGCACAACTACGGCATGGGCTGGCCCTACTTCGTCGAGGAGCTCTGGCTCGCCACCCCGGACGGCGGTCTCGCCGCGGCGATGTACGCGGCCTCGGAGGTCACCGCGAAGGTCGCCGACGGCACGGAGGTCACCTTCACCGAGGAGACCGGCTACCCGTTCACGGACACCGTGACCCTCTCCCTCAGGTCCCCGGAGCGGCTGCGTTTCCCCCTGGTCCTGCGCGTGCCCGCCTGGTGCGCCGAACCTGACATCCGGGTCAACGGGCGGCGGGTCACCGCCCCGGCGGGCCCCGCCTTCACCCGGATCGAACGGACCTGGTCCGACGGCGACAAGGTCACCCTGCGCCTGCCGCAGCGGACCACCCTGCGCACCTGGGCGGACACCCACGGCTCGGTCAGCGTGGACCACGGGCCGCTGACCTACTCCCTGCGCATCGGGGAGACCTACGAGCGCATCGGCGGCACCGAGCAGTTCCCGGAGTACGCCGTCCACGCCACCACCCCGTGGAACTACGGTCTCGTCGTGGACGGCGCGCGGCCCGCCGCCTCTCTGCGGCGCCGCTCCACCGGTCGCGCCCCCGGCGACAACCCCTTCACGCTGGAGGGCACCCCGCTCGTCATGACCGCCCGGGCCCGCCGCATACCCGAGTGGAGCGCCGACGACGAGCACGTGGTGGCGCCCCTCCAGCCGAGCCCCGCGCGCAGTACCGAGCCGGTCGAGGAGGTCACGCTCGTCCCGATGGGCGCGGCGCGGCTGCGGATCACGTCCTTCCCGACGGCGAGCCCGGACGCGGCGCCCTGGCTCGCGGACCGCTGGTACCGCATCGGCAACCGGAACTCCGGCAAGGTGCTGGGCGTGGACGGCATGTCCACCGCGAACAGCGCCCACGTCGTCCAGTTCGGCGACACCGGGACGGCCGACCACCTGTGGCGTCTCGTGGCCAACGGCGACGGCTGGTACCGCATCCGCAACCAGCACTCCGGCAAGGTGCTCGGCGTGGACCTCATGTCCACGGCGAACAGCGCCCACGTCGTGCAGTACGACGACAACGACACCGCCGACCACCTGTGGCAGCTCGTGCCCGACGGCGGCGGCTGGTACCGCATCCGGAACCGCAACTCGGACAAGGTGCTCGGCGTGGACGGCATGTCCGGCGCCGACAGCGCCCACGTCGTGCAGTACGACGACAACGGAACCAGTGACCATCTCTGGCAGCTGCTCCGAGCAGCGGCCCCCACCGGCCCCCACGCCGCCCCGGTGTGGGGAGTTCTTCCCTCCCCCGAGGAGATACGGGAATGAAGTCCGCACCCGCACCACGCCGTCGCACCTGGTGGAGACGGTTAACCACCGGAACCGGCCTGCTGGCCCTGCTCGCCACCGCGCTCGTGGGAGCCGGCACGGCCCCCGCGGCGGCCGCACCCGCCGCCTGGACGCCGAAGCCGGCGCCGATGACGACGCCCTGGACGAACCAGGTCCCCGTCGACAACCCCCTCCCCGAGTACCCGCGCCCCCAGCTGACCCGGCCCGACTGGGCGAACCTCAACGGCATCTGGGACTTCGCGGTCACCGGCCGCGACGCCGGACAGCCCGCGTCGTTCTCCGAGCAGATCAGGGTTCCGTTCGTCGCGGAGTCCTCGCTCTCCGGTATCAAGCGCAGGATCACCGAGAACGACAAGCTCTGGTACAAGCGCACCTTCACCGTGCCGTCGGACTGGAACGGCCGCCGGGTCGTGCTCAACTTCGGCGCGTCCGACTGGCAGAGCACCGTCTGGGTCAACGGCACCCAGGTCGGCGCCCACAAGGGCGGCTTCGACTCGTTCTCTTACGACATCACGCCGCAGCTGGGCGGCGGCACGAACACCGTCGTCGTCTCCGTGTACGACCCGACGCAGACCGGCGGCCAGGCCGTCGGGAAGCAGCGGATCAACGACGTGAACCCGCATCCGGGCGGCGGGATCTTCTACACCGCGGCCTCCGGCATCTGGCAGACGGTCTGGCTGGAGCCCGTCGCGGCCTCGCACGTCACGCGGCTGGACATGACGCCGGACCTCGGCAACAGCACGCTGCGGGTGAAGGTCAGAGCGGCCTCCGCCGGCGGCCGGACCGCGCGGGTCACCGTCTCCAGCGGCGGCACCGTCGTGGGTACGGCGACCGGGGCGGCCGGCACCGAGATCTCCGTCCCCGTGCCGAATCCCCGGCTGTGGAGCCCGGAGGACCCGTTCCTGTACGACGTGCGCGCCGACCTGCTCGACGGGACGGCCGTGGTCGACACGGCGGGCAGCTACGCGGGCATGCGGTCCATCGGAGTCGCGAAGGTCGACAACATCCTGCGCCCCGTTCTCAACGGGAAGTTCGTCTTCCAGACCGGCACGCTCGACCAGGGCTACTGGCCCGACGGCATCTACACGGCGCCCACCGACGCCGCTCTCAGGTCCGACCTCCAGGCGCACAAGGACCTCGGGTTCAACATGGTCCGCAAGCACATCAAGGTCGAACCGCAGCGCTGGTTCTACTGGGCGGACAGGCTGGGCCTCCTCGTCTGGCAGGACATGCCCGCGATGGACACCGGGAAGACGCCCGACGGCGCGGCACGGACGCAGTGGGAGGCCGAGTACCACGCGGTCATCGACCAGCACCGGAGCTCGCCGTCGGTGGTCATGTGGGTCAACCAGAACGAGGGCTGGGGCCAGTACGACCAGGCCAGGATCGCCGACGAGGTGAAGGCCTACGACCCGTCCCGGCTGGTCAACAACATGAGCGGGGTCAACTGCTGCGGTTCCGTCGACGGCGGCAACGGCGATGTGATCGACAACCACATCTACGTCGGCCCCGGCAACACCGCGCCCACCGCGACCCGGGCCGCCGTCCTCGGCGAGTTCGGCGGGCTCGGGTACAAGGTCCCGGGCCACGAGTGGTATCCGGGCGGCGGCTTCAGTTACGAGGACCAGGCGAGCCTCGGCGCACTGGGCAACCGGTTCGTCGGGCTCCTGGACGCCATCCGCGTCGGCCAGCTGCCGGCCGGGCTCTCGGCCTCCGTCTACACCGAGATCACGGACGTCGAGAACGAGGCGAACGGGCTGCTCACCTACGACCGCCAGGTGGTAAAGGTGGACACCGGACGGGTGAAGGCGGCCAACCAGGCCCTCATCCAGGCGTCCAGGACACCCGCCCCGCCGGTCACCCTTCCCACCGGCCAGTACAAGTCGCTCCGGGTCACCACGCCGGGGCACACGACGAAGTACCTGCGGCACTCGCAGGGACTCGCGTACACGGCGGTCGTCGACAGTGGCAGCAGCGCGCTGGTGAAGAACGACGCCACCTGGAAGGTCGTCACGGGCCTCGCGAACAGCAACTGCTATTCGTTCGAGTCCCGCAACTACCCCGGGGAGTACCTGCGGCACCGGGACTTCCGGATCCGCCGGGACGCGAGCGACGGCTCGGCTCTCTTCAAGGCCGACGCGACGTGGTGCGCGGTCGCCGGTCAGGGCGGCGTACGGCTGTCGAGCGCCAATCTGCCCGGCAGCTACCTGCGCCACATCGGCTCGGAGGTGTGGCTGGCCACTCCCGGCGGCGGTCACGCCTGGGACAACGCGGCCACCTTCGCCGAGGACACCACCTGGGCCGTGGACGGCCCCTGGGCTCCCTGAGGTGAGCTGCGCCGGGCCCGGTTCTGCGTCCTGCGTCCTGCGTCCTGCGTCCTGCGTCCTGCGTCCTGCGAAGAGTCAGGCGTATCGGTGGAAGAGGGCGTGGAGGTAGTCCTCGAGCCGGCTCGTGAGCAGGGCCGTCGTCAGGTGGGTGTGTCCCAGCTCGCGCCAGGGCCGCGCGACCTTCTCGACGTTCGAGAAGGCGAGGGCGTCCAGGACCCGCCAGTACAGGTGAGCCGAGGGATCACCGCTCAGGACGCCTCCGGCTGCTACGTACCGCTCGGCGAGCCGCATCGCTTCTTCCGGGCCGTGCAGGAGAGCCAGGGCCGTGGAGCAGTGGGCCACGTCGAGGTCCGCCGGCCCCATGGACGTCTCGACCCAGTCGACGACTCCGGTGATCCGGGTATCGGTGCCGTAACCGCTGAAGAGCACGTTCCCGGGGTGGAAGTCACGGTGCAGGAAGCAGGGCCGGTAGTCCGGGGGGTCGCGGCGGATGACGTCGACGGCGCGCTGCCACAGGTACGAGCGTTCCGTCGCTTCGGGCGGCCTCACCCGTTCCGGTGAGGTCCAGGCCTCGTACACACGCGGCCGGGCCCCGGCCGGGACACGTACCCGGTGGATGCCGACGAGTTGGCGCGCCAGGAGCTCCGTCCGCAGTCCCGCGTCCTCATCACCCAGGCGCACCGTGCCGGGCAGCAGCGTCATCAGCAGCGACGGATGGTCGCAGTACCGCGCGGTCGCGTCCACGGCCTCGAACCCGGCCACCGGCACCTCGGTCCGCGCGAGGAGCCGCAGGATGTCGGCCTCCCGCGTGAGGAGGCCCTCCGCGTGGCGGACGAAGAAGGGTTCGGTGAAGGACCGCAGCACGAACCAGCGAGGTTCGCCGGGTCCGCCCACGCGCAGGCGGCGCATCTGCGAAGTCCACCCGCCACGCAGCCGTTCGGCCGCGACCACCGGCCGGCCCTCGCCCACCTGCTCCTCCACCCACGTGCGCGTACGGGACCAGCCCCGGTCGTCGACGACGCCGGGCTCCGTGAAGGCGACTTGTTCGTCCATGCGCACAACCTACCGACCAGGGCCGGCGCGGAGCTCCCGGCAGTGAGGCGCGTGCGCACACTGCCGGGAGCGGCCCTGCGGGGGTGTTCCCTACGGCTGTTCGCCGTCGTGGAGTGCGGTCACCTCCTGGTCGGTGAGCGCCTTGTCGTAGACCTTGACCTGGTCGACGGAGCCGTTCCAGAAGTCGACGTTGCCGCCGGACCACTTGGCGCGGCCCACCGCGAGGGAGCCGGTGCTGACGTCGGCGGTTCCGGCCGCCGCGGTGGAGGCGAGCTCGCCGTCGACGTACAGCTTGATCTCGTCACCGCTGCGTACGCCGACCAGGTGGTACCACTGGCCGAGTTCGGGCTTGATCTCCAGCCGGGCCCGGTGGGCGCCCGGGGTGGAGAAGGCGAACCCGCCCTGCCCGTACTGGAGGTAGAACGGGTTCTCCTGGCGCCGGCCGTCCTGGCTGACGACGGTGGCGTAGTTGCCGGGCAGCGCGTCGAGCGACGCCCAGGCGGAGACGGTGTAGTCACCGGTGGTGTCGACGACCGGGCCGTCCGTCTCGGCGTACTGGCCCTCTCCGTCGAACTTCAGCGCCGAACCCTGGACTCCGGGCGTCCAGGACGTGCCCTCGGAGAGGGTGAGGTCCTTGTGGTTCGGGCCGCTGTCGGCGGCCCTGGTGCCCTGGTTCTCGTCCAGGGACCAGCCGCCACCACCCTTGATCCCGTCCCGCTCGCCCGCGGCGGCACCGGCCGCGATGACCTCCTGGTTGATCTTCCGCACCTTGGCGGCGTCGACCTTGATCTCCCGGCGGTCGTACGTCCAGAGCCCGTTGAGCTCGTTCTCCAGGTCGGTCACCTGGGTGTAGATGGAGCCGGAGAGTTCGGCTCCGGCCGCCTCCAGGTAGTACGTACGGGTGTTGTCGACGTACTTGGCGGTCAGTGCGTCCTTGTCGGCGACGCCGCTGTAGATCGCGGTGGGGGCACCGGGCCACATACGGCCGGGGATCCGCAGGGTGAAGCCGCCGTGCTCACCGTCGATCGCGGCTCGCGTCTCATCGGGGAAGGCCGGGTCGGTGTTGTTGTAGTCGTGGTGGTCGATGATGTCGCCCTTGCCGGAGTCACCCTTGCTGTTGCAGCAGTTGACACCGCTGTGGGCGCTGACGACGCGTGACGGGTCGGCGGCCTGGACCTTCTCGGTGATCCTGCCGGTCTCAATGCGGTCCCACTCGCCCCAGCCCTCGTTGAAGACGATCCAGGCGCCGATCGAGGGGTAGTTGTGCATCTGCTCCATCATCTCGGCACCCTGGTCGAGGAAGGCCTTGTGGCCCTTCTCACCGGTGAGGTTGCCGGAGACGAAGTCCTGCCACACCAGGAGGCCCAGCTGGTCGGCGTGGTAGTACCAGCGCGCGGGCTCGACCTTGATGTGCTTGCGGACGGAGTTGAAGCCGAGGTCCTTCTGCGCCTTCAGGTCGAAGACCAGGGCGTCGTCGCTGGGCGCAGTGTTCAGACCGTCGGGGTAGAAGCCCTGGTCGAGCTGGGCGAGGGAGAAGAACGGCTTCCCGTTGAGGACCAGCTTCTGGTAGCCGCCGACCTCGGCGACGCCGAAGGAGCGCATCCCGAAGTAGCTGTCGACGGTGTCCTCGGAGCGGCCGTCCTTCAGGGTGACCTCGAGGTCGTACAGATACGGGTCGTCCGGCGTCCAGAGGTGCTGCTTGGCGACCGGGAGGCTCAGCTCGCTGTTGGCCGGGCCGGTGACGGTGCCGACGGCCTTGCCCTTCCTGTCGCGGGCGACAGCGGTGACGCGGGCGGACTTCGAGGCGCCCTCCGAGTTGACAGTCAGGGCGAGCCGGCCCTTGTCGATGTCCGGCGTGGTCTTCAGGGAGTCGACGGCGGCCGGAGCGACGGGCTCCATCCAGACGGTCTGCCAGATACCGGAGGAGGCGGTGTAGAAGATGCCGCTGGGGTTGGCGGACTGCTTGCCCGTGGGCTGGTCGGCACCGGTGGTGTCGGTGACCGCGACCACGATCTCCTGGGGGCCGCCGCCCTTGAGCGCTTCGGTGATGTCGGCGCTGAAGGCGGTGTAGCCGCCGGTGTGCTCGGCGACCTGCTTGCCGTTGACCCAGACCCGCGCCTGGTAGTCGACGGCGCCGAAGTTCAGCTTCAGCCGGTCGTCACTGCTCCGCTTGCCGACCGACCACTTCTTGGGCACCGTGACGAGCTTGCGGTAGAACATGTGGTCTTCGTGGCGCTCGAGTCCGGAGAGCTGGGACTCGACGGGGTACGGCACGGTGATGCGCTCGTCGAGCGACTTGCCGAAGACCGGCTTCTCACCTGCGGTGGCTCCCGCGAACTCCCACGGTCCGTTGAGGTTCTTCCAGTCGTCGCGCACCTGCTGCGGGCGGGGGTACTCGGGGAGCGGGTTCTTGCGGTCGGCCTTCTCGCCCCACGGGGTGAGCAGCCGGTGCGTCGAGAGGTTCTTCGCCCTGCGGCTGATCTCGGGGACGGTCTCGTCGCCGTTCTTCAGGCCGGCCTCGCCGTCGTAGACGAACTTGACCTGCTGGCCCTTCTGGACGGCCGCGCCCAGGGTGACGACGAGCGCCTTGCTGTTGCCGGGGACCCTGGCGACCGACTTCACGGGCATCGGCGTGGTGTCCGCCTCGACGTCGAGGTGGTTCTTCACGTCCTCGATGCCGCTGACCTCGTGGTCGAAGGCGGCCTGCAGCTTCAGCCCGTTTCCGGCGACGCTCAGCCCGACCGGGTAGACCTCGAAGTCGGCGGGCGGGGTGAAGGCGGACTCGGGGACGATCTGCCTGGCGAGCTTCGCGCTCGACCAGCGCAGGAACATGTTCGCCCCGCCGGTGTCCTGGAACATCTCCAGCCGGAAGGTGTGCTGTTCACCGGCCTTCAGCGTGACCGGAGCACTGGTCTGCTCCTTGTCCCAGTCCGGCTCCCAGTGGTCGATGACGGCCTTGTCGTCGATGAAGAGCCGGAAGCCGTTGTCACCGATGGCGGCGAAGGTGTAGTCGCCGTCCTCCGGGGCCTCGATCTGCCCCGTCCAGCGGGCGGTGGTGTGCTCGGTCTTCCCGGTGGCCGATTCGAAGGCGCCGGTCAGCCCTGGGAAGTTGATGTCGGGGTCGAGCGCGGTGGCGCCGAGCTTCGCGAAGTCACGGGCACCGGGGGCGGACATCGCGAAGTACTCGCCCTTGAGGCCGTGCACCTCGGTGGAGGGGTTCTCCGCCGTCACCGCGGAGGCGGAGGCGGCGCTCGCGGCGGGGGCTGCGGCAGCGGCCGGGACCAGGACGGCCCCCACGGGGAGCAGCAGCGCCGCCGTACAGGCGAGCGTTCTGAGAATCGTGCGCGGGCGGACTGGTTGTCGTATCAAGGCGTCGTCCTCGTCGAAGAAGCCGGAGTGCTCCGGACCGCGAAGCACTGCACATAGTCGAACATTGAGCCACAGCCCCAAACACCTGACAACGGTCGTGCACGCAGAATTTTCAACGATAGAAAAACGACCCCCTTCCGGTCCCCGGCAGCGGGCAGGCGTGATCCGGTGGGCGGCGTCGCGCCGCCCACCGGATCGCGGTTCAGGGCCGGTTGGTGTGCTACTGCGGAAGACCCGCAGGCCCCGTGGCCCAGGACGTGTTCGGCCGGTCGGCCAGCCGGTAGGTCAACGACCCCCCGCCGGTGACCAGTCGGGCGTCCGTCCAGGACCTGTCGCTCGCCCGCCCGTCGACCTTCACCGCGTCGATGTACGGATGTGTCGCATCGGCCTGCGGAGCGCTGATGCGGATGTCCCCGCCCTGCGGCCGGTCCAGCACCGCTGAGGGGAAGAGCGGCGCCCCGAGCAGCATGGTGGCGCTGCCGGGCGTCTGCGGGTAGATGCCCAGGGCGGAGAAGACGTACCAGGCCGACATCGTGCCGAGGTCGTCATTGCCGGGCAGACCGCGTGGGCCGGTCCCGTAGACCGTGTTCACGATCTCGCGCACGGTCTCCTGGGTCTTCCACGGCCGGCCCAGCGCGTTGTAGAGCCAAGGGGCGTGGATTCCGGGCTCGTTGGTGGGGTCGTAGCGCAGCGCGTCACCGCCCTTGACCGACCAGGAGCCGTCCGCCGTGTGGAAGAAGGCGTCGAGCCGCTTCGCCGCCGTCTCCCTGCCGCCCATGGCCTCCGCCAGGCCCTGCACGTCCTGCGGGACCATCCAGGTGTACGTGGCGCTCGTTCCCTGGGCGAAGCCCTTGTCGCTGCCGGGACTGAAGGGGGTCACCCAGGAGCCGTCGAGGTTGCGTGCCTGGATGTAGCCGGTGGTCCCGGCGCCGTCGCCGGCCCGGGGGTTGAACACGTTGCGCCACCAGAGGCCGCGCTCCTCGAAGGCGTCGGCTTCCTCGTCGCGTCCGAGCAGCCGTGCCCATCGGCCGAGCGCCGCGTCGGCGACCGCGTCCTCGAGGGTCTCGGCCGCACCGCCCCAGCAGTGGCAGACGTCCTGGGCCGCGTAGTGGGATTCCAGGTACTGGGCGAGGTTGGGCCGCTGGCCGGCGCACTGGCCGGGGCACCCCGCGTCGGAGAGGCCGTCGGGGTGGGGCACCGTGGCCTGGCGGGCCAGGGATTCGAATGCGCCCTCGTAGTCGAAGTTGCGCACCCCCATCGCGTAGAACGTGGCGAGGGTGGCGGCGGTGGGATCACCCGTCATCACGTGCGTGGCGCCGTTGACGTGCACCCAGCGGTCCCAGACACCGCCGTTCTGCCGCGCGAAGTTGTACAGCGACTGGGCGAAGTCCCCGGCGATCCTCGGCTTGAGGAGTGCCAGGAGCTGGATCTGGGCGCGGTACTGGTCCCAGCCGGAGAAGTTGCTGTACTGGGCCTTCTGGCCGCGCGTCACACGGTGCGGCTTCCCGTCCATGCCGGGGTAGCGGCCGTCGGTGTCGCTGATCAGGTTCGGCTGCATCAGAGAGTGGTACAGCGCGGTGTAGAAGGAGGTGCGCTGCGCGTCGCTGCCGCCGCCGGTGCGCACGGAGGAGAGCTCTCGGTCCCATGCGGCGGACCCCGCCCGGGCGACGTCGTCGACGCTCGCCCTCGGGGCGATCTCCTTGCGGAGGTTGGCCTCGGCGCCGGCCTGGCTGACGTAGGAGATCCCGATCCGCATACGGACGTCGTCGTCGGCCGCGGTGTCGAAGCCGACCCAGCCGCCCGATCCCCGTCCCGCGCGGTCGGCTCCGGTGGCGTATCCCTCGCCACCGCTCGCGCTCGTCGCACCCGGCGCGAGGGTGCCGTCCTTCCAGGTGCCGTTGGAGGAGAACGCGCGGTCGAAGGACGCGCTGAAGTAGAGCCGGTAGTAGCTCTTGCGGTTGTTGGTCCCGCCGTTGGCGCGCCGGCCGCAGAACGCCCCGGTGAGCACCGAACCGGTCACCTTCCGGTTCGCGGTGTCGATCTCGACCTCGGCGTCCTCGCTGCCGTTGAGGGAGTTGGACACCCGGAAGAGCAGGTTGGCGGGCTTGCCCGCCGGGAAACTGAAGTCGGCCACGCCCGCCCGCTCGCTCACCGCGAGGTCGGCGGTGGCGCCGGAGTCCAGTTTGACGGTGTAACGGCCGGGCACGGCACGCTCGTTGTCGTGGGAGAAGCCGGACGCGTAGACGGCGTCCTTGGTGTCGGCGGAGGGCGAGGAGGTGACGTCGCCGACGAACGGCATGACCGGCACGTCACCCGCGGCGCCCGGGTTGCATCCTGCGCCGTTGACATGGGTGAGGCTCAGCCCGCGCATGCGGGTGACTCCGTACTCGTAGCCGTTGGCAGCCCCGGTGCTCGTCTGGTCGCCGGTGGTGCTGGTCGGCGACCAGGCGATCATGCCGTACGGGCGGACCGCGCCGGGATAGGTGTTGCCGCCGTTCGCCGTTCCGATCATCGGATCCACGTACGCCGTGGGACGCGTGACGAGCGCGTCGGCCTGGGCGGCCGGCGGCGTGACGGCACCGGCGAGCGCGCCGGTGAGGACGATCGCGGCGGCGCGTGCGGCGAGGCGCCGGGCCGCGGACGGTCTGGAGGGCATGTTCTCGGATACCTCCGACAGATGTGGACAACGTTGTCAGCATCGCACGGACACGGCGTGCGGCGTTGATCGATTCGCGGCCGAGCGTAGGCGCCCACGGCGTGCGTGGGAATGCCGCGGACGGATCCGGCCGGTGAACGAGCCGTGAACGGGCCTCGGCACCGCCCGCGCCGCGTCCCCCGAGAACAGCGATCCCTCGCCCGGCACCGATGCGCGTGGAGGCGGCGGCGGCAGGCCGTCCCGACAGTGCGGCGCCCGCAGGCATGGCGGCCGCGCCGCAGCATAGGGTGCGGCCATGGCACGATTCGACGAGGTCAGAGCCACGTTCTGGGAGGACGGCCGGCACGGAGTCCGACCGGCCCTGACGGACGAGGCCGTACGGGAGGCCGAAAGTGTGCTCGGCGTGGCCTTGCCGGCCGACCTGCTCGTACTCCTGCGGGCTCGGAACGGCGGCGTCGTGTCCTCGGAGCGAGACGCGTTCCCCACCACCCGCCCCACGTCCTGGAGCGAAAGCCACGTCCCGTTCGACGAGTTGACGGGTATCGGGGAACACGCCGGAATGACCTCCCTGCTCGATTCCGCGTATCTGGTGGAGGAGTGGGGGCTGCCGTCACCGATCGTGCTCCTGTCCGGCGACGGGCACACCTGGATCGCGCTCGACTACCGCTCGTGCGGCCCGTACGGCGAACCCTCGGTCACCTGGTTCGACGTCGAACGCGACGAGGAACTGGCGTTGGCCCCCGACTTCCGGTCGTTCGTCGAGGGCCTCACCTCCGAGGGCACCTTCGACGTGCCGGCCGCACCTGGCCCGGCGCAGTTCCGAGCGTGAGCCGGCAGGGCCCACCCACCGGGGCGGGACCTGCCGGCTCCGGCGCGCTACGGCGTGGTGACGCTCGGCCGGGGCGCGGTCGCCATCCCGCTGCCGATGGCGAAGCTGGGATGCGGCGGCTGGTTGTAGGCGGTGTTCTGCCAGGCCAGCGCGGTCCGGTACATGGTGTCGTGGAGCAGGGTGGTGATCTTCGTGCCGGTCTCGTACGGCGTCGAGTAGATCCGCAGCGCCGTGTTGTTGGTGGTCGGCCAGACGACTTCCTCGCGCCAGTCGCCGAAGAGGTCGCCGGATATCGCGGGCGTGGCCTTGGTGCCGTTGCCGGAGTGGACCGAGGCCCCGGTCAGCAGACGGGTGTCCGCCGACGTGCCGTACTTGTCGATGCGGGTGCCGTCGAGGAGTTCGCGGGTCGTGTCGCCGTCCCACCAGGACAGGAAGTTGGAACTGGACGGCTTGCGGCTGGTGACCACGTCGCCCTTCGGGCCGCGCACACCGGAGACGGCGGAGGACCAGGACTCGGCGCCGGCACTGCCGGACCAGATGTCGCCGGACACGCCCCGCCCGTTGTCCCCGCTCGCGGGGGTGGACCAGAGGATCTGACCGGTCCTGGCGTCCGCCATCCACGAGGACGGCTTCGAGCTGTCCTCGTCGACCTTGAACTCCTCCAGGCCGGCCCTGGACGGATCGAGGTCCCCCACGTGCATGGCGTCTCCGTGGCCGTTCTTCGTCGTCCACAGTCCGCTGCCGTTGTCGTCCACGGCCATCGCCCCGTAGATGATCTCGTCCTTGCCGTCACCGTCGGCGTCCGCGACGGACAGCTGGTGGTTGCCCTGACCGTCATACCCCTTGCCGGAGTTGGTCGAGCTGTTGGTGTCGAAGGTCCAGCGCCGGGTGAAGGCCCCGCCGCGCCAGTCCCAGGCGGCGATGACGCTGCGCGTGTAGTAGCCGCGCGCCATGATCAGGGAGGGCCTGGCACCGTCCAGATAGGCAGTGCCGGCGAGGAAGCGGTCGACCCTGTTGCCGTAGGAGTCGCCCCATGAGGACACCGTGCCGCGCGCGGGCACGTAGTCGACGGTGCCCATCGCCGCGCCGGTCCTCCCGTTGAACATCGTCAGGAACTCGGGTCCGGACAGGACGTAGCCGGAGGAGTTGCGGTAGTCGGCCGAGGAGCTGCCGATCACCTTCCCGGCCCCGTCGACGCTGCCGTCGGCGGTCTTCATCGCCACCTCGGCCCGGCCGTCACCGTCGTAGTCGTACACCTGGAACTGGGTGTAGTGCGCGCCGGAGCGGATGTTGCGTCCGAGGTCGATCCGCCAGAGCCGGGTGCCGTCGAGGCGGATCCCGTCGATGACCGTGTTGCCCGTGTAGCCCGACTGGGAGTTGTCCTTGGCGTTGGTGGGCTGCCACTTCAGTACGAAGTCGAGGGCACCGTCGCCGTCGAGGTCGCCGACGGAGGCGTCGTTGGCCTCGTAGGTGTAGGCGACCCCGTCGGGTGTCGTCCCGCCGGCGGGCGGGCTGATGGGCACGTCCTTGTATCCGGCGCGGAACTGGATCGCGTGCACCGAGTCGCCCTGTTCCACGCCGCCGACGACCGCGCGCACCGTGTAGTCGGCGGTGGCCGGCGCGCCGGAGTGGAAGTAGTTCGTCGAGGCGGTCACGGGCGACGTGTTGACCTTGGTGCCGGCCCGGTAGACGTTGAACGACACGTTGTCCGGGTCGGTACCGAGCCAGCGCCAGCTGACGAGGTTCCCGCTGTCGGTGTGCACGCTCACGACACCGCGGTCGAGCGCCTCGGCCTGCCTGGCGGTGGCGGCCTGCGAGGCCGGGCCGAGCGCTACGAGCCCGCCTGCGGCGAGCAGCCCCGCCGCCAGAGCGCCGATCAGCGCGCGGGTACGGGTGGTACGGCGTTTGCGGCGGGAACGGGGGTGGGGAAGCAGAGGCTCCACGGGAGGCACCTTCTGGCAGGGGACGGCTTACGCCCCCTCAGTTGCTCCCGGAAGCCGAAAGGTTGCCGCCCGGTTCCGTTCGCGTGGCCTTCGGCCCACGCCTCAGGCCGGCCGCGTGCGCCGCGGTGTGCAGCGAGCGCAGCGCGAGCAGCAGGAAGCCGATGTCGTCGAGGTAGACGGGGTCCGGCAGAAGGTCGACGGGCGACACGGTGTAGATGACCGCCGCCCACACGAGCGCCTTGTTGCGCAGGGGGATGCCCGCGTCGACGAGGAGCTTCCTGGCGCGGATCACGCGTACCAGGAGGACGGCGGCGGCACCCGCCATGAGCAGGAGTGCCAGCGCGCCGATGATGAGCCAGACCGAGGTGTCCATGGCTCATCGTCTCCCGGCGGGGCGGCCGTGGCCAGGAGGTGTCACCCGTGGCTCCTGGCGTGCTGCCGGGCGCGACGGCGCTTCAGGGCGCGGCGTTCGTTCTCGTCCAGGCCTCCCCAGACGCCGGAGTCCTGTCCGTTCTCCAGGGCCCATGCCAGGCATTGCTCCCGCACGGGGCAGGTTCCGCAGACGGCCTTGGCGTCCTCGGCCTGTACGAGCGCGGGGCCGGTGCTGCCGATGGGGAAGAACAGGTCGGGGTCCTCTTCGCGGCACGCCGCGTGCATGCGCCAGTTGTCCATGTCTCTCACTCCTTCTCGCAGGGGCGGTGCGTCGGTCTCTGCTGGATTCCGCTTCGTTCCCGGGTTCCGTACTCTGCGCGTGACCGTCATCGGACGATCGAAACCACAACGAGGCGACGGCCTTCAACGGTTCCCGGTGCCCCGGCCGTCCTCCGGCAGGGCTGGGCCCGGGGGCGGGGCGGCCGTGCACGCGGCGTCCAGCCTGATGCGGTAGTCCATGACGGCGGCCGGTTCACCGATGATGTCCACCCCGGCCCCGGGGGTTTCCAGGACCACACGGTCGCCGATCTCCGGGGCCGGGGCTCGAAGCAGGTGTATCGGCGGGACGCCGGTCATGGGGTGCGGCGGGAAGTCGAGGGGCACCACCTGCACCGTGAGGTGCTGCCGTTGCGCGGCCTCCTCCAGCACCGCCCGCTGTTCGGCCATCACCGCGGCACCGCCGACGCTCGTGTGGAGGGCGGCGGCCGGGAACAGGGCCCACAGCGCCGCACCGCGATCCTCCAGCCGCCGCTGCCGCTCCGCCAGGAGTTCGAGACGGCCCTCGCGCCTCGACGCGGGATCGGCGGTCAGGGTCCGGCACAGGGCCGCCTCGTAGGCAGGGGTGCGGAGCAGCTCCGGGACCAGTGCCGGGTGCCAGGTCCGGATGAGCGCGGCGGAGGACTCGATGCCGATGACCTCCTGCTGCCACGGCTCCATCGCGTCCCGCCACCGGTGCCACCAGCCCGGCAGGTTCGCGGCGGCGAGGCCCGCCATGATCGGCTCGGCCTCCATGGCCGACACCTCGTAGCGCTCCAGGAGGACGCGCACCTGGTGGGGGTCGAGCCCGGTCTCGGCGCGCTCGATTCGGCGGACGGTGGCGGGGTGGGCACCCAGTGCCACGGCTGCCGCCTGGAGGCTTACGCCCGCACGTTCCCGCAGCAGTCGCAGGCGCGCCGCCAGGACGCGGTGCTCGACGGTGGGGCCGGATCGGGGCCTCATCCACGTACCTTCCTCGCATGCGCCGATGCGGTGCGGTTTCCGGGGCGGGCAGACTCAGAAACGGACCATTCCGGCATTCTGCCTCTTGCAAAGTATGCACTTTGCACGGAGAGTACGTACATGTCGGAAATAGTCGCGAGCGCGCGCCAGGCCCCGGAGAGCTCGGGTCGACGCGCACAGAACTGGTGGATCCCCCGCGCCGCCCGGAGTGTCCCCCTGACGAGGCACCGGGTGCAGAAAGCCATGCGGAGCTGGGGGGAGCCCGACGAGCGCGTCGAGACGGCGGCCCTGGTCGTGACCGAGCTGGTCACCAACGCGGTGGAGCACACCGCGGGCCGGCGGATCCGCTGCCGCCTCGTGCGGACCCCCGGCCGGGTGCGCATCTGCGTGTGGAACCGCGGGCGGCGGCACGCTCCGGGGCTGCCCGGACCACGCTCACCGCAGTCCGCCAACCCGCCAGCAGGCGAACCTCATGGCGCGGGCGGCCCGGGTCCGGTGGCCCTCGACGGGATCGACGGCTTCAGCCTGGCGTCGGTGGCCGAGGACGGCCGGGGTCTGATGCTCGTGGACATGCTGGCGACGCGATGGGGCACCCGCACCAGCGTGTCCGGCCGGCTCGTCTGGGCCGACATCTGAGCCGTTCCGCGACGGCTCAGGCGAGCGCCGCCCGGCACTCCGGGTGGCCCCAGCCGTTCGGATTCCTGGCGATCATGTCCTTGGCCGCATAGGGCTTCCCGCAGTGGCATCGGCCCGCGAACTTCGCCCGGATCGTACCGCCGGAGCGCGTCCGGCCCGTGGAGCCGCCCGCGGTCCCGCCGTCGGCCGCCCCCGCCGTCCGGCTCTTCGTCGAGCGGGCCGGGGCCGGGACGGGCATGTCAGCCGTGCCGTACGCCGTACCCGCCGCCTGCTGGGAGACGGCCACCTCACTGGCGGCCTGGTCGGCCAGAGCGTTGAGCGGATCGCCGCCCACCTGGTGCGCCGGCACGTAGCGGAAGGTCACGCTGCGGCTGCTCAGCAGCTCATCGATGCCGGTCACCAGTTCCCGGTTGGCGACCGGCTTGCCCGCCGACGTCTTCCAGCCGTTGCGCTTCCACCCCGGCAGCCACTTGGTCACCGCGTTCATCGCGTACTGCGAGTCCATGCGCACCTCGACGGGCACGGCGGGATCCGTCGACTTCAGCAGTTCCAGCAGGGCGGTGAGCTCGGCGACGTTATTGGTGGCCGTGCCCAGAGGGCCCGCTTCCCACCGCCGGGGGCTCCCCTGGCCATCGGCCACGACCCATGCCCAGGCCGCAGGCCCCGGATTGCCCTTCGATGCCCCGTCACACGCGGCGATGATGCGCTCTTCCATGCCCCGATCATGCCAGCACGGAAGGCCGGGACACGATCGAGTCGCGCCCTGACGGCCTCGCCCCGGAGACCGGTCGGCCGCCGGGCCGGCCGCGGGGACGGCGCGGGGCTCCCGGCCCGTGGAAACCGGCCGGGAGCCCCGTCGCGTGCCTCAGAGAACGCCGGACTCGGAGACGGCGATCTTCGCCTTGGTGCTGCCGTTCGAGGAGCCGTACGTCTCGATCTTGCGGACGAGCTCCATGCTCGCCTCGTCGGCGACCTCGCCGAACACGACGTGCTTGCCGTCGAGCCACGGGGTGAGGACCGTGGTGATGAAGAACTGCGAGCCGTTGGTGTTCGGGCCGGCGTTGGCCATCGAGAGCAGGCCAGGCTTGTTGTGCTTCAGGGTGAAGTTCTCGTCGGCGAACTTCTCGCCGTAGATGCTCTTGCCGCCGGTGCCGTTGCCCCGGGTGAAGTCACCGCCCTGGAGCATGAAGTCCGGGATGACCCGGTGGAACGGCGAGCCGGCGTAGCCGTAGCCGTGCTCACCGGTGGCCAGCGCGCGGAAGTTCTCCGCGGTCTTGGGGGCAACGTCGTCGAAGAGGTTGAACACGATCCGCCCAGCGGGCTTCTCGTCGATGGTGATGTCGAAATACGCCTTGATGGTCATGGGTCCATCCTGACATCACTCAACGCCCCCCGATGCACAGACCCCGCCCTACGGCGGCCGTGGGCTGCACGAATGCGGCGCACCACGGGGGTGAGCCGTGGTACGCCGTTTCAGTCAGGGAGAACGCCGCTTCCCCCTACCGCCGCTGATCAGCGGTTGCCGCGGTGACCTCCGTCGCGGTGGCCGCCGTCACGGTAACCGCCGTCGCGGTACCGGCCCCAGGACTCGGAGTCGATCCTGTGCCCGCGGTTGTCGCGGAGCGTCGCGGTGTCCCTGCTGTCCCAGACGTAGTGGCGACGGTCCTGGTACACGTCGTGCCGGGTGTCACGGCCGACACCGGTGTGGACGCGGACGGAGGAACGGGCCGGCAGCCGCAGGTCGAACCTGTACGTCCGACGGCTCTCGTCACTGAGCGTCCAGCCGCGGAGGTTGACGGAGTGACGGCTCGTGTTGGTGACGGTCACCCACTCGGCGTTCAGGCTGCGGTTGGAGCCGTTGTCGCGGCCGGGGCTGTCGTACTGGATCTCACCCAGGACGACCGCCGAGCGGTGCGACGGCCGGTTGTGACCGTGGTCCCGGCCATCGGCCGATGCCGGCAGAGCCGCTGCGGCGAGCAGGGCGCCTGAGGCAAGAACGGTGGCGGTGATCCGTCGTGCGGAACGGGACATGGAAACCCCTCATCATGCAGGCCCGGAATGGAGTCCCGGGCGTTTTCCGACCCCGGCGTCGTGCCGGGAACGCAAACTTTGTCCCGCTTTCCCGGTGGCCGAAAGGCGCCCTGGTTCGTGTGACGAGATGCGGACATTTCTGTCACACACGACTGCATGCGGCATGAATCCCGACAGTCGTAGACCTGTCAACCGTTGATCATTGCACCGACCCTTTCGAGGGGGCCGTTCACACAGTCATCACATCTCGTTCACCCTGAACCCACCCCCCTGCACCCCTGCCCGGACCGCTCGGATCCGTGTAACAAATGCGACAGCGCTTACTGGACAAAGGTTTCATTACCGTCGGGAAAGAAGCGCGTGCGTTCGAGCCTTCAGCATCCAGCGCGAAGGGGCGAGACGGACGCGCTGTCCTCCGCCGGTGACCAGTGCGTTCACGGGTGCCATCGGATCCAGGGCCATGGTCCTGGCCATGAGGACGCCGACGGCCAGCGGGAGCAGGGCCACGGCCAGGGCCGTGCCGGCACTGGTCAGGTTCTGGATGCGGGGGCGCGTCGGCGCTTGGGGGACCATGGTTCCCATTCGACCAGCGGGCGCGCGTTCCGGAATCGGGTCACGTACTCATACGCGCCGCTCCCCCGTACTCAGTCCAACCCGGTCCGCTCCGGAGGGGGCGGATTCAGCCGTCCGCCCTACGGCTGCCCTCGGCGTCGGCCCGTCCGCCGGCTCCGAGGAGCCCGGTGGCCACGAACTGGGTCCTGCGCTCCAGCTTCGGCAGCTCGCGCTTCGAGAGCGCGGTGACGACCGGGGGCATGGCGGCACGCACCAGTTGCGTGGCGCGGAGCCACGCGGGCACGTACACGGCGGCACTGCGCCGTTCGGCCGCCCGCACCATGGCACGTGCCACGGTCTCCACCGGGTAGACCTTGCGCGCGGGCCTCGGCATGTGTGCCCGCAGCTCGCGCAGGACGGGGTGCTGGTCGGCGTCGCGGATCATGTCGGTGTCGGTCCAGTTCAGATAGCCGATCCCCACCCCGACGTGCTCATGGGCGAACTCGGCGCGAATCGCGTGCCCGAACGACTCCACACCGGCCTTGGAGGCGCAGTAGGCGCTCATCAACGGCGCGGCACCGATGGAGGCCAGCGATGCGATCTGCAGGTAGTAGCCCCGGGTCGTACGCAGGTGGGGCAGGAAGGCGCGCGCGGTGATCGCGCTGCCGATCAGGTTCACCTCGATCACGCGTCTCCAGGTCGCCGGGTCGGACTCGGCGAAGGGGCCGCCCTCGGCGAGCCCCGCGTTGGCGACCACGACCGAGGCGTGCCCGAGCTGTTCCCGGACCTCGTCCGCCACCTCCGCCATGCGGGCGTCGTCGGTGACGTCGGCCTCCCAGCACCGTGCCGGACCGGGGAGCGTGTCGCTGACCTCGGCCAGCGTCGACTCCTCCCGGCCGATCAGCGCGACCGTTGCGCCCCGGTTCGCCAGTTCGCGGGCGATGGCCGCGCCGAGGCCGCGTGCGGCGCCCGTCACGACGGCGACGCGGCCCTCCAGAGGACCAGCCGTGCCCGTCATACGCGTCTCCTCGCGGTCGGCCCCGAAGGCGCTCCGTCCAGCCGGTTCGCGAACGGACAGCGCATGGAGCCCAGCATTCCGGATGGCCGCTCGCCCCGCGAGGCGAGCCGGTGCGGCGGCGTTCCGGAGCGCGGGCCGCAGAAGCTGCCGGCAGACCGCCGGTCACACGGATGCCGGCGGCCGGCCTCAGGACGGCGTCCTCACTCCGGAGGGGAGGGCGGGCCCCAGTGGGAGAACCGGGGCAGCCACTTCACCCGGTAGTCCGGATGCCCGGCGTGCTCCGCCGCCGTCTGCCGCACGACGAACCCCAGCCCGACGGCGCGGCCCGAGGTGAAGTCCTGGGCCGGGCGGTCGGTGTCCAGGACCGCGATCTCCTCGTACTCGTCCAGGAGGACCCTGGTGGTCTCGATGCGGCGCAGGGTGCGCGCCGGGTCCTGGAAGACGATGTGCCGGTCGTAGGCGCGCGACCGTACGACGAACGCGATACCGCTCGTGCGGTCGTGCACCTCTCCGGGTGTCTCGGCCGGCGTCCGCCAGCCGTCGCCGCCCGCCTCCCGCGCGATGTTCTCCTCGTCGGCGAGGCGTGCCCGCACGAATGCCAACAGGTCCGAGTTGTCTGCCATCTGGTTCCGAATCCTTCTCCGTCACAGACCGCGGCGGTAGATCCACTCACCGCCGCGGGCCCGCTCTGCCCGTCCAGCAGAGGATGCCTCACCTGCCCGCCGGAGACGCAGTCCACACGGGATGCGTTCCGGATGACGGACATGAGCGCCCGGTTGTGACGGCTCGGACGGGCGGACCAAACCCGGCGCCCGGTGCCCTCGCCGCCGGCGGCGAGGGCACCGGGCTGACGCTCGGATGCCTCGTCCCTGTCAGTCCACGGAGGGCTCCGTGCCCGCCCGCGCGCAGACCGAGGCTGCGGCCCGGGAGGCGAAGGCCAGCATGTCTCGTAGCTCCTGGGGCCCCGGTGTCGCCGTGAAGGCGCCGAGGGCCCCCATCCGGCTCAGCAGGCCCGCGGCGAACGCGTCCCCCGCACCGATCGTGTTGACCACCTCGACCGGCGCGGCCGCGACGGACACGGGCGGTGCCGTCGCTGTGTACGCCGTACTGCCCCGGGCGCCCCGGGTGAGAACCACCAGCCGGCCTCCGGCCGCCAGCTTCCGGCAGGTCTCCTCCGGATCCTGCCCCGGCCACAGCCTCTCCAGGTCCTCGTCGCTGGCCTTCACGACATGGGCGAGGCCGCACAGCTCGCGCAGCGCCGCCGAGCCGTGGTCCGCCCCGAGGGTGCGGTCCTGGCGGACGTTGGGGTCCACGACGAGCAGGGAGTGCTCGGCGGCCGCGAGGGCGGTCGCCCGTACGGCGGTTGCCGCCGGTTCGACGACGGCCGCGAGGCCGCCCACGTACACGGCTCCGAACCCGGCGGCCCGCGCGGAGAGGTCCGGCAGCCGGAACGTCGCCGTGTCCTGGAGGTGGAAGTGGTAACCCGTTCCACCGGCGTCCGGCTCGGCGACGGCCAGCGCGGTGGGCAGACCCGAGCGTCCGCAGAGCGTGAGGTCGACCCCGGCGTTGCGCAGCCGTTCCTCGAGCATGCGGGCGAAGCCGTCGCCGCCGAGACCGCCGGCGAACGATACGGAGGTGCCGAGTGTGGCCAGCCCGACGGCGACGTTGGCCGGAGCCCCGCCGGACTGGGCGGTCCGCACGCCGCCGTCCCCGGCGACGGGGACGAGGTCGACGAGTGCCTCGCCGAGCACGAGGACGGCGCCGGGCCCTCCCGTCACGGCTCGACCACGATCTTGCGGCCGATGCCGGCCTTGAAGCGGTCGATGGCCTGCGGGTACTGCGCGAGCGGAAGCCGGTCACTGATGAAGACGGCCGGGTCGAGGACTCCGGTGGCGAAGAGCGCGGCGGCTCGTTCGTAGCTGTGCAGGACGGCCATCGAGCCGGTGATGGTGATCTCCTGGTTGTAGATGCGGTACGGCTCGATCACCGCCGTCGTCGCGTAGTCGGCGACCCCGAACTGGAGGAAGGTTCCTCCCTTGGCGACGCGTCCCAGGCCGTCCTGGATGGCCGCGGCGTTGCCCGTGGCGTCGATGACGACGTCCCAGCCACCGGGCCGGTCGAGTTCGTCGGCCCCGGCCGCCGACCGGGAGCAGCCGAGGAGAGCTGCCGTGGCGAGGCGGTCGGGGTTGACGTCCAGGACGTCCACACCCGCCGCCCCGGTGCGCTTGGCGAGCTCGAGCATCATCAGGCCCATGGTCCCGGAACCGTAGATCAGTACCTCGGCACCGAGGGTGCTGTTCAGTACGTCGTAGCCCCGGACCGCACATGACAGCGGCTCGATCAGGGCGGCGTCCTTCACGTCGATGTGCTCCGGCAGCCGGACGCAGTTGGCGACGGGGGCCACCGCGTACTCGGCGGCGCCGCCGGAGACGGTGACGCCGATGGCGGCCCAGCGTTCGCAGAGGTTGCCGCGTCCGCTGCGGCAGTAGCGGCACTCGTGACAGTGCAGGGAGGGGTCGACGGCGACCCGGTCGCCGATGGCCAGCTCCGTGACGTCGCGTCCGAGGCCGACGACCTCCCCGGCGAACTCGTGGCCGGGGACGAGGGGCAGCGTGGGCGCGAACTCGCCCTGCAGGATGTGCAGATCGGTGCCGCAGAGCCCGCACGAGGCTACGGACACGACGACCTCGCGGGGGCCGGGCGTGGGGTCCGGGACGGTCGTGACGGAGACCTTGCCGGGGGCTTCGACGATCGCTGCCTGCATTATTTCACTGCTCCGAGAGACAGGCCCTGGACGAGTTTGTCCTGGGCGGCGTAGCCGGCGGCGAGCACCGGCAGGGACACGACGACGGACGCGGCACACAGCTGGGCCAGGAAGAGGCCCTGACTGGTGACGAACCCGGTGAGGAAGACGGGTGCGGTCTGGGCGACGACACCGGTGAGCACCCGTGCGAAGAGCAGTTCGTTCCAGCTGAAGATGAAACAGATCAGGGCGGTCGCGGCGATGCCCGGCGCGGCCATGGGCGCGACCACCCGGGCCAGGACGGTCGGCAGCCTCGCGCCGTCCACCTGAGCGGCCTCGATGACGGACACCGGCACGTCCGCGAGGAAGGACTGCATCATCCAGACCGCGATCGGCAGGTTCATCGAGGTGTAGAGCAGGACGAGGAGCCAGATGTTGTCCAGCATCCCGGCGTTCTTGGCGAACAGGTAGACGGGGAGGAGACCGGCGACGACGGGCAGCATCTTGGTGGAGAGGAAGAAGAACATGACGTCGGTCCACTTGCGGACGCGCCGGATGGAGAGGGCGTACGCCGCCGGGAGCGCCAGCAGGAGCACCAGGACCGTGGAGAAGAAGGAGGCGCCGAGGGAGTTGAGCAGTGGCGGCCAGGGGGTGACCCCGGTGTCGGCGCCGAAGAAGGCCCGGTAGCCGTCGAGGGTGAGCGGTGCGAAGAGGGACGGCGGGTTTGTCGCGGCGTCCGGTTCGGCGTGCAGCGAGGTCAGCAGCATCCAGAGCGCGGGCAGGCAGAAGGCGAGTCCTGCCGCCCAGGCCAGCAGGCCGAGCGCGGCGGAGCGCCGCCTGGCCCTGCGCAGGACGCGTCGCACGGATGGGGCGGGCGCGGGGACGGTGGCGGTGGTCATGCGCGGTTCGCCTCCTCACTGAAGAGGGACGAGACGGTCCGGAGCGCGAAGGTGGCGATGATGATCGTGCCGATCACCACGACGACTCCCGCGGCGGACGCCAGTCCGTATTCGTGGGCCTGGTAGAAGGTCTGGTAGATCGTGTAGGGAAGGTTGGCGGTGCCGAGTCCGCCGGCGGTGATCGTGAACACGGCGTCGAAGTTCTGCACGATGTAGACGGCGCCGAGCAGGACCCCGAGTTCGAGGTACCGGCGCAGGTGCGGCAGGGTCAGGTAACGGAAGGTCTGCCAGGCGCTCGCCCCGTCGAGGCGTGCGGCCTCGACGACCTCGGCGGGCCGGCTCTGGAGGCCCGCGAGCAGGATCAGCATCATGAACGGCGTCCACTGCCAGACCAGCGCGGCGACGACCGCGAGGAGCGGCATGTCCGCGATCCAGTCCGGCTGGCTCGGCGTCGTGTCGCCGAAGAGCTCCCCCACCCAGCTCAGCGCGCCGTTGAGGAGTCCGTACTCCGGGTTGTAGAGCGCGTGCTTCCACAGCAGCGCGGCGGAGACGGGCACGATCAGGAACGGTGTGATGAGCAGGGTGCGGACCATGCCGCGGCCGAAGAACGTACGGTCCAGGAGCAGCGCGAGTGCCAGTCCGATGACGACGGTGGCGATGACGACACTCGCGGTCAGCAGGATCGTGGTGAGGACCGAGTCGCGGAGCGCGGCGTCGGTGAAGACCGACGCGTAGTTGTCGAGTCCGTTGAAGGAGCGTTTGTCGGGGTTGAGGGAGTTCCAGTCGAAGAGCGAGATCACCAGGGTCGCCACGAACGGCAGTTGGGTGACGACGATCAGGAAGACCAGGGCGGGCAGGAGCGGGGCCCTGGTGGCCCAGGCCCGGGGGCCGGTCCTCCTGCGGGCGGGAGCGGCGGGTGGCCGGGGTGGCGACTGGGGCGTGGTGCCGACTGCTGTGGTCATCGGTACTCCTTGGCGACCTGCTCGGCCAGCTTCTGGGAGGTGGCCAGCGCCTGGTCGACGGACTGGCGGCCGGCGATGGCCGCGCTGATCTCCTGCGCGACCCTGGTGCCGAGATCGGTGAACTCGGGGATGCCGACGAACTGGATGCCGGGCACGGGGCGCGGCTGGGTGCCCGGGTTCTTCGGGTCGGCGCCGGAGATGGCCTGCTCGGTGACGTCGGCGAAGGCGCCTGCCGCCTTGAGGTATTCGGGGTTGTCGTAGGTGGAGGCCCGCTTGCCGGCCGGTGCGTTGGACCAGCCGCTGGATTCGCCCACGAGCGACTCGTACTCCTTGCTGGAGGCCCAGGAGACGAACTTCCACGCGTCGTCGGACTTCTTGGATGCCTTCTGGATGCCCCACGCCCAGGTGTAGAGCCATCCCGAGCTCTTGGTCTCCTCGACCGGCGCGGGTACGTAGCCGATCTTCCCCTTGACCGGGGAGCCGTCCGCCTCGAGGGAACCGGCACCGGCCGTGGCGTCATACCACATGGCGGTCTTGCCCTGCGTCATGTTGTTGAGGCACTCGGCGTACCCGGCCTGGGAGGCACCGCGTTCCCCGTGCTCGCGCACGAGGTCGACGTAGAACTTCGTGGCCTTCTTGAACTCGGGCGAGGTGAGCCGGGGTTCCCAGTCCTCGGTGAACCAGGTGCCGCCCATGGTGTTGACCACGGTGGTGAGCGGGGCGATGAGCTCGCCCCAGCCGGGCAGTCCACGCAGACAGATGCCCTTCATGCCGGGCTCGGCGCCGTCCGCCTCCGCCGCGAGGCCGGCCACCTGTTTCCAGGTGGGGTGCGCGGGCATCGTGAGACCCTTCGCCTCGAAGACGTCCTTGCGGTACATGAGGAAGGACGACTCCCCGTAGAAGGGTTCGGCGTAGAGCTTGCCCTCCGCGGTGAGCGACTCCCTCAGGGGTTCGAGGATGTCGTCCTGGTCGAAGGCGGTGTCCTCGGCGGCGTAGCTGTCGAGCGGGTGCAGCCAGTCGTTCTTCGCGAAGAAGGGCACCTCGAAGTTGCTGATGGTGCCGACGTCGTACTGCCCGGCCTGGTTGGAGAAGTCCTGGCTTATCTTGTCGCGGACGTCGTTCTCCGGGAGCACGGTGAAGTGCACCTTGATGCCCGTCTCCTCGGTGAAGTGCTCGGCGGTGAGCTTCTGCAGCTCGACCATCTGCGGGTTGTTCACCATGAGTACGTTCAGTGCGTCACCCCCTCCGAACGCGGTGCCGCCCGCTCCGGCGCATCCGGCGGCGAGGAATGTCATCACTGCCGTGCCCGCGACCGCACGCACGCGGGTCCCACGGCGTCGTTGCTGGTGGGGCATATGTTCTCCTGATCGGTCGTAGCGGCTCGTGGATCGATAGCCGTGCCCTCCGGGTCTCCTGTCGGTTCCGGGCATGGCGGGGCTGCCCTCCGGCCTCCGACGGGAGCGGGGAGGCGAGCGGGGTGGGGTAGGTGCGGGCGGGTCCGGGGCCCGCTGTCGGGTGGGGTCAGACTCTGATGA